>CAIQJJ010000927.1 GCA_903872065.1 uncultured Anaerolineales bacterium | reverse complement strand
GGGGAAAAGGCGCGCATGGGAGATTCACCCCCGCGCCGCTTCGCTGGATGCCGCCCCCAGGTTGCATATTTGGGGTATACTGCAATTCGTCTTATGCTGCACGGTGCGCTAGCCCATCGGGCATATCAATCGAATAGGAGTCTCCATCATGAAAACCCAGGCATTTCCGTACAAAGAGATCGCGCCCAATACCTACGAAATCGGCGAGTTTGACTGCGCTTCGATGTTCTTGCTGGTGGGCGATGAAAAAGCCATGCTGATTGATACCGGCATGGGGATTGGCGATTTAAAAGGCTTCATCGGCAAGCTGACCGATAAACCTCTGCTGGTCTGCTACACTCACAATCACATTGATCACGTGGGCGGAGCGGGCGCTTTCGAGAACGCTTACATCCATCCCAACGATATGGCGCTGTTTAGCGAGGGCGGTGGGATCGGCCTGAGCGTCGAAAAGCGCCGCTTCGACATCGGCTTTCACGCCGAGCGCACCAAGAGTGTTTACCCCTACAACCTGGATGAAGATCTGAGCGAGTGGGGGCCGTGTCCGCCGCTCTCCCCGCTGGCAGACGAGCAGGTGATTGACCTGGGCGGGCGCAAGGTGACGGCCTATCACTGCCCGGGCCACACGCCCGGCTGCATGGCATTCCTGGATGCTGCCACGCGCGTCCTGTTCCTGGGCGATGCGCTCAACTGCAACCTGCTGCTGGGCGGCGGCGCGCCGGGGACGCCCCGCTTTGTCTCCATCGAGAGGGCGCTGGCCACCCTCAAACGCATCCAAAGCCTGGGCGAGCGCTATGACCATTATTATAACGGCCATTACGATTACCGGGCGCTGGGCGAACCTCTTGGCGCGGATGTGCTGCCCGATGCCATCACCGTCTGCGAGCAGATCGTGGCCGGCACAGCGCAGGTGGAATATAAGCCGCCGGCTTTGCCCTTCCTGCCGACCCGCCCGTCCGCGACCGTGGGCCGCACCCGCATCACTTTTAACCCCGATGGCGTACACGAACCGCAGCCCTGATCGCTCCCCGCAAAAGAAACTTGAGAAAATATGGCTACAACCCAACTCCCCCAGGAAACACATCAAAAATATCTTCACGCACGGGGTCTGATTATCTTGATCGCCTTGCTGTCGGCGTTTGTGCCGCTTTCCACCGATCTTTACCTGCCGGCCCTGCCGGTGATGGGCAAGAATTTGCAGGCTCCCACCGAGCAAATTAACCTGACTCTGAGCGCCTTCTTTGTGTTGTACAGCGTCGGGATGTTGGTGTGGGGCCCGCTCAGCGATCGCTATGGCCGCAAGCCCATCCTGCTGATCGGCCTGTCGGTGTACGTCCTGGCCAGCGGGTTGTGCGCCGTGACGAGCAGCATCACCGCGTTGATTGCGTTTCGCGCCCTTCAGGCGGTAGGCGGCAGCGCCGCCGGCGCGGTTGCCTCGGCGATCGTCAAAGACACCTTCAGCGGGCGCAAGCGTGAGTCGGTGTTGGCGGTTGTGCAGTCGTTGGCGATGCTGTCTCCGGCAGTGGCCCCGATGTTTGGGGCGCTGCTGCTGAATTTTACCAACTGGCGCGGCATTTTCTGGGCGCTGACGGGCATTGGGGCGATGGCTCTGCTGGGCGGTTTGCTGTTGGAAGAAACCATCCAAGAGCGCAGCACCGGCGCGCTGCTGCACAGCTTTACCCGCCTGGGCAAGGTGCTGCAAAATCGCGGGTTCACCATGTTGATGCTGCTCTTTTCGCTGGGCAGCATTTCGGGCCTGGCCTTCATCTCGGCATCCACCTACATTTACCAGGATGGATTTGGCTTGAGCAGCCAGGCCTACAGCTTCTATTTTGCTGTGAATGCCATTTGTCTGATCGCCGGGCCGATGATCTACCTGCGCATCTCGCGCCGTTTTCATGCGGAAACAATCATCCGCGTCTGTTTCTTGATCTCCCTGGCCAGCGGTGTGTTGATGATCCTGTTTGGCAACCTGGCCCCCTATATCTTCGCCCTGTGCATCCTGCCATCCTCCGTCGCCGGGAGCATCCTGCGCCCGCCTTCGGTCAACCTGATGCTCGAACAGCAGAAGGGGAATACCGGCTCGATGGTCTCGGTGATGAGCTGCACCGGCCTGCTGATGGGCTCCCTGGGGATGACGCTGATTTCGCTCGGCTGGGGCAATACCATCATCGCCCTGGGGACGATGACCGTGCTGACTGCTCTGACCAGCACGCTGGCCTGGCCGGTGGTGATCAAGCAGGCTCATCGTTTGCCCCACCCGATGCACCTGGCGGCGGAGATAGAAGTGCAGTATGACCGTGTTTAACATCCAGGCTGCTTAAGCGCACTACAGATCATTGAAATATAGACATGAACAAAAATTTACGCAGTGGCAGACCCACCCTGGGCGTTTTGGCCGGCTGGCAGTTTTACCGGACCGCAACGACCCTTAGTTACCTCGCGCCTGTCTTTCATGGGATCAGCCAGGCGGCGCAGGCCCTGGCATGTAATGTGCTGCTTGGTTGTGGACTTGGCCCTTCTGCCAGTCCAACCGATCCCCTCCGGCCGGCCTGGCCTTTTGCATCCGCGGAGCATGATTTTGTTCCCATTGGGCATGAAAATACAGATGGGTTGATCGTCGTCAGCCCGCTGCATTCCAGCGCCCGTTCCAAATATATTCAGAGATTGAGGGCGGCGGGGCATCCAGTGATTTTTATTGGTTCTGGCGAGGCCGGCCCATCCATTATTGCTGATAACGCCAGCGGCGTTTTTGACGCCTTGCAGCATTTGAAAGAACACGGTCATCAGCAGATTGCCTTTATTGCCGGCGCGCTGGATGATATGAAAGGCGACAGCGGAACCCGGCTGAGAGCTTATGTGGCTGGCTGCGAAAAATTCGGCTTCGACTGTGACCCGCGCCTGATTGCATACGGGCGGCATGTCTATGACGGTGGTTATCATGCCGTGCAGCAGATTATCGCTTCTGGCGTCAAATTCACCGCAGTGCTGGCCAGCAATGACGAATCTGCATTAGGCGCAATGAAGGCATTGGATGAGGCCGGCAGGAAAATCCCGCGCGACATTGCTGTCATTGGTTTTGATAACCGGCCTGATGACACGGTGAATGAGCCGGCGTTGAGCAGCATTAATATTCCGCTGTTTTCCCTGGGATACCGGGCGGTTGAACTGCTGCTTCAGCATCTTGTTGAAAAGACTCCGCTCGATGAGCAGGTGCTTGTGCAAACTCGCCTGGTGGTGCGCGAATCGTGCGGCTGCAACTCGCGGAAAAACCATCTGTGTGAACTCCCTGCGCCTCAGGAAGCGCGGGATGCCAGCGGCGATCGACAGACTCTATCCCTGGTCAGGGCTATTACTACTGCGGTTGCGAACCAGGCTCAGAACCTCAGCGAGGAGAAATGCCTGGCTTTTTCGCAGCGCCTGGTGGACTCGTTTGTTGAAGGACTTCAGTCGGGGGATTGTGCAGCATTTCATCGCGAGCTGGAAGAGATTCTCGATCATACTGCTGCTGGCGATGATGACCCCCACATCTGGCAAGCTGGGTTATCATGGCTGGAAAAAGAGGGGCTGGAGACCGGCGCATCCAGGCCTCGATTTGCTCCAGTGGGTCAGCACATGATCAGCGATGGCCGATTAAAGATCAGTGCGCTGGTGCAGCGCCAACATAGACAGTATGTTGTCAATGAGCGCTGGACCAACAGCCGCCTGAGTTTGTTGACCGCTCGCTTGTTGACTGCTTTGGACGAGGATCAGGTTTACGACATCTTGTCGAAATACCTGCCAGCCATGAGTATTCATACGGCTTTGCTGGTGATGTTCGAGGCCGAAGGCCAGGATTTGGCGGCATGGGGCGCGGCGCGAAATGTGTTGGCTTTGGATCAACCGCTGCTCAGATTTCCCAGCCGGGAATTTCCACCTGCTGGCTTGTTTAATCCAGGTACGCCATTTCATCTAACCTTGATCCCCGTGGTTGACCCATCTGGACAGACGGGTTTTATGGTTTTTGATACCCAGCAGCTCGATTTGTATGGGGCGATTGTTCAGCAAGTGGGCGGAGCGCTTAATACAGCCCGGTTGTATCGCCAGGCTACCGAAGGCCGCCGCCTGGCCGAAGAGGCCAATCGCATGAAAAGCCGCTTCCTCTCCACGATCAGTCACGAGCTGCGCACCCCGCTCAATCTCATTGTGGGCCTGAGTGGTATTTTGTTGGAAGAAGGCGAAGAAGGAAAGTCGAATCTCGCGGATGCCGTTCATAAGGATGTCGGGCGCATTCACGCCTATGCTCAACACCTGGGTGGGCTGATTGGCGATGTGCTTGATCTGGCTACCAGCGAAGCAGGCCAGTTGCGTTTGAACATGGAGTTGGTTAACCTGAGTGAAGCGCTTCACTTCGTTGTTGACAGCGGCAGCCAACTGACCGCCGATAAAGGGCTGGCCTGGAAGGTCCATTTGCCTGAAACTGGCCCCTGGGTGTGGGGCGACTGCACCCGCCTGCGCCAGGTGGTGCTCAACTTTGTCAATAACGCCGTTAAGTTTACGGCGCGCGGTGAGGTTCGTTTAACCGTTGAGCCAGGCGATGGTCATGTGACCGTTCGAGTCAATGATACTGGGATAGGGATTCCGCCAGAAGAACAGGTTGCCATTTTTAGCGAATTTCGCCGCTCAGAGCGCAGCATTGCGCTTGGATATCCTGGCCTGGGTCTGGGCCTGGCGATTTCGAAGATGCTTGTCGAAATGCATCACGGAAAAATTGGCGTGGAATCAACGGGCATCGAGGGGGAAGGGGCGTGCTTTTACTTTATGCTGCCCACTGTCCAGCCGCCCCCGGTGCAATCCGCGCTCAATTTTGAGACCTCGATGCTGAGGCCAACCGTGTTGATGTTGACCACTCGCCAAAGCGCCAGTGAGCGCTTGTTTGAACTTCTCAAGCAGCGCGAGGTCAAGATACAGACAGTTCTAATGGAGCGGGTTTCAGAATGGCAGGCTTTGCTGTTTAAGTCGCCGCCGGACGCCATCATTTTGGATGTGAGCATCCAATCTGACCTGGGGTGGAGCACACTCAAGGGGATCAAGAGCAGCCGCCTGGCCAGGGGCATTCCGATTATGTTTTACACCTCCTCGGCGCAGGGTGACGCCATGCTCAATTTGGATTATCTCACCAAGCCGATCGAGCTTTCTGACCTGACCCAGGCGTTTGACCATGTCAGGCTGATGGTTGATGCCGATCAACCGACGCAAACTTTCTTGATCGTGGACGATGAGTTGAATACGTTGGCGATGCTTGCGCGGATTGTGCAATCGCAATCGTCCTCTTACCGGGTTTTACAGGCCCAAAATGGCTACCAGGCTTTGGATCTCCTGCACCAGGAGAGAGTAAATGTTGTCCTGTTGGATTTACAAATGCCAGGCTTAGATGGCTTTGGGGTTTTGGACGCCATGCGGGCAGACGATAGCACGCGCGACATTCCTGTCATCGTAGTGACCGGAAAAGTGCTGACTGAGCCAGATATGGCGCGCTTGAACCAGGGGGTGGCAACGGTCTTAAGCAAAGGCTTGTTCAGCGCCGAAGAAACCGCAGCCCACATTAGCAATGTGCTGGAGCGCAAACGGAGATTGAGCCAGGACGCCCAACGCCTGGTGCGGCAAGCCATGGCGTATATTCATGAGCATTACGCTGAACAAATTTCACGACGCGATATTGCCCAACGCGTCAATATTGCTGAGGATCACTTGACGTTTTGTTTCAGGCAAGAATTGGGGGTTACGCCCATCAAGTACCTCCAGCGATTTCGGGTGAACCAGGCCAAACTTTTGTTGAAAACCAGCTTAAAAAGTATTACCGAAATAGCCTTTGCAGTTGGTTTTGCCGATAGCGGTTATTTTAGCCGCATCTTCCACCGTGAAACTGGGGTATCGCCGGAAGATTTCAGGCTCACGCGCTAGAGTTTTTTTGTGTTCCCTTATTGTGCCAGGGGCTGGTCTTTTACAGACCAGCCCCTGACGCTATGTATCGTCCATGTTACACGCTCTTTTCTCCAAGTCCAGGGGGAACGAATTCGCTAAAATGAATTCAATTCTGGAAGCGACTTTATGTCTGAAAGCGGTTTCATATCTGGAATTGGTTTCATGTCTGAAAGCGGTTTCAATGTCTGAAAGCGGTTCCATGTTGAGAAAGAGGAAACGATCCAATCATGGCAATTACTTTAAGGCAAGTTGCAAAGCTGGCAGGAGTTTCTCTGGCAGCAGCTTCCCGAGTGATCAATAATCGCCCCGGCGTACGGCCTGAAATCCGTGAGCGTGTCTGGCAAGTTATCCGCGAGTGTGGATATCAGCCCAATCAAGCGGCGCGTTCTCTGGCGGCGACGCGAACCCGGAAAGAACCATAATTTTCAGGAGGTGATGGCTATCGGAGTAAAAAACGAACACAATAATTCATGAATCGTTTGTCCAATGATCTTTGTAATTTCACTATTCTACGCAGGAGAAAATCGCCCATGTTTAAGAAAATCTATTTCGTAATGACGATGCTGATGCTCGCATCGGTGATCTTGGCCGCTTGTACCACCACGGCTTCCCCCACTGCCAGTTCCCCTACTGCCAGTTCCAATACTACCACAGACCAAAAGGCGGCAGCCGCCAATGTAACGCTCAGAGTGCTGATCCATCAAAACCCCCCGATGGTGGCATTCATGGAAGCCTTTAACCAAAGTTTTCACAAAAAATATCCCAACATCACCATTGATATGTCGGTGGTGAATGCGAGTGATTTGAGCACCGTTACTCAGACCCGCCTGACCGCCAACGATGTGGATGTGGTGGATATGTTTGGCTTTGCCAATGCCGCTCAATCCTACATGAAGAAGGTAGACGCCCCCAACTGGCAGCAGTTGATTGACGCTGGCCTCTTGATGGATTTGACCGGTCAGCCTTTTGTTCAAAAGTACGACGCCGCCGCCGTCAAAGACGCCGGCACTTATAACGGCAAAGTCTACGAAATCAATCTCGGACGTGTCTCTTACAGCGGCATTTATTACAACAAAGACATGTTCACCGCGAACAACGTGAAAGTCCCTACCGTGTGGAGTGAACTTGTCGCGGCTTGTCAAACATTCAAGGCTGCCAACATTTCCTGCATGACCGCAGGAGGCAAAGATGGCTGGCCGATCTTCGTCGGCGCTTACGGCCTCCTTGGATCGATCTATCCCGATCAGGCTGCCCTGGTGCAAGGCCTGTGGACCGGTACGATCAAGTGGAACGACGCCAAGTCCTTGTCCATGTGGGAGCGCATGCAGGTTTATACCAGCGAGATGATGGAAAGCGGCGCAAGCGGCATCGCGGGGGATGCGGCGCCTGGTCGTTTTGCCTCTGGCGCGGTGGCGATGTTCCCCGGCGGAACCTGGTATGCTCCTGCAATTGACGCAGCCCAGCCAGCCTTCAAGTGGGGGTACATCCCCTTCCCCGGCTCAGATAACGCTGAAGATAACAAGTACCTGTTTGGAAAGTACGATCAGGGTTGGGCTGTCGCAGCCGGCACTCCCAACAAAGATGCCGCCCTGCTGTACCTGACCGAGTTCTCTGACTCTGCCAACTACCAGGCCTTTGTGGATGCCGTCGGTTTCATCCCCACTCAATCCACGGCCACCCTCAATACCACCATTGGCAAGGAAGTTGCGCCATATTTGGTAAATTTCCGGGTGGGCTACGAACAGTACTGGATCGCCCCGAAGGGCGCCGGGCAGTTCGCCAATCCCTGGGCTTCTTACTTCAAGCCCTTCGGCACCGACGATGATCCTAAGACGCTCGCCGATAAGGTTCAAGCTGACCTGCAATCTGGTCTCGATGCCGTCAAATAAATTATCCTGATCGCAGGCTTCTGTCCATTGGACAGAAGCCTGTCATTTTTTTTGAGAAAGGAACACTGGTATGACGACATATCATTTTGGCCGTGGACGGGCCAGGTGGGTACCTTATTTACTGCTCTTGCCAGGCATATTCTTTTATGTGTTGATCGCTCTAGGGCCATCCATGGCTACAGCGGTTTATTCATTTACAGACGCCACTGGTTTGAAGGGCGCTCCGGTACATTGGGTTGGATTAGATAATTACAAAGAATTTCTTTTTATGGGCCAGGCCTCCAAAGACAACTTTGCCGCCCTTGAACGCACCCTGGTGTTCTGTTTCTTTGTTACGACGATCCAGTTCGGGCTTGGCTTGTTCATTGCGGTGCTGATCAACCAAAATCTCAAAGGTCGGAACATCTTCCGCACCCTGTACTTTATGCCCGTAATTCTGGGCGCGGTCATTCAAGGTCTGATCTGGTCGCTGTTCCTCTTTCCAATCGGCGGCCCAATGGCAAGAGTGCTGGAGTTTTTTGGCACGCGCTCCGAATTTTTAGGTGGGCAGCCTTCAGAAGCCTTTGCCTGGGTTATCGCGATTCAGATTTGGGCGAATATGGGCACCACGATGATCATCTTCCTTTCGGGCTTGCAGACAATCCCGACGGAATTGTATGAGGCTGTCCGCATTGATGGCGCCAACTCCTGGCAAGTCTTTCAAAACGTAACCTGGCCTTTGCTGACCCCCAGCGTGAATACCAACTTGACCCTGAACATTATCGGCAGTCTGCAGGCCTGGCAGCTATTTTTGGTGCTGTTGGGGTATCGCAACGGAACCCAAGTTTTGGGCTACTTAATCTATGCTACGGGCTTTGGGCAGACTTCAGGAAGCGTTACCAGCAGTTTTCGCCAGGGATATGCCGCAGCAGCCTCGATCATCCTGTTCTTGTTGGTGCTGGTGATTGGCATGGCTGTGCAAACTATCCTGCGCCGCAGAGAAGTGAGGATTATGGGATGAGCGCAACACGAGAAGCTGTATTGACAAAGAAACCCATTCCCTGGGGAATGATTGGCTCGTATGTGATTCTAGTGTTTTTTGCAGTTCTTTACGCCGGGCCTTTGCTCATGTTGGTGAACACTGCTTTGAAGACCATGCCCATGTTCATGAAAGACGCCACTGGGCTGGCGACCGAGTTTCATGTTCAAAATTTCGTTGACGCCTGGAACAAGGCCAGTTTCCCGAAATACCTGCTGAATACGGTACTTTATACGGTTTCTGCAACCGCGATTTATATCTTGACGGCTATCTTTGTGGCCTTCCCGATTGCACGGGGATATGTCAAATATTCTGGCGCGCTGCTGACCCTGTTCGTCATTGCGCTGTTCCTGCCGCCGGCATTAATTCCTCAATTCCAACTCATCTTGGGGTTGGGGCTGTATAACAACCCAATCGGCTATATCATGCTTTTTATCGTTAATCCTATCGGGATCGTCATCCTGGTGAACTACATCAAGACCGTACCCAAGGAGTTGGACGAGGCCGCGGCTTTGGATGGTTGCGGATATTTCCGCTTTGTATTGGAGATTGTTACGCCGCTCATCAAACCGGCCATAGCCACTGTGGTGGTATTGCACGCGATTGGCATCTGGAATGAGATCATTGCGCCGACGATTTACCTGACCAATAAAGATTATTATCCTATCACACGCGGGTTGATCGTTTTTCAGGGTGTATATGGCAGCAATTGGCCCACCCTCGCTGCGGCTGTTTTGATGCTGACCTTCCCAATGCTGATCCTGTTCCTGTTTCTACAGCGCTATATCATCTCGGGCCTCACGGCTGGCTCCGTAAAAGGATAGATCACTTATGCGGTCGCCGAAATGTGTTCGTCTGATCGTATTATGCGCCATTTTGCTGCAGCTATTAACAGCCTGCGCGCCCACAACCCAATCTCCCACTCCAACGGCCATTGCCGCGCCAGAGGGTTGGAGCCTGGTATGGCATGACGAGTTTGACGGCAAAGCCATTGACTCTAAGAGCTGGACCTATGACTTAGGCGGCGGCGGCTGGGGCAATGGCGAGTCTGAAGTTTATACCAATCGCCCAGAAAACGCCCGGCTGGAAAATGGCTTGCTGGTGATTGAAGCCCGAAAAGAGCAGAATGATAAAGGCGGCTTTGAATTCACCTCGGCCCGTTTGAAAACCCAGGGGCTGCAAACCTTTCAGTATGGGCGCATCGAAGCGCGCCTTAAGGTGCCGATTGGGGCGGGCTTGTGGCCGGCGTTCTGGATGCTCGGCTCCAATATTACTCAAGTCAATTGGCCGGACTGCGGTGAAATTGATATTATGGAATATGTGGGCAAAGAGCCAAAGGTGATCTTGGGAACTCTGCACGGGCCAGGGTATTCCGGCGCGCTGGGGCTGACGCAGTGGAATCGCCAAACCTATGATATTGCCGATGATTTCCATATCTATGCGATCGAATGGGATGCCGACCAAGTCAGTTGGTTCTACGATGGAGAAAAATATCACACTGTGACCCGCGAAGATGTTGGCGAGAGAGCATGGCCCTTTGACCAGCCGTTTTTTGTCATTTTGAACCTGGCTGTCGGCGGCACACTTGGTGGATTGGTCAACCCGAATACGACCTTTCCCGCCCAATACCTGGTGGATTACCTCCGCGTTTTTCAACGATCTACAACCGTTGACCAGTCAAAATGAAAAAAACTTCCTGGCATGAATGGAGGTCTGTGTAAGACTTCACCGCCGGTGTAAGGTTTTCATCGCACGCCGAGATCGCAGAGTTTTCTCTGCGGCCTCGGCGTGTTCTATCTAGCCGGCGAGTAGTCCCTTGAGGTAAGCAATCGCCGCCGGCGCGACCGCCTCATAGTCTTGCTCATACAAGTCCAGGGCCAGCCCGCCGTCATACCCAATCGCCGTTAGCGCAGCGAGGTAGCGGCGGAGATCCATGTCCCCTTCCTGGGGCAGAAGGTGGCGATGGACGCCGGCGCCCATGTTCTCAATGTGCCCGTGGGCGATCTTGTCCTGCAGGCTGGCAATCGCCGCCAATGGATCGGGATCGCACAAGAAGACATGCCCCAGGTCCAGGTTCGCTTGCAAGCAGGGGGAGGGGATTTCGGCGAACAACTGATGGAGATCTTGTGTGCTGCCCACAATAAAGCCAGGCTCAAACTCCAATGCCAGGACAACCTGAACTTGCTCCGCCAGGCGCACCAACTCCCTGGTGCGCTCGATCATCCGCGCCCACTCTTGCGGCTTTTGCGCGGAGCGCCAGGGGCTGCCGCTGAAGACAAAAATATGGGCGCCAAATTCGGGCGTCAAACGGATGGCCTGGCAAGTTTCGGCAAAGAGGCGGTCATCGTGGATGTAATCCTGGTGGTAACTGACCGAACAGGGCGAGAGTTCCAAGTCGGCGACGGCCGCGGCTGCCTGGCGCGCCAGGGATTCCGACAGCCGTTCGGGGGCCAGGTCGGGGTTTTCCAGGCAGATTTCGACCCCGTCAAACCCCAGCCGGCGGATTTTGGTGAGGGCCTCGAAGATGCTGCAGCGGGATAGCGGCTGCGTTCTCCCTAAGATTTTGATCATGGTTTTTCTCCTGTAACTTTTTCTCGACGGTGAAGACTGGCTTTTATCAAACCAATTACGGTTTCCAAATTGGTGAGCGTATCATGCCGGGGAAAATTGAACTACAAAGCGCAAAAATGAACCACGAATAACAGAATAACACTAATTTCACGAATAGGAAAACAAATTTGGCATCTACTCACAGGGTTGCAAACAAAAGGCAAAGTCTGATAAGATTGTAACACTGACGTCTCGGAAACATCCCAATACTTGCGCTGCTCAACACTCAGAGGCAACTACCAATACTGATATTCAACTATCCGCGGAACAGAGACAGGAATCATAAAGACCATGCCAGTGATGCAAACAGCCACACTCCCGATCATTGAGACATTCTGCCGGGCGGCACTGCTCTCCTTGATCCGCGCCGAGATGCAGGAGCGCGTTCCGTTCCGTTTTACCGGCGTCGGCCCGAAAGTATGGAAAATATTCCGCAATGAACTCACTCCAGCAGACTTGCTCGTGCTGGCTATCCAAGATGCTGCGGCCAACATGCCCATCCCGTTTGACCCTCAGCGCTGGCTTCCGGCTGAGACAGCAAGCGCTTTTACCTGGTCTGCCCTTCAAATCAGCCCAGAAGCGGTTGAGACCTGGCTGCCCGATGCACAACAACAAGCCGGCCTGCCATTGGATGATTACCTCAGGCTGCAAGCCCAAATACTCAATCAACCCCTGCCGGCAGAGGTTGCCCTGGAGCAAATACCCACCCCCCAAAAGTATGAACGCTGGCTGGAATTGCCTGGCGCTGGCGGCTGGGCAGCTTATACATTGTGTTCACGCCCAGGTCAGGAGCTTTATCTGTGGGAAAACTTCACAATCCTATGTACAAAGCCGCGGGAGATGATCCTGGCCGGTTTAATCGCCTGGGAATTGGGCGCGCCGCCTAACCTGGCTCTCCCAATATTTATGCAAGATAATGATCTGTCCGGTGTAATGAATGGCGTCAATGAGTCTGGTCACACCTTCCATGCCGTGGTTGGGAAGCGCTCAGAGCATGGCCATCGCGACTTGCGCTTCTTACATCAAGAGACTAAACATCCCTTATGGTTCTAACACCCATGCTGAAACCCGAAGGATACGCTCCTTTAACCAAATCGCTAGATGTGAACGAGGCTCTGATGCTGATCCAGCTCAGCCAGGAACTGCCCGAAGTGGCTGGTTGGCAAGAAGATGCATTATATCGCTTGCCCCAGCCTTCGCGTCAGCGCCGGCAGGAGATCGTTCACTCGGTGCAAAAGATGTTTTTGCAAGCCGAGGGCCCGCGTTTTGTACGCACACCGTTGGTTGAACTTCTCACCGATGCGACGCTTCCCGAACCGCTCAAACGCGATTTGCTTTTCGTATATTATCTGCGCGCCACGCCGCTGGTATGGCAATCCATCGCCCAGGTGATTCTCCCATTGCTGGAAACCCAGGCTTCAGGGTTGGCTCAATCGGCCGGCCGGATCGAGATTGTCCAGTCTGCACTGGATGAATTCCTCAAGCGGCATTTGCGTGAAACCACAGAGGCCGGGTTTGCTCGTACTCGACAGCACATTACCGCACATCTGATCAAATTTGGCTTGATGGAGGCGCAGCCAATCCCAGG
>CAIQJJ010000926.1 GCA_903872065.1 uncultured Anaerolineales bacterium | reverse complement strand
GTTGCGTCGCGTAAGAGGGGGAAAGTGAGCAAGTCGCGCACCAGCCCGCGCGTAAAGCCCAGGCTGCCAGCGCCGATAAAAGTGATCTTGGTCATACGAATGCCTTTCTAGGTTAAAGGAT
Source organism: uncultured Anaerolineales bacterium (assembly GCA_903872065.1). Lineage (GTDB taxonomy): Bacteria > Chloroflexota > Anaerolineae > Anaerolineales > UBA4823 > CAIQJJ01. The sequence continues at coordinate 2,758 of CAIQJJ010000926.1, read as the reverse complement.
CGGCAGAAGCGGGCCAGCCGCTCCGCCGTAAAGGATCGTCATTGCTGAGGGCTTATTATATCAAAGGGAACGTGTCATACCGGGGAGAATTGGTTTTGTGGTTTTCTGCAAACGAAATAGCGATACAATTATCCCATGACCTCACAACCTACCTCCCCCCTCTTTCAACGCCTGCGTGCCGCGGACGGCGCGCAGGTGGAGATTTACGTCCACAGCGCCCATGTCACGTCCTGGATCCCGGCCGGCGGCGTGGAGAGCCTGTTTCTGAGCCGGAGCAGCGCCCTGAAGCCCGGCGCGGCGATCCGCGGCGGCGTGCCGGTGGTCTTTCCACAGTTCAGCGGGCTGGGCGGCCTGCCTAAGCACGGCTTCGCCCGCACCGCCAGTTGGCAGGCCGAGCCAGGCGCTTCGCCGGGCTGCGCCCGCTTCACGCTGAGGGAGACGCCGGCCACGCTGGCGCTCTGGCCGCACCCCTTCCTGGCCGAGATGGGCGCGGCGGTGGAGGCCAACCGGCTGGAACTCCACCTGGCTGTGACCAACACTGGCGAGGCTCCATTCAGCTTCACCGCCGCCCTGCACACCTATTTCCGCGTGGAAGACTGCCAGCAGGCCAGCGTGGAGGGGCTGCAAGGGACGCGCTATCACGACACCACACGCACGCCCTGGGATGAAGCGCGGCAAGACGAGGCAAACCTGCGCTTCCCCGGCGAGGTGGATCGCATCTACTACGACGCCCCGCCCGTGCGCCTGCGCACGCCGGCGCGCTGCCTGTCGGTCCAGGCGCAGGGCTTCCGCGACCTGGTGGCGTGGAACCCAGGGCCGGTCAAAGCCGCCGCCTTACCCGACCTGGACGACTACCGCCAGATGGTCTGCCTCGAAGCGGCGTGCATCGGCAGCCCGGTCTTGCTGCCGCCCGGCGGGCGCTGGCAGGGGGCGCAAATTCTCACGGCGGAGGCGTCCTGATGCCGCCGGTCTCGCCTGAATTACTGGAACGCGCTGCGGCGTGCTACGCGCTGGAGGCGGGCGAGCTTACCCCGCGGCGCGGCGGGCATTTCGCCCACGTCTACGGCTTTCAGCGCCAGGGGCGCAGCTATGTCCTGCGCCTGACGCCGCCCGACGAAGACACCGACCTGCCGCAGATGCAGGCCGCCCTGCACTGGCTGGATTACCTGGCCTCGCACGGCGGGCTGGCGGCCGGGCCGCGGCCCTCGACGCAGGGCCGGCTGATCGAAAGCCTTGAGCAGCCGGAGGGGCGTTACCTGGCGGTCGTCTTCGCCGCCGCGCCGGGCGTCCTCTCGGAGGAATTTCCGCTGGACAGGTGGGATGAGCGCCTCTTCGCCAGCCTGGGGCGCTCGGTGGGACGCATGCACGCCCTGGCGCAGGGCTACCACCCCGCGGCGGGGCTGGCGGCGCGCCCGCAGTGGAACGCCGGCGGCAGCCTTTTCAGCCGGCGGCCCTCCGCCGTCCTTCGACAGGCTCAGGATGCTTCGACGGATCCGGCCCTGGCGCTGGCCTGCCGCAAACAAGAGGCCCTGCTGAACGAAGTGGAGGCGCTCCCCTTGGAGGCGCTCCCCCAGGCGGCGGAGAGTTACGGCCTGATCCACGCCGACCTGCACTTCGGCAACTTTTTCATCGAGCCGCAGAGCGGCAGGATCACGATCATTGATTTCGATGACTGCTGCTACGGCTGGTATGTCATGGATCTGGCGATGCTGCTCTTCGACGTGCTGGTGTTGTACCCTGGGGCCGATCGCCAGGAGTTCGCCGGGCGCTTCTGGCGCAGCCTGCTGCGCGGCTACCGTGAAGAGAAAGCGCTGGAGCGCCTCTGGCTGGCGCAGATGCCCCGCTTGCTCAAGCTGCTGGAGCTCGGCGTCTACATTCAAGTACAGCCCTTTTACCGGCCCGGCGACCCCGATCCGTGGACGAGCCGTTTCATGCCCGGCCGCGCCGAGCGCATCGCCGGGGACATCCCCTATCTCGAGTTCGATTTTGAGGCTCTCAGATGATCTCCTCTGAACAAGAATATCAAGCATTGCAAACGCGCCTGGGGCGCGGCTGGAACACCTGGAACACGCGCAGCGTGCTGTCGCACGTCCTTTTGCCGCAGGGCTTCGCCCTTAACCTGTGCCTGAAAGAATATACCCGCGGTCACTACCTGAAAGAGGCGCTGATCGGACGGCAGGGGGCGGAGGAAGAGCGCATCCTGCCTGGCGCGCATGCTTACGACGCCGCCTATACCGATCTCTCGCTGGCCTGGCGCGGGATTGAGCTGCGCGTGCAGTCGGCGCTGGCCGGGGAAGACCTGGTACTGCTGGTCACGCCGCGCAAGCTGCCCTACACGCCGCCCACCCTGGTGGTAGAGAGCGGTCTGCTCTGGAATCGCCCCGGCATGGCGGCGCGCGAGGGGGAGGCGCTGATCTTCTACCCCGCCCAGCCCGCCGGCGTCCCGCTGCTGGTCTATGCGGCCGGCGAACTGGTCTCAGACGCCCAGGTCCCGGCGCAGACGCCCTACCTCGCCCTGCGCCTGGAGGGGCCGGCCGGCGTCTCGACCGGGCGGCGGCGCAGCCTGGCCGAAATCCAGGCCGTGATCCAGCAGCAGGCGGCGGCTTACGAGGCGCACGCCGGCGATGAACTGCGGCGCGCCATCCAGACCTGCCTGGCGTGGGACACGATCTACGAACCCGCCAAGGAGCGCGTCGTCACCCCCGTCAGCCGCATCTGGAACTGCAACTGGGGCGGCTATGTGCTGTTCGAGTGGGAT
>CAIQJJ010000925.1 GCA_903872065.1 uncultured Anaerolineales bacterium | reverse complement strand
CGCCACCCCCACATTGACCGCCACTCCGACCTCGACGCCGACGGTAGACCTGACGCAGACGACCGCCACCCCCACATTGACCGCCACTCCGACCTCGACACCGACGGTAGACCTGACGCAGACGACCGCCACGCCGACCTCGACCGCTACGCCGACCGCGACTGAGACCGGGACGGCGACTTGGACCTCGACTCCGACGGTAGACCTGACCTTGACGACCGCCACGCCGACTTCGACCGCCACGCCGACCGCGACTGAGACCGGGACGGCGACTTGGACCTCGACTCCGACGGTAGATCTGACGCTGACGACGGCGACCCCGACCTCGACCGCCACGCCGACCGCGACTGAGACCGGGACGGCGACTTGGACCTCGACTCCGACGGTAGATTTGACGTTGACGACCGCCACGCGCACCTCGACTGCTACGCGCACTTCGACGCCTACCCCGTCACCGACGGCGACATTTGATATCGTTCCGACAAGTGGGAATGGCGTAATTAATTTTGGCCCTCCCGATGGCGATGTGCGCGATCTGGGCTGCGATCCCGGCGCGAGTGGTCATGAGAATCAGATTCGTATTGATCTTGGTTCCGATGTTTTCCTGGGTACGCTCGTCTTTTACGAAGCTCAAAACGGCGTCCTGGTACCGCCGCAAATTGCTCTGGACTGGATTGCCATCACTGTAGGGAAAGCTATTAACGGTACTGACATTAGCCGTTCAACAGTTGTATTTTGGTGGGGAGATGTCAGTGTGGCTAACAATGGTTCTATCTATCCCAGTCACTATCCTCCGCCTCTACACGCGGAATTGAATAATGAAACCATTTATATGAGTGAGCTGTACCAGTCTTTGGGAGGGGGACCCCAAACTGGCATCTTGATTCCGGTGAATGGTTCCTATCGCTATATTTGGTTGGTAGCAACTTATGCTCCTGGCTGCGAGGCGGCTCAAATTGATGCAATTGAATTTCTCTCCGGCATTGTTACGCTGACCCCAACCCCGACGGTTACGCCTACACCCACGTTCACGCTCACACCGTAATACGCTTTTCATTCGGCTCTGCCTAACGTCACGCATCCTGAGCTTGTCGAAGGCTCGAGACATTTCGACAAATTCAGCATGCTTGATCCTGGAAAGTCCTACAGAGAGTCGAGTTTTATGGTAGACTCAGGCAAAATTTTGCCGGGTGATTGTGCAAGAGAAGGATAAACCCTCATGGCCAGGTCGCGTACAGATTTGATGGTAGAAAGATTACGTTCCATGCAAGCCGCCTCACCAGATATCGAAGCCTCAGCGATGGTCTCGGTGGATGGTTTGATCATGGCATCTGCATTGCCAGCCGAGGTTGAAGAAGATCGCGTTTCGGCGATGTCGGCTGCAATGTTAAGCTTAGGAGAACGAATTTCGACGGAATTGGGCCGAGGCTCATTGGAGCAAGTCTATATTCGTGGAAGCAATGGCTTTGTGATTCTAACTGCGGTTGGGCAGGAAGCAGTTTTGACGGCCCTGGCGCGTGAGCAAGCCAAGCTCGGCTTGATCTTCTTAGAGATGCGCCGCGCGGCTGAGGAGTTAGCCCGCCTTGTTGGCTAACCTCCCAACCCTGGATGGCTGAAGCGATCGTGGGGAGGGCGCCGTTGGCCCTCCCCATTTACTTTGCTTGCTGGCAAAGGGCAGAGGGTTAGGGGATAAGGGGATTCCCTTATCTTCTAGCCCTTATCCTTTTTATTTTGGAGAAGCGTATGGCAACCAAATATATCTTTTTCACGGGCGGCGTTGTCAGTTCAGTGGGCAAGGGTGTTACCGCCGCAGCAATTGGGCGGCTGCTTAAAGAGCATGGAATTGCTGTCGCGGTGCAAAAACTTGATCCCTATCTGAATGTAGATCCCGGTACGATGAGCCCCTATCAGCATGGCGAGGTCTTTGTCTTGGATGATGGCGCTGAAACGGATCTTGATTTGGGGCATTATGAACGTTTTATTGATATCAGCTTGAATCGCGCCTGCAATGTCACCACAGGTCAGGTTTATAACGAAGTCATTGCCAAAGAGCGGCGAGGAGATTATCTGGGCGGCACAATCCAGGTGATTCCACACATTACCAATGAGATCAAACGCCGCATTGGCCTGGTTGCCAAAACCACTGGCGCTGAGGTGGTATTGGTCGAAGTTGGCGGCACGGTCGGCGATATCGAATCGCTGCCGTTTCTTGAAGCTTTGCGCCAGATGCGTTCGGATGCCGGACGAGAGAATACCTTTTACATCCATGTCACCTGGCTGCCTCATATCGGCGCAACGAACGAGTTGAAGACCAAACCCACGCAGCACTCAGTGCGTGAACTGCGCTCAATAGGTATTTCTCCCGACATGATTGTGGCGCGTTCCGACCATCCCGTTGCTGAAGAGCTGCGGGATAAGATTGCCCTCTTTTGCGATGTGGAAAAACGCGCCGTGGTGCCAATGGTAACTTCCTCGGTGCTTTATGAAGTGCCTTTGTTGTTGCAGCGCGCTGGACTTGGCGAATATCTGCTCAAACGTTTGGGGCTTCAGTCGCGCCGCCACCCCGATTTGTCCGACTGGCAGGCGCTGGCTGCTGAGGAGCGTAACCAGCGTCCGGTAGTTAAAATTGCTTTGGTGGGAAAGTATGTAGAATTGCATGATGCTTATATGAGTGTGCGCGAGGCTTTACATCACGCCGCGTTGTCGCTTGGAGTCAAGGTTGAGATTGACTGGGTGCATTCCGTTGAATTAGAAAAGGGTAAAGGTTGGGATTTCGTGCGGGCGGCGGATGGCATTCTTGTCCCAGGCGGTTTTGGCAGCCGGGGCATCGAGGGAAAGATTCAGGCTGTGCGCTATGCGCGGGAAAATAAAGTACCTTATCTTGGATTGTGCCTGGGGATGCAGTTGATGATGGTAGAGTTTGCGCGCAACGTATTGGGCTACGACGATGCAAATTCGTCAGAATTTGATCCAAACACTTCATTTCCGGTGATTGATTTAATGCCCGATCAGCGTGAGATTGCGGATATGGGCGGCACGATGCGCCTGGGATTGTATCCTTGCTGTTTACAGCCGGATAGTAAAGCTGCGGCGGCTTATCAGAAGTCGGAGATCGAAGAGCGTCATCGCCACCGCTTTGAATTGAACAATAGTTTTCGTAATATGATGCAAGAACATGGAATGATCTTTTCTGGTTTATCACCAGATAGCCGCCTGGTGGAAATTGCCGAACTGGCTGACCATCCATTTATGCTGGCGACGCAGTTTCATCCAGAGTTTCTTTCGCGCCCCAGCCGCCCGCATCCTCTCTTTGTTGCTTTTGTCCGGGCGGTAAAAGATGGCAAAAGTCAGTAATCTCCCCTCGAAGCGCGGTATAATTAAACGGTTTTTTTACCCTTCAAAATTTTGATTCTCTCATGAGGTTTAAAAAATGGATACAACAATTGATGATATCAATGCTCTTGAAATTCTTGATTCACGTGGCAACCCCACTGTAGAGGTGGAAGTATACCTGGCGGATGGAAGCTGGGGGCGCGCTGCGGTACCTTCTGGCGCTTCCACAGGCGTCCATGAAGCGCTTGAATTGCGCGATGGCGATAAAAAGCGTTACCTGGGCAAAGGCGTCAGCAAAGCGGTTGAGAACGTCAACAACGAAATCGCTGATCTGCTTTTAGGTTGGGACGCCACCGATCAGCGCGGCATAGATGCAGCCATGCTGGAACTGGATGCAACTCCGAACAAATCGAAACTTGGCGCCAATGCTGTGCTAGGGGTCAGCCTGGCAGTAGCCAAAGCGGCGGCAAACTCCTTAGGCCTGCCCCTCTATCGCTACCTGGGCGGCGTTTATGCCCATGTACTGCCCGTCCCGATGATGAACATTCTGAATGGCGGCGCTCATACCGGTTGGCAGTCCACTGATGCACAAGAATTTATGGTCATGCCGTTTGGCGCGTCCTCATTTTCGGAATGCGTTCGTTGGGGCGCTGAAATTTACCATGCCTTAAAGTCCGTTTTGAAATCGCGCGGCTATACCACCCTGGTTGGCGATGAGGGTGGTTATGCGCCGGCGCTCAAGGCGAATTCTGAGGCGGTGGAAGTAATCCTTGAAGCGATTGAGAAAGCCGGTTTCAAGGCTGGCGTGGGCGCAGATGTAGCCATTGCCCTCGACCCGGCTGCTTCTGAACTTTACGACGAGGAAACCAAAACTTATAACTTGCGTAAAGAAGGGAAGAAACTGACCGGGGAGCAAATGGTTGAATTCTGGAAAAACTGGGTTAATCAGTACCCAATTGTATCCATTGAAGATGGCCTGGCTCAGGACGACTGGGAGAGTTGGAAACTATTGGTGAATGAGGTTGGTAATCGTATACAGATTGTTGGCGATGACCTCTTGGTCACCAACCCTGCCCGCGTTCGCCGCGCCATTCAAGAAAAGGCTGCCAACGCCCTTTTGGTCAAAGTGAATCAAATTGGATCATTGACTGAGACAATTGAAGCGGTAGACGCTTGCCAGCGCGCCGGCTGGAAAGCAGTTACCTCGCATCGTTCTGGCGAAACCGAAGATAGCACCATTGCCGATTTGTCCGTTGCACTGAACATGGGACAGATTAAGACTGGCGCTCCGGCTCGTTCGGATCGTGTGGCAAAGTATAACCAACTGCTGCGCATCGAAGCGGAATTAGGCGAGACAGGCCGGTTTGCCGGCTGGGATGCCATTAATATCAAGCGTTAGTTTTCTGCGCGGATGGCCACGGCCAATTCAAGCTGTGGCCATCTTGCGATTTTTGTTTAAAAAACAACAAAAAACTTCTTGCGTCTCCTGACAATTTGTGCTAAAATTCGTTTGGGTTCGTGAGAAGAAAATATGGAAGGAATATCGAAAAGTGGGCAACCCCCACTTTTCTTGCATCTTACAGCTTTGCACAAATTAAGAAGGTTGAAACTATTGGGAGAAAATAGCAGGTATGAAAAATGAGTTTTCTTTGGCTTTCAACGAAGTGCTAGAAGAAAAACAACTTCCTAAGAAAGTGATCTTGGATGCGATTGAGGCCGCCATGATATCAGCCTATCGGCGAGCCGTAAATGCTTCGAGTGCCCAGCACGTTGAAGCTAAAATTGATCCGGATACGGGAAAAGTGGTCGTCTATGCCGAAAAGGAGATCGTTGAAAGTGTGCAAGATGCGCGCACCGAGGTTTCGCTGAAGGATGCGCAAAAGGTTGACCCAAATGCGACAATTGGCGGCATGGTGGTGGTCGAATCAACCCCGCGCGATTTTGGACGGGTCGCAGCCCAGACCGCTCGCCAGGTGATCCAACAGCGTATCCGCGAAGCTGAACGTGATTCGCAGATGGATCACTACAGCAAACAAATCGGTGAAATTGTCAGCGGCGTCGTGCAGGCCGTCAGTCCCCCCTCAATCACCCTGGCGCTTGAAATGCGCGCCGAAGGTGTGATGCCGCGCGCCCAGCAAGTGCCTGGTGAGCGTTTTCGTGTTCACGATCGCGTGCGCGCCTTATTACTCGAGGTGAAAGAGACCCCGCGTGGGCCGCAGATTATCCTCTCGCGCGCTCATCGCAATTTTCTTCGCCGCTTGCTTGAAAATGAGGTGCCTGAAATCTACCATGGCATGGTGGAAATTCGTTCGATCGCGCGTGAACCGGGGCAGCGCTCAAAGGTTGCGGTTGCAGCCCTCCAGCCGGCAGTTGATCCCGTGGGCGCCTGTGTGGGGCTGCGCGGTGTGCGTATCCAATCGATCGTGCGTGAATTGAACGACGAGAAAATTGATGTCATTGAATGGAATCAAGATCCGGCGATTTATATTGCGAAAGCGATCAGCCCGGCGCGCGTTTCTGGCGTGTATCTGAATGAACAAGGCAAAAACGCGAAAACTGCCACTGTAGTCGTCCCTGAAGATCAACTTAGCCTGGCGATTGGCCGTGATGGGCAAAATGCGCGCCTGGCCGCAAAACTAACTTCCTGGCGCATTGACATCAAGAGTCTGCCTGAAGCTGCGGTAGATGCCCTGCACAAATTAAAGAGCGACTCAGAATATGCAACTCTGGCGGAGCGTGAAGCTGAAATGCGCCTCCAGATTGAATCTATCCTGGCCAAAAAAGCCGAGGGCCGTCCGATCCCTCCGGAAGAGTATCAGCAGCTTACTCAGTTTGTCGATCGCGTCGAGCGTGGCATTATTCGTCAGCGTTCCGGTGCGAAGCGCGTGGAAGATGAACGTGAGTTGGCGGCGCGAGCGTTGATTCCGGCAGCGGCCTTCGAGATGCCCATTGAAGATCTGCCGCTTTCGGATAAAGTCTATAATCTCCTGCTGGAGGCTGGATACCTGCGCGTGGGCGATTTACTTTTGCAGTTGAAGGTCAACCCGGATGCAATCTTAGCCTTGAGTGGGGTGGGCGCTAAGGTGATGCGAGAGATTCTGACCATCACAAACACCCTGGAATTTCCTGAACCGGAAAAACCCGTTGAACCTCCACCGCCAGCTCCCTTGCCTGTTCCGGTTGCTGAGACGGTGGTCGAGACCGCCCCAGTTGAGATTGTCGCGGTCGAAGAAGTTCAGGTTGAATCATTGCCTGAAGAGATTGAGCCTGTTGCGATAACAGCAGAGCCAGTAGCATCTGTTGAAATTCCTGCTGAAGCGCCTCCTGCGCTGCCGGTTGAGGAAGAGAAAGCGCCTGAAATTGAGATGGCGACGCCGCCAGCGGTTGTTGTCCAACCTGTTGAAGAGACTCAGCCTGCAGAGGTCGTGCAGCCCGCGGAAGTCGTTCAGCCTGCAGAGGTTGCGCAGCCCGCTGAAGAAGAGCCGCCTGCTCCCGAAGTGTTGCCATCAGAGGTGATTCAACCCTCTGAAGCGGCGCAGCCTGCTGCAGTTACACAACCTGCTGAGAGTTCACAGCCCGCTGCACAACCTCTTCCTGAGGCCTCTCCTGAAACTGCATTGAGTGAAGACGATGAAGCCGCTGCACTATGGGATGCCTCGCTTGAACAAACCGAATCTTATTTGGAAGAAGAGGAAGAAGAAGAGTCGGGTACCGCCAAGAAAGGCGTAAAGAAGCCTAAGAAAAGCAAAAAGAAGAAATTCGTTGAGGTTCAGTATGATCCTGATCACGATGTCACCATCGCCAAAAAGAAACGCAAACGCGGTGATGATTGGGTTGATTGGGATTCGTAATTGAAACAGTGAAAGCGAAAAAAAATTCCGTTCCCAAAAACATTAGACCGAAACACGTACCCCAACGAACTTGTGTCGGCTGTCGCACGGTGCAGGGGAAGCGTACGTTAATCCGTGTGGTGCGACGCCCTGAGGGTCTTGTAATAGACTCAACGGGAAAGCTTGCGGGGCGGGGAGCCTATCTTCACAATCAACGTTCTTGTTGGGAGCGTGGATTGAAAGGCTCCCTGGCAAGTGCGCTAAAGCTGAACTTGAGTGACGAAGATCGGGCGCGGCTGATTGAGTTTATGGCCGTCTTGCCCGACGATCTGCCCGAGGAGCAAACCGATGTAAGGTAACGTGACGCCGTACTTGCGTCTAGTTTTTTGGGCCAAACATAATTTATATCAGGAGGTGCCAAATGGGTGAGAGTGGACGCAAGAAATCGGTAGAATTACCGGCGAATATTACAGTGCGCGACCTGGCACAAGCCGTTAACGCCAGTCCAATCGAAGTGATTAAGGTATTGATGGCGAATGGGGTGATGGCAAATATCAATCAACTGGTGGATTTCGATACCGCTGCGGTTGTAGCTTCTGAGATGGGCTACGAGGTAACGCTCGAGATGCCAGATGTGGAAGAAGAAAAAGAAACGGGCGAGATTCCGTTCTGGCGGCGTTTAATTGCCGACGAACCGCAGGAAAAACTGCGCCCCCGCTCGCCAGTGGTTACGATCTTAGGCCATGTCGATCATGGAAAGACCACCTTGCTCGATGCCATTCGGAAAACGAATGTGGCCGCGGGAGAGGTAGGTGGTATCACGCAGCATATCGGCGCCTATCAGGTAGAACATAATAAGCAAATCATTACTTTTTTGGATACCCCTGGTCATGCTGCTTTTACTGCCATGCGGGCGCGCGGCGCTCAAGGGGCCGATATTGTCATCCTGGTTGTTGCAGCGGATGATGGCGTCATGCCTCAGACGCGTGAAGCCGTGGCGCATGCCAAAGCGGCTAAGGTGCCAATCGTTGTTGCACTTAACAAAATAGATAAGCCGAACGCTGATCCTGAGCGTGTGAAACATCAGCTTTCAGAAGTTGAACTGGTGCCGGATGAATTTGGCGGCGACACGATTGTCGTTCCGATCTCAGCAAAGCAGAAAAAAGGCATTGACGATTTGCTTGAGGCGATTTTGTTGGTGGCCGATACCATGACCATCAAAGCAAATCCTGATGGGCGTGTGACTGGAACAGTGATCGAGGCGGAACTGGACAAGACTCGTGGTCCCCTGGCCACTTTGTTAATTCAAAATGGTTCGCTCAGTGTTGGCGATGTCGTGGTGGTTGGCGAGGTATGTGGACGTATTAAAGCAATGTTCGATTATCGCTTACGCCCCATTCGCAAAGCCAGCCCCTCCACGCCGGTGTCTGTGATGGGCTTGAGTGATGTCCCCGCAGCCGGCGACGTGTTTCAGGTGATCTCAAGCGAGCGCGAGGCGCGCCAGATGGTGGTAGAGCGTCAGCAAATGCGCGAAAAATCTTCTGCGTCGCCAAAAGCGGCGATTACACTGGAGAAACTCTTTGATCAGTTCCAATCTGGCGAGACGCGTGAGTTACGTCTGATTGTCAAAGCAGATGTACAAGGATCCTTGGAACCCATTATTTCCTCGCTGAAAGATTTGAGCAGCAGCGAGATTAACATTAACATCCTTCATGCTGAAACCGGAAACATCACCGAAAATGATGTTATGTTGGCAGCCGCATCGAAAGCAATTGTAATTGGTTTTAGTGTACAGGCAGATTCGGCGGCGCGCAATTTGGCTGAAGCTGAGGGAGTTTCTATCCGCATTTACGATATTATTTATCGGATGCTCGAAGATATCGAAAAGGCCCTCAAGGGGATGCTTGAACCCGAAGAGCGGCAAACGGTGATCGGTCATGCAGAAGTGCGCGCCATGTTTCGGATTGCAAAATATGGCATGGTGGCTGGCTGCCGCGTAACCGATGGCGAATTACGTCGTAATGGCAAATTACGCGTCTTACGCGCCGGGCAAGTGGTGTATGATGGTGAAGTAGGTTCGCTCAAGCATTTACAAGAAGATGTGCGTGAAGTGCGCCAGGGTTTTGAATGCGGCGTCGCTGCACGCAATTTTGATGCTTTTGTTACGGGCGATGTTCTTGAGTGTTATATTATTGAGAAAAACTGATGGTAGCTAAAACTCGCCTTTCGCGGATCGCTGATCGCATTCGTGAAGAGCTTTCTGAAATATTGATCCAAAATGTACAAGACCCGCGTCTCGCAGGGGTTTCGATTACCGATGTGACGGTTGATCGAGAATTGGCTTTTGCCGATGTGTATTTTTCATCGCTTGAAGGCTCCGCCCGCGCGGATGAGATTGTTGAAGGGTTTCGTCACGCACAAGGCTTTTTGCGCTCTGAACTGTCACATCGCATTGAACTGCGTGTTTTTCCACGTTTACGTTTTCACTGGGATCCGACTTTTGAACGCGCCGAGCGAATTGAGCGTCTAATTTCTACATTGCACAATGGTGAGACGCCGGCAATAGAGGATAGTCCACATGACTGAAACAGAGGTCAATGTCATGCGCCAGGCTTTTGAGGCCGCACACAGTATTCTGATCGTCTCGCATATCCGCCCGGATGGCGATGCGATTGGCAGCCTGATTGCCTTAGGCCTGGCGCTCCAGCACTCTGGTAAGAATGTACAAATGGTGTTGTCAGATGGTGTGCCTTCATCCTTTCGTTTTTTAGAAGGCAGCAGTCGTGTGCGCACCCAACCGGAAGGGGGTTTCGATCTCATTGCCGTAGTGGATTGTTCGGAATTAGGGCGCGTAGAGAATGCGCCGAACGGTGTTCTCGCTGAAGGGATTGTTCCCGATATCAATATCGATCATCATGTCACCAATACGCGCTTTGCGCGTATCAATCATATTGTGGAGGATGCTGTTGCGACTTGTGAAATTTTAACGGAATTGATTCCCGCCTTGGGGTTAACCATTACCCCTGCAGTTGCCAATGCGCTTTTGGCCGGGATCATTACTGACACTTTAGGCTTCCGCGTGGCTGGCATGAGGCCTAAAACCCTACGCATCTCGGCTGATCTGATGGAAGCTGGCGCGAATTTGCATGAAATATATCGTTTTTCGCTCTTGCAGCGCTCTTTTCAGGCAGCGCGTTACTGGGGTGCAGGGCTTTCGACTTTGCAGCGCGAAGGGCGTATGCTGTGGGCTGTCCTTTCCGTTGCCGATCGTCGAGCGGTTGGCTATTCTGGCCGCGATGATGCCGATCTGATCAATGTGTTGTCCTCGATCCACGATATAGATATTTCGTTAATTTTTGTTGAGCAAACCGACGGACGTGTTAAAATTAGTTGGCGCGCCCAACCCGGTTATGATGTTTCAAAAGTGGCGACGCAATTTGGCGGCGGCGGCCATGTAGCGGCCTCTGGCGCCGAGATTGCCGGCAGCCTCGAAGAAGTGCAGCGCGCGGTTTTGGCTGCAACCCGTCGTCTATTGCAATAAAATTTATGTATATTGGGCAAGGTTTTGCCCAAAACCTATTAATCTAAGAGGATGGACAAAAAATGTACCCTCACGATCCAAATAAAGATGTAGTTTCTGGTGTTTTAGTTGTTGATAAACCTGTAGGTTTGACCTCCCATGATGTGGTTCAAATCATTCGGCGTGGGACAAATATCCGTCGAGCAGGGCATACAGGTACGCTTGATCCGCGTGCTTCGGGGGTGCTTGTAATTCTAATTGGCCCAGCGGTTCGTTTAAGCGAGTATGTCTCTGCTTCGGATAAGCGTTACCAGGCCACAGTGCGATTGGGCAGCTCAACAGATACTTTTGACGATGAAGGTACAGTGTTGCAAACTGCCTCGCCTGATAGTATCACAGAAGAGATGTTTGTACAAACACTGCAAAAGTTTGTTGGTACCATTGAGCAGGTACCGCCGCCTTATTCCGCTGTGCATGTCCAGGGTCGTCGCGCCTATGATGTGGCCCGCGAAGGTGAGGAAGTGAACCTTGAGCCGCGCACGATTCAAGTTCATAGTTTAGATGTATTGGAGTGGTCTCCTCCTGAGGCAGTCATTGATGTCTTCTGCTCTTCGGGAACTTACGTGCGTTCATTAGCCAATGATTTAGGGAAGTCTCTCGGCTGTGGAGCGCACCTGGTTGGCTTGCGTCGCACGAAGAGCGGTCGTTTCACATTGCGGGATGCCGTTCCTTTGCGCCGTCTGCAAGAATCGTTTGTAGCCGGAAATTGGTACAAATACCTGATCCCTGCCGCCGAGGCTTTGGGTGATTGGCCAATGGTTGAACTGGACGCGGATCAGGTAGAACTGATCCGGCATGGACATCGTGTGCCGGCCAAAGCTGGCGCTACGGGTTGGGCGCGCGGTGTGAGTGAACAAGGCGACCTGGTTGCTCTACTTGAGGTAGATCCCACAACCAGTGAGTGGCAGCCGAAGAAGGTATTTTTCCAGTCATAGCGCCTGGCTGTGTCAATTCTTCGAATCAACTTGCGTTCCTATGCATCATTACCGTTCGCTGAATGAGATTTTGCTTCGGGAAGCATGGTTGACGATAGGCTCATTTGATGGGGTTCATCGCGGACACCAAGAAATCATCCGCCAATTGACTGCCGGAGCGCATGCCCATGCTGCTCCGGCAGTTGTGTTGACTTTTTACCCCCATCCGTCAATGGTGCTGCGAGGGCAGAACGCTCCGTTTTATCTGACGACGCCTGAAGTGCGCGCCGTCTTAATGGGTGAGCTTGGTGTGGATGTGGTCATTACCCATCCATTTGATCGAGCGCTTTCAAACATGTTGGCGCAAGATTTCCTCGCTCTTTTGAAATCACGGCTGGGGATATGCCATTTATGCGTAGGACGCGATTTTGCCTTGGGGCGTGGGCGGCAAGGGGATGCACATCTATTGGCCCGCCTGGGTGAAGAGATGGGTTTTACCCTCAACGTGTTCCCACCGGTTGAAATCTCAGGTCAGATTGTCTCATCCACACGTATTCGCAGCCTGTTAGCAGATGGCGATGTGACCAATGCGGCGGAGCTGCTTGGAAGGCCATACCGGGTGAGTGGTGAAGTCATTCATGGGGATGGGCGCGGTCGTAAAATTGGCATCCCAACCGCTAACCTTTCATTTTGGAAAGAGCAGCTTTTGCCAGCGGTGGGCGTATACGCGTCGCGGCTTTGGGTGGATGGTATTGCCTGGCCGGCCGCCACGAATATTGGTTTTCGACCCACTTTTGAAGGGGATAGACGTTTATCTG
>CAIQJJ010000924.1 GCA_903872065.1 uncultured Anaerolineales bacterium | reverse complement strand
GGTTCTTTACGGCCATGACGGCTATCTTTGCTTCGATCCCCTATGACATTGAAACCCGTCGGGATGAGGCTTACTTCCACACGATCTTCTACCTGGTCCTCTCGGCTTCGGGCGGGCCGGCGCAAAGCAGCGTGCTGACCAGTCGCGGGCGAATAGACATGCTCATGAGTTTGCCCCATCACGTCTACATTCTCGAATTCAAGTGCAATCAGAGCGCGGAATCTGCCCTACAGCAAATGCGCGCCCAGGGCTACGCCGAACGCTACCGCAGCGGCGGCCGGCCGGTCACACTGATCGGCGTCAATTTCAGTTCAGAACTGCGCAATGTGGCTGAATGGATCGCCGCGCCTGAGAGTGTATGAATGGCACAATCCAGGGCGCCATGCAAGCTGGCCTGGCGGCTTACCCGGTGTTGCAAGATACATTCCTGAGCAAAATTTTGCGAACCCTATTTCGTTGGCTTATCACAAAGTGATGAGGCTGCTATGTCCGAACTGCTTACCGAACAAGAACTGGAAAGCCTGTGCAAATCCCCTGAACAACAAACCCTGGAGCGCAAGAGCGCTCGTATCCACCCGCGCGACCTGGCCAATACCTTGATCGCTTTTGCCAATGCCGACGGCGGGCGGCTGTTGATCGGCGTAGAAGACGATGGCAGCATCAGCGGCGTAGACCCTACTGCCCAGCGAGAACAAATTGACGCTCTGGTAAGAGCAGTTTATGAGTACTGCACGCCATCCATCCAAAGCGACTCCAAACTTTACCCCTTTCATGGAACCCATGTGTTGGTGATTGACATCCCCCCCAGCCCACGCGTGCATAACCATACCAATGGGCGGGTGTTCTTGCGCGTCTTGGATCGCGACCAGCCATTAAACGCCGATGAAACGATGCGTGTGGCGTTTGCCAAAGGGCAGGCCAGTTATGAATCCCAACTGGTGCGCGGCGCGACATTGGAAGCAGTAGATCATGAACTGGTGAAGGAGTATGCTCGTTTGCGCGGCTTGGATCAGCCGGTAGAGCGGCTGCTAACCGGCTTGAATTTGATGGTGGATGGTATATTGACAGTGGCCGGGGTGCTGCTCTTTGTCCAGGAACCCGCTCGTTGGCTGCCGCGCGCCGGGATAGATTTTCTGAAATTTGAAGGCGTGGAAGTCAACCTGGGCGGCGCGTTCAACCTGATCAAGCGCGAAGACTTGTCCGCGCCCCTGCCGCGTCTCATCCGCCGCACCTGGGAAGTGATCGAGCCACACATTCGCACCCGTCATCGCTTGCAAGGGTTGGAAATGGTTGGGCAGCCAGAATACCCCGATTTCGCCTGGCGTGAGATTATTGTCAACGCCATCGCCCACCGCGACTACAGCATCACCGGCACATCCATCCAGGTGCGCATCTTTGACAACCGCCTGGAAGTGGAAAGCCCGGGCGGCCTGCCGGGAATTGTGACCGTCGAAAACATCCGCAGAAGGCACTTTTCCCGCAACCCGATTCTGGTGAGTGTGCTGCGCACCTGGCATTACATCGAGGAGTTGGGATTTGGCATTGACCGCGTTTTTCGCGTCATGGAAGAAGTTGGCGTACAGCCGCCCAAAATTGTTGACGATCATGGTGTGGTTACAGTCACCTTGTATTCCGCTAAAGAGCGTAGCCAGCTACCGGGCAGTGCTGATTTGAATTCCCGCCAGATGCAAGCATGGCTATTTATTCAGAAGTCCGGATCCATTTCCAGGAAAGAGTATGCTGAACTTGTGGGACTTTCTGCCACGACCGCTTTCCGCGATCTTGATGAAATGGTGGAAAAGGGCATTTTGCGCGCCATTGGCGGTGGGCGCAGTAGGCGGTATGCACCGGTAAGCGTCTCAAAGAGTAGATGATACGATTATGGCGCGAATAATGATACGAATAGCCCCTATCAGCAGCCTATCGAGCCTGATCATCTGGCAGTCTGTGCTTGCCCGGCGTCATGGCGCTGAGCAGGCGCAGAAGTTGATTGCGGCAGTCCGCCAGCGGCGCGCCGGAACTGACCGCCTCGTTCTGCAAGAGCGATGACGTGATGGCCGAGTTGTTCCCGCCCTCTATCCGCTTTGTGCGCCCGCACACCCTCGGGCGCGGCGACGCCTGGTGCGATTTCGAGTACTGCCGGGTAAGGCAATAAAGGAAAAAATATGCAGCGCGCGTTTCCGAAACCTGGTTATAACCCTGTCACCGGCGAATGGAACGACAGCCTGAACGGCGAGTTCCTGTGGTCAAACGTCAATCTCAGTGAAGCCGTGCCGGATGTGATGACACCCAGCACCTGGTCGCTCTGGTGGATTTTTCATTACGAGAGCAACCCGATTACTTTCCCTGGGAATTGTCCTTTCTGCGGCAACCTCGCCGGTCGTCCCTATTTCAACCTGAGCCTGCTGTTTTCGGTGTACCAGGCGATCGGGCGCGATCCCCGCAAAGAAATGCAGGGCGACCTGCTCGGCTATGCTGCTCTGGATATGGCCATTCCGACCTTGCCCTTTTCGGCGTTCCAGGTTTACCGGACTGTTTTTCCAGGCACGCTCAAGGCGCGCTGGCGAATGAAACGCTGCCAAAGGGAGCTGGCCGGCTTCCTTGAAACCACGCCCGCATGGTGCCGGGCTGTCCGCGGCGAGTTTGCAAGCTGGAAAGACGCGGCCAGTTTGCTGGCCGGCTGGCAGGGAACGCTCAGGCCGGCCATCCTCCGCGGCTGCCAGATGCTGCGCTTCGCGACGGCGGGGCTGGCCAGGCCATCCACCAGCCTGCGCCAGGAATTAACGGCCCTCAGCGGCGCCGCTGACGCCGGCGCGATCATGTCCAACCTGTCCGGCTCCTCCGGTTCGTCCGGCCCTTCCGGTTCGTCCGGCGGCCTGGCAAGCCTCGGGCCGTTATTGGGGTTGGCGCAGGCAGCGAAGGGCCAGATCAGCCGCGAGACTTACTTCGAACGTTATGGACACCGCGGCCCGCACGAAATGGAGTTGTCCATTCCTGGCGCAGAGGACGACCCGGCCTGGTTCGATAAGCAGATGGCGAACTTTACCCAGGCCTCGCCCGATGTGGAGGCGCGGCTGGCCAGCCAGCGCGAGGCGCAAGCTGCGGCCTGGGCCAGCTTTGCAGCCCGTTTCCCCGACAAGGCTCCGGCGATCCGGCGGCGGCTGGAAAGCATCGCCGCAGTGGCCCGGACTCGCGAGGCGGTGCGCTCTGAGGTGACCCGCCAGGCCAGGGTTCTGCGCGCGTTTCTCCTGCAGGCCGGCGCTGTGATGGGGATGGGAGAGGATGTCTTCTTTCTGACGCTCGATGAGTTGGCTGAGGCGCTGTCGGGCGACCAATCAGCCCTCGCCCGCCTGCCCGCCCGGAGCGAAAGCCATCAACGCTACTGCGCTCTGCCGCCGTATCCAGCCTTGATCATCGGTCATTTTGATCCTTTCCAGTGGGCGGCGGATCCAAACCGGCGCAGCGATTTTTACGACGCCCGCCAGGCGAGCGCCGCGGCTGCGCCGGCGGCGATCAAGGGCTTTGCCGGCGCGATCGGCCGTGTGGAAGGGATTGTGCGCCGCATCGATCGCGTGGAAGACGGCGACCAGATCCAGCCGGGAGAGATTCTCGTCACGACCATCACCAATGTCGGCTGGACGCCGCTCTTCCCGCGCCTGGCGGCCATCGTCACCGATGTGGGCGCGCCGCTCTCGCACGCCGCGATCGTGGCGCGCGAACTGGGCATCCCGGCAGTGGTGGGGTGCGGCAGCGCCACCATGCTGCTCAAAACGGGCGACCGGGTGCGCGTGGATGGTGGACAAGGTCTGGTTGAGATTTTGAGCAGAAGAAAAGATGAACACTGAAACGGTTTACCGCGTCGCATTCTTGGTTTTGCTGATCGCGCTGCTGATCATGCGCGTCTATTTTATGGTCAAAGTTCACCGCGCTGGCGAACGGCTCATGCCCGATGAGCAAGCCGTTCAACGCGAAGGCGGGATTGGGTTCGTCATTCTGCGCGGCATACTGTTCTTCGCGCTGTTGGCTTTCCTGGCGATGTACTTCTTAGGCGCTGCCTGGATGAGGGCCTTTTCCCTGCCCTTGCCAGCCTGGCTGCGCTGGATTGGCTTTGCCCTGGGGATTGTCTCGGTCGCTTTCTGGACCTGGTCCCAGATTCACCTGGATACGCAGTGGTCGGCTCAGTTGCAGCTTAAGCAAAGCCACCGCCTGGCGACGACTGGCCCTTATGCTTATGTGCGCCACCCCCTGTACTCAGGCATGATAGGATGGGCGGTTGCTGTTTCTTTGCTAACCGCGAATTGGATTTTCATTGCCGTGTGCGTCCTGTCCATCGTTGGGGTTATCGTCCGCGTTCCCAAAGAAGAACAGATGATGATCGAGGCTTTTGGCGACGAATACAAAGCCTATCGTCAGCGCACCGGCAGATTTTTCCCCAAATGGTGATTGAAGAGCGCCCATGAAGATGACCAACCGCTGGAATCAATTCATCTACCGCTTGTGACGGGAGTTGTCGGGTGATCTTGCTGGCAGACGGCCGTTCTGGAATAAGTGGGTCGCCGGCGGGAGCAAAACGGGCGATATTGTTGTAAAATTAACGCAGGAGAAGACGATGAACTATCCAGAATTTCGCGAGCTTTGGCGCGAGGCGCTGCAAGATATGCTATTTGGTTTTGCCAGTCGGACTACCAAAGCACTGAACATCCTGGGAAGCAATCTGGCGCGCCTGGTAGAATTGAGTGCAGTTTAGGAGAAAAGGTCATGAACACGATCCGCATTACCAAAGGAAAGTTAGGATGCATTACACAGCTTCCTGAGAAAGGGCTTGAGATCAAGCCGCTGACAGTCTTTATCGGTAAGCAGGGCACAGGAAAATCGTTGGTTTCGCAATTGGCTTATTTCTTTTATAACCTGCCCTATTTGATCGCTTATCAACAAGCATCTGACCGCAAGCCGGCTTCCAGCCAGGCAGTCATCCGCGCCATCCTGGATAACTTACGCAGCGACATGCGAGCAATCGGGACGTTTGCCGATCCCAGCGCGACCATTCAGTGGGAGAATTTTACCATCCATCTTGAGCAGCGAACTCGCCAAATCAACGTCAATAAGGCTCTGACACAGTATATTGAGAAAATCACCGCGGGAGAAATTGCATACAAACCAGGCGGGCGAGCCTTGTTCGTACCGGCAGAACGAGTGATTTTTCCCCATGCCACTCCTTCTGTGTGGAAGCTGCTTTCCTGGCCTTCTACATTGGTCTTATATGGGGATGCTCTGCAAAAGGCCAGTGGGATATTCTCACAGTGGGTCAATAACCAATCACCTACGCCGCAAGGCCAATTGGTGCACCAACTCAGCCGGGAAGCGTTGGGCGGAGAAGTTATCCGGTATGGCGAAGAATGGCGCTGGCAAATAGACCAGAAAACTAAAATTGATTTGGGTATGGCTTCATCAGGGCAGAAAGCGAATTGGTCCTGGTTATTATTGGCCGAGACCCTTTTTGACCAGCGCGAACAGGGACTTTTGGACGAACCGTTCCGAATTCATATTGAAGAGCCAGAAATCCATTTACATCCTGCCGCCCAGCGTATCATGATGCGAATTTTGGCCTACCTGGCAAACCAGGGTATCGAGATATTACTGACTACCCATTCACTCACCATGTTGTATGAACTGAATAATTTGGTGACCGCAGCGCATATACTCCCAGATAAACTAAAAGACCAACGTGTGCCAGAACCAGAATTTCGGATCCCAAGCAGCCATGTGGCAGCCTATATGTTCCATGAGGATGGTCAGGTAGCGACTCTATTACAACAGCAAAACTTATCCTTGGAGGATGAGCAGGAACGTATGATGCCCTGGATCAACGAGGACCAACTTCGGCGCGTCGACGAGGAATTAGGGCAAGAATTATCCCGCATCCGTTCTTATGGGGTTTTCTGGAAGGAATAAAGCATGCCACCGATCCACTTGAGTGATTTTGAACGACGAACTTTGTCCTACACAGAACATACCCGGCGGTTTTGTCTGCAACGCGGGGATAGGATCGGTACACATATCAAGGCATACGACATTGATGCCAATGGGGCCGGGGATCAATATTTCAAGACGTTATATACACATCAGGGGCTTCAGGGTCGTCGTTCTGCCGATGGAATTTACGCAGGAAGTTTTCATGCGAACGGTCGGCAAATTTATTTTGTTCTCGTTATTGAATTGGAAGGGCATGCTTCATTTGAAGATGCAATCGAACAGGTTAAAGGTACGCTCGAACATTTTTGCCAGCATTTTCAGGACGCGGTACTGGAAGACGATGGCGAGCGCCATCACGAACAAGCAATTCAACAGCCGCGCCCTTATATTGCCCAGGAAGGTCATATCGTTGCTGGCATTGTCGTCGGTTCTCAGGGACGACCAGGGATGCTGGCAAAATACAAAGAATGGCCCATCGTTTGCCTGAATTCCCGGCAGCCGGTGCAAGATCAAACACCATTGGCATTATTTGAAGAAATTGCGGCCTATATAGGCCGACGGTTTTGGTAGTGAAGAAGCAAAAAGGTTATCAATGAAAAGCTTGGCTTTCAGACAATCTATAGAAATTAAGCGCCAGATTTCATGAATCAGTGATATGCTTGGGCGAAAATTTTTATCTGTATAGAAATGGAACCCCCGCTATGCTGCTTATCCTTCACCCCAATACTGACGAAGAGTCACAAGAATTTATCGAAACCTGGAATTTCCTGCTTGATCTTCCAAATGTGCAAATCAAGAAGCACAATGTCTTTGGTCAGCAGCAAACGCTGACTGAGATTTACATTATCGGCGACACCTCCAAGCTTGATCGCGAAGAAATTGCCGCCCTGCCGGCGGTGGAACGCGTCATTCGCATTTCGCAAGAGTACCGCATCCTTGGCCGGCACAGGGATAAGCAGCGCGCGGTCGGCTTTGACTACAATGGGGTTCATTTCAGCCAGGATAATCTGAATATTTTCGCCGGCCTGTGCGCGGTTGATTCTACAGAGCATGTGGAATTGATGATGAAGGCCTTGCAGGAGAACGGCCAGTGCTGCACGCGCATGGGGGCTTATAAGCCGCGCACCAATCCCTATTCATTCCAGGGCCACGGCAAAACCTGCCTGCCTTATGTCTTCGAGTTGGCCGGCAAATATGGCATCAAGGTCATCGCCATCGAAGTCACCCACGAGAAACACATCGAAGAAATCAGCGCTTGCCTGGAACAGACCGGGCGGCCGACCGGCGTCATCTTGCAGATTGGCACGCGCAACGCCCAAAACTTCGAGCTGCTCAAAACGATCGGACGGCAGCAAGAATTCCCGGCCCTTTTGAAGCGCGGCTTTGGCATCACCTTGAGCGAATCGTTGAACGCCGCCGAGTATTTGGCCAGCGAAGGCAACGCCAACGTCATCTTCTGCCTGCGCGGCATGAAGACCTCCTTTAGCGAACCGCATCGCAACATGGTGGACTTCTCCCACGTCCCGGTGGTCCAACGCCTGACGCGCATGCCCGTCTGCGTTGACCCCTCGCATTCGGTCGGCTCGCGCGACAAATCGCCCGACGGCCTGCTAGAAGTCTTCCACGCCACGGCGCAAGGCATCATCGCCGGCGCCAATATGGTGTTGGTGGACTTTCACCCTGTCCCCAAGAAAGCCCTGGTGGATGGGCCGCAGGCGCTCTACCTGGACGAACTGCCCATCTTCCTGGAAGACGTGCAGATCGCCAGGGAGGCTTATCTCAAACGCTGCCAGCTTGCGCAGAAAATGGCCTCTCACGAGGGCGAGTGACGCGCCCGCTACTCGGTCGTCACCAGTTTGACGCGTTCTGCGGTCAGCGACTCAGCTTCCTGGCGCGCCTGTTCGTAAATGGAGATTGGAAAACGGTCGTGCAGCGGGCTGAAGCGCGCCCCGGCCCACACCGCGTAGTAGAACAGGCGCGCCATCGGACGCATGAAACTGGCTAATTTCGTACCCTGGTCTAATTCGGCCAGGGTATTTTTATCCCATGCGCCAACCAGGCCGCTGAAAAAGGCGAAGAACGGGTACGCCGGCAGCAGAGCGATCACCAGGATGATCAGGCTGGTGACTTCGTCGCGCTGCCACACCAGGCCGGTGATCGTCCGCACGACCAGGTAGTGGCATGCCCCCGCCAGGATCGGCGCGATCAGGCTTTGCCAGGGGTAAAAGCGCTGCGGAAAGCAGTAACGGCTGTTGAAATAGTAAACAGCCACCGAACTGGCGATGGCCCAGATCGCCCCTGGGATGATCATGGCATAGATTTGCCAGCGATCCACCAGCAGGTAAGCGACCAGAAAATTGAACACCAGCCCGACCACCGCCAACACGGTCACATAACGGGTTTTGCTGGTGCCAAACATCACGATGCTGCCGGTGGTGCCGGCAAAGCCCAAGGACCCCACCAACAGCAGCGGCACGGTCAGAGCGGCGGCGCGCTCGAACTCTGGCCCTGAGGCCCCCAGGATGAAGCGGTCGGCTACCGCGAGCAGCATGGCGCACAAAAAGGCGCTGAACAGCCCGCCGTATTTATAGCCCATCGCTGAGTAATACTGCGCCAGGATTTTGCGCCCGTTCGAGATCGCTTCTGAAATGGAGGGCATGGTGTTGCCGTAAAGCACCTGCAGCACCGAATAAGCGAACGAGAAGCTGCCCGCCAACCCCAGGTTGCCCAGCACTTCGGTCATATTGATCAGCCGGCTCTGGATCACCAGCACGTTCAGCGCCGTGCCAATCCCGCCGATCACACCGCTCAACACCAGGAAGATGCCGTAGCCCAGCGATTCCTTGATAATATTCCAATCGAAATGCGCCAGGAACAACAGGCGGGCGTTGTAACCGATGCGCCGGTAGAGCCAAAAGCCGAGCAAGAACGAGACCAGACCGCTGGCATACGCCGCCACCCCCAGGCCCAGCACGCCGCCCAGCGCCCCACCCATGACCGGGTTTTGCTTCCCCATCCACACCACCAACGTGATGAAGATCGGCTGCACCACCATCGGGATCACCATCGTCGTAGCCATATCAATGATCTGATTGTAGTCAAAGCGCTGCAGGGCGGTCATATTGTCGCTGATGATCATATAGAAGCCGGGGATCTGGATCAGAGTGTGGACGACGATGGACCAGATGTAAATGGCATATACTGTGTTCGGCAGGACGGTGCTGGCAACGATCGTCACCAACACCACCTGCACCGTCCCCGAAAGCGCCTGCCACCAGACATAGAACTGCGCATACTGCACGGCGCGCTGCGGGTTGTGCACCCGGTGCTGCGAAAAGAATTTGATATGCGCCACACTGGTGCCCATGTCGAAGACGTTCCAGATGATGCTGAAAAAGGCGGTCACGCGCCCCCAAATGCCAAACGCCTGCGCCGAGGGCAGGATATACGCTGGTAAGATCATGTCCTGGTAGATCGTCAGGGGGATGAACAAGATCAAGCCCGACATCAGGGCGAACATGAAACCGCCGATCGGGCGGTGAAAGCCCACCTTTTCCCAATCGGTGCCGGCCTCGCGCTGCTCATACTCTTTGCGATCGGCCACCAATTGGTTGAGCAGTTCGGGATGTGCCATGCTGTAGGCGCGCACGGAGCGGAAGATCAAAGCGGCAATGACCAGCAGAATGCCCATCGCCGCGCACAGCGCGATCTGCTCGTTCAGGTGCGGCACGGGCGAGGCCGGGTATTCCCCAAAGCTCAAGGGCGTCCGCCCGGCGGCGCGGGCCGCCAGGTTATAAATGAAGTAGTTGAAATAAGGCCAGTCCTGGATCTGCGGATTGACGCCATCCAGGAAGGCGGCGAAGACATACACCCGCCCTGCGCCCACCTGGCCCTCGCCCAACAACATTTCCCCCGTCTCGAACGCGGTCACCACCGGCGTCAGGCTGCCAGCCGCCAGCGTCATCCGTTCGCGCACTTGCGTGGCGGTCGTCCAGACGATATCCTTGACGATCCCATGCGGGCTTTTCTCATCCACCTTGGGGCTAACGGCGAGGTTTTGCGGCATCAGCGCGACCTCTGCGCCAAGCGCCTGCGAGAGCGCGCTTGCCTGCGAGGTCGCCCCCAAGATCAGCAGCGCCCCTTTGCCGGCCTGCAAATGCGCCGCCACCGCCTGCGGATCGTCCAGCACGCCGTTCAGCACCAGCACATCCGCCTGCGCTGCATCGTCCACCAGGCTCAGCGTTCCCGCCTGTTCGGCCAGGCGCAGGGCAGTTGAGACGCCCGTCTTCTCGCTCAACGGGCCGGCATAATAGGTCTTAATCGGAACACCGCCCTTCGTCGTAGCGACCGGGGCGCAGCCAACCAGCACAATCATAACCAGGGCGAGCAGAACGAGGGAAAGCTTGCGAGGCATAGGCGCATCCTTTTTAACTGGACAAAGATAGGGGAATGTTTCGATTGTCTACCAGAATCTTTACAGTGTCAAGTGCAAAATACAGGTAATTTTCTGCGAATGTCTTGTATAATCAGCTATGAAAGGAATTCTCATGCCTCGCCTGACCTTACACCTGTTTGGCCCCCCTCGCCTCGAACTGGATGGTCAGCCTGTTGTAACCGACCGCCGCAAGGCGTTGGCGCTGCTGGTCTATCTCTCCATCAACGATTTGGATTACACCCGTGAAGCGCTGGCGACCCTGTTGTGGCCCGACCAGGATACCAGTCATGTGCTGGCTTACCTGCGTCGCACACTCTGGGAGATCAGCCAGGCCTTCGGGCCGGACTGGGTGCGGACAGAACGCGACATCGTCGGGTTATACCCCGATGCGCGGTCGCAGATGTGGATTGATGTGAGCCGCTTCCGCACACTGGTGGCGCAAAGCCGCGCCCGTGATAGTCAACAAGATATTGTTCCGCTGTTGGAAGAAGCGGTAGAGCTGTATCGTGCTGATTTCCTGGCCGGGTTCAATCTGAAGGACGCTTCGCTGTATGAGGAATGGGTGAGCGCCCAGGCTGAAATGCTCAAGCGCGATTACTTCCTTTCACTGGATGCGCTGACGCAGGCGCTCGCCAGGCGCGGGGAATTGGATAAGGCGATTGAGATCGCCTCCACCTGGGCCGCGTGTGACTCGCTTAATGAGGCGGCGCACGGGCGATTGATGGAGCTATACATCCGCAATGGGCAGGGAAGCGCGGGCATCCGCCAATACCAGGAATGTGCGCGAATACTGATGCGCGAGTTGGGCATCGAACCCTCATCAGAGATAAAAACGCTCTTTGAAAAGCTTAAAAAGGAGGTAGGCCAGAAAATCGCGGCGCCAGGCTCAAGTGTAAGGAATATCTCCGCCCGGCAAACCCTTCCAGAGTCCACTCATTCCACTTCCTTTTTTGGACGCCGAAACGAGCTCGGTGAACTTGAAAAAATGCTGCTTGATGCGCAAGCGCGCCTGATCAGCATTTTGGGGCCGGGCGGGGTGGGGAAAACGCGCCTGGCGCTTGAAGCCGGGCGCATCCACAGCCCGGTCTTTGCTGATGGAGCGTGCTTTGTATCGTTGGCAGCAGTTTCGCGACCCGAATATGTGGTTTCCTCCATCGCCGATGCACTCGGGGCGCGTTTTTCAGCATCCGAACCGCGTTCCCATCTCGATCAATTGGCAGAATTCCTGGCCCGGCGTCATCTTTTGCTGATTTTGGATAACCTGGAGCATTTACAAGTCGGGGCGCGTGCAGTCCCAAACCTGATAGAGACTTTGCTGAAAACTGCGCCGCGCTTGAAGATGATGGTCACCTCACATGAGCGGCTCAATCTGGAGCAAGAGTGGGTGCTGAACGTGGGTGGGATGCCGGTTCCACCGACGGATGCACACGACTGGGAGCAGTATGGCGCGGTGCAGTTGTTCATCCAAAATGCCCGCAAGGCCGCTGGGATGCTGCGCCTGGGCGAGGCTGACCAGCGAGCGATTATTCGTATCTGTCAGTTGGTAGGGGGACTGCCACTGGGGCTGGAACTGGCCGCCGCCTGGGCCAGAATGCTTTCTTGTGAGGAAATCGCCGGCGAAATCGAGCATGGGTTGGACTTCCTGAAAACACCCCTCAAAAATGTGGTTAAGCGCCACCAAAGCCTGCGCGCCACCTTTGAGTATTCATGGAACTTTCTGAGCGAACCTGAACAACAGGCGCTGATGCGGCTGGCGATCTTTCGCGGCGGATTCAAGCGCGAGATGGCGCAATCCGTGGCCGACGCCCCTTTAAGCACTTTGACCGAGTTGGGCGATAAATCGTTCATCCAGCGCGATGAAGCCGGGCGTTTCGACATGCACCAGGCGCTCAAGCCCTTTGTGCATGAAAAACTTTCTCACCACCCTGCCCAACAGGCTGAAACCATCGGCCGGCACAGCGCATATTTTGCCGCCTTCACCGATGAACGCCGCCTGGCTCTGCGCGGCCATGGCCAGCGCGCCGCGCTTGACGACCTGACCATCGAACTGGATAACGTCCTTTCGGGTTGGGGCTGGGCCATCTCGCAGGGCAGCGAAAACGATGTGCAGACCTATTTTGAGGGCCTGTTCCGTTATTTCGATCTGCGCAATCGTTTTCACGATGGCGAGTCTCTTTTCAGGGGCGCGGTCGAACAATGGCAGGCGCGTTTTGGGAGCGAAAACGTCGTCTTTGGCCTGCTGCTGGCCTGCCATGCCTGGTTTTGCAACCGCCTCAGCCGGATTGCGCAAGCGCACCAACTTCTGCTGCGCAGCCTCGAACTCTTGCGCCGCCTTGGGGCCCGCCCTCAATTGATGTTTGCCAACAGCCTGGCGCTTTACGTTGTCCCAATGATAGACAATATGGCTGAGATTGAGCGCATCGCCCAGGAAAGCCTGGCCTATTACCAGGAGCAAAACGATCGCTGGGGCATGGCGCAAGTGCTGCCATTTTTCCACCGCGTCAAGACGCCGCAAGGTTTGCAGGACGCCATTCGCTTGCACAATCAAACCCTGGAAATTTACCGCGAAACCGGCGACTCCGCCGGGCTGGCGGCCACCCTTACCTCCCTGGGTGAACTGCTGCACTATGCCGGCGACTATGAAAACGCCCGCCGCTGCCATCAATCTGCCCTGGAGATTGCGTGCGAACTCAACGACCGCCGCGCTATTGCCGCCAACCTCGATTACCTCGGTTTTATCAATCGTCAAATGGGCGATTTCAGTCTTTCCCGCCGCCAGCACCAGGAAAGTCTGGAAATTTCACGGGAATTGGATAACCAGCTTGGTATTGCAGGCTCGCTCGACAACCTGGGCATCATTGATCTCGATCAGCGAAATTACCCGGCGGCGCTCCATCTATTTCAAGAGGCCCTGCCCCTTCGTCGCAAATCGGGCCAGTTGGGTTCGGTAGCGATTTCCCTGGAACATATCGCAACGGCCGCCCTCAAGCTTGGCGATCTATGCCTGGCCGAAGCTTCTCTGCAAGAAGCTTTTGTCATTTTTTCCCACGAACCAGAATGGGCAATGGTTTCCCACACCCTCACCCGTCTTGGAGATCTGGAACTTTCTCGCGGCAACTTTGCCGCCGCTGAAACTCACTATCGCGCCTCACTCAAGCAGGCCCGCGAACACGAAAGCATCACCATTATTCTCGATGCAGCGCTTTGCCTTGCATCATGTGCCGACGCCCAGGGGAACCCTATCCGTGCGGTGGAACTGGCCGCTTATGTAAGTCGCCATCCGGCAAGTGAATATGCACTAAAAGAGCAAGCCAGAGAAAAGTTGGCCGAGCTGCAACTGAAGCTGGATGAAAAAGCAGTCGCCGACGCCATTGCGAGGGGTCAAAACATTTCTTTGTCAGAACTCTCCATAAGTTCATAACAAATTCGGAGATTGGTGGGGCAACTTTCGCGCAACGCTCGCGCAACGCTTATTTCTTATAATGTTTGTGGTTCTATTCAAAATCAGAAAAAGGAGAAGATAATGTTCCGCAAACTGTATCCCATTTTTTCTTTGCTGGCAGTTGCCGCCATGCTGCTGTCGGCTTGCTCGCCAAGCACTGCGACAACTCAGCCGGCTGCGACCCAGGTTCCTGCAGCGACTAAGGCCGCCGAGCCCACCGCCACCACTGCCCCGGCCGAGCCCACCGCAACCCTGGTATTGTGGGTAGATGCTCAAAAAGCGCCCGTTTTCCAAAAAGTGGCCGACGATTTCCTGGCCAAGTACAATGTCAAGCTTGATATCCAGATCACCAGTTTCGGCCAGATTCGGGATAAATTCCAAACCGCCGCCCCAACTGGCAATGCCGCTGATATCATCATTGTTCCCCACGATCAAGGCGCTGTGTTGGTCGCCAACGGCCTGATTGCTCCACTTGATCTTGGCAATAAGAAGGATTCTTTTCTGAAGTCAGCGTTGGATGCATTTACGATTGATGGCAAACTCTATGGCATGCCCTATGTAATTGAAAATGTGGCCCTGTTCTATAACAAGAATCTTGTTACCGAACTTCCCAAAACCTGGGAAGAGTTGATGGCCATGGGAAAGAAACTCCAGGAAGAAAATAAGGCCGTCTACTGCCTGGGTCTGCCCGATGGGGGGTACCATGCGTACGCTCTCTACACTTCTTTTGGCGGTTATGTCTTCGGCAAAGATGCTTCGGGCAACTATAACCCACAAGACCTGGGCCTTGATAATGAAGGTTCCCTCAAGGCAGTCAAGTTTATCGAAGATAACGTTAAAAACGGCTGTCTGCCCTCGCCACTGGATGGCAATACCGCGCTGCAACTCTTCACTGAAGGCAAAGAACCCTTCTTTGTCACTGGCCCGTGGAATTTAGCCAGCATCAAATCTTCTGGCGTGCCTTATGGAATTGCCGGTTTCCCCGAAAATGGCGCTCCTTTCTCTGGAGTCTATGGCTTCATGGTCAATTCCAAGAGCCCGAATGTGCTGCTTGCTCAAACCTTCTTAACCGAATTCATTGCCACTGATGATGTCATGGCCCAATTATCGTCTGGCGAGATGAAAGCTTCAGCCTATAAACCCATTTTTGAGAAGAATACAGATGCAGATTTGCTCGCCTTTGGCCAGGCCGGCGTCAACGCAGTACCAATGCCAAATATCCCGGCAATGGGATCGGTTTGGGGCTCTTGGGGCGACGCCATCACACTGGTCATCACCAGCAAGCAGGAGTCTGGCGCTGCAATGCAGGAAGCAGCAAAGAAGATTCGCGACGTGATCGCCAACCCGCTGACGGGCATGGTTAACGCCCCCGGATCTTACCAGGCCAAGGCTGGATGCCCAGGCGACTGGCAGCCCGACTGCAAAGTCACCGAAATGAGGAAAAGCGAGGATGGCAAGACCTATGTCTCTGGCCCCTTCAAGCTTCCGACGGGCGACTACGAAGTAAAGGTAGCCTTGGATGGCGCCTGGACCGTCAATTACGGCGTTGATGGTAAAGCTGGCGGTGACAATATCAAGTTCACACTCAGCGCGGACAGCGAAGTTTCCTTCTCTTACGATCCGGAAACTCACATCTTGACGGTTGCCATCAAGTAAACCTGTTGCATAATGGAGGCCGGGGGAATCTCCGGCCTCCTGTTCATTTTTTACTTTTCTTTCCTTGTTTGCAACCTGACAACGAAAAAATTTGTGGATTGGGCGCCTTTAGGTTTCCATTTTTATTGTGGAAGGATGATCACCAATGAAAATTATTTCAAATGCTAATCTGCAGGTAAAGATAAAGTCGCGCGAAAGCCCCCTTTCCAGGCTGATGCGCTGGCTCTTTATCTTCATTTTTGATCTTTTCTCGGGTTGGTTTATTTACCAGGCCTTTCAATCAGGCTACAGCCAACTGGCTGGGGTAGTCGCCGCAGTGTTCATCCTGGTAAATATCGTTCTCATTTTTTCACAGGCTTATCCTTATCGCTGGATGGTGATCGGGCTTTCATTCATGATCTTGTTTGCCATCTATCCAATGCTGTTCACGATTTATGTCGCCTTCACCAACTACGGCGATGGACACTTGCTCAGCAAGGATCAAGCATTGGAAGAAATCCAGAAGGACACCTACCTGCCGAATACGGGCAAGGCGTATCAGTGGACTGCTTACAAGTCTCCCGATAATGTTTACGTCCTCTGGCTTGTGGATGCGGATGGGAATACCTATATTGCCAAAGTAGGAACTGCGCTTCTCCCAACCAAACCGGGCGATCCGGGTGTAGGGCAGGCGGATTCGAACGGCATCCCTGAAGCAATCGAAGGGTTTACCCGCCTCAACCCCATCCTGGCAGCCTCCGATAAGAATCTACCCCAAATCAAGTTTGGCCAGGAGGGTCAAACCGTCCAGGTGCGTTCACCATCCGAAGCAGCCGAGCTTAAGCCCCGCTATGCCTATGACGCCAACGCGAACACCCTGACCGACCAGGAAAACGGCGATGTTTTCTATGATGTCAACGGCACCTATACATCCCGGACAAGCGGCAAACAAATTGTGCCGGGCTACCAGGCGGTTGTTGGCTTCAAGAATTTTGTGGATTTCTTCCAAAGCCCGGCTTTGCGCGGCCCACTGGTGCAAATTCTAAGTTGGAACTTTATCTTTCCAATCTTAAGTGTGGCAAGTACATTCAGCCTGGGCCTGGCGATGGCCTTATTGTTCAATGATAAGGATTTTCCGCTGAAGAAAGTTTTTCGAACCCTACTCTTGGTGCCTTACACAATCCCGGCGGTTATCACCATCTTGATCTGGCGTGGTATGATGAACCCTGACCTGGGCATCATCAATCATATCACCAAGTCCCTGTTTAATTTTTCGCCTCCCTGGACCAGCGAGCCAATTTGGGCGCAGGCAGCGATTTTGCTCGTCAATTTGTGGCTGGGCTATCCATATTTTATGTTGATTACCAGCGGCGCTCTGCAATCTATCTCGACGGAGTTGTATGAAGCAGCAAAGATTGATGGGGCGAACAGTTGGCAAACCTTCCGAAATATCACTCTGCCCTTACTGCTTGTGGCAGTTGGCCCCTTATTGATTGCCTCCTATATCTATAACTTCAACAACTTTGGCCTGATCTACCTGTTCATCAACGGCGGGCCCCCGATCTCTGGTGCGACAACCCAGGCCGGGCACACCGATATTTTGATCAGCTATGTTTATAAACTGGCCTTCGCCTCGAGCGGCCGCGGCGTCCAGTACGGGCTGGCTTCAGCGATCAGCATTGTGGTCTTCTTTATTGTTGCTGCCTTAACCTTGCTACAGTTCCGCTTCACCAACATGTGGGAGGAGGTTAGTAAAAATGCCTAGCATTAAAGCTACCTACGAACGATTAAGCACTTCACAGAAATTCATGAGGCGCTTTGCATTGGTAATTAAATTGATCGTCGCCGTGATCATGGTGATCTTCGCCATTTTTCCAGTTTTATGGATTTTCTCGGCCTCTCTCGATCCAACCAGCCAGCTTGGCTCACAAAGTTTGATCCCACGCAATGCGGGCCTGGTGAATTTCCAAAAACTTCTCAATGATCCGCTGATGCCCTTCTGGCGGTGGATTTGGAATTCGGTTAAAATCTCTGGCATCACAACCATCCTTTCTGTTTCCATAACCACCATGGCTGCATACGCTTTTTCACGTTTGCGTTTTGCCGGGCGCATCAACATTTTGAAAGCCATCATGCTGATCCAGGTTTTCCCAAGTCTGCTGGCGCTGGTAGCAATCTATCTCATGGTCCAACAAACGGGAAAAATCGTCCCCTGGCTTGGCCTGGAAACCCATGCCGGGTTAATCATGGTTTACCTGGGCGGCTCGATGGGGATAAACATCTGGCTGATGAAAGGCTTTTTGGATACTATCCCCCGCGCGATTGATGAGGCGGCAATGATTGACGGCGCAACCAACTGGCAAACTTTCACCCGACTGCTCTTACCGCTGCTGCGTCCGATCCTGGTTGTTGTTGGCATCCTGGCTTTTATTGGCACATACGGCGACTTCGTGTTGGCTCGCATCCTGCTCTCCAAAGCCGAGAACTATACCCTGATGGTTGGCCTGGCGCTGTTCACTGATAATCAGTTTGCTCAGAACTGGGGCCAATTTTCCGCCGGGGCGTTGATTGGCGCTCTGCCAGTGGTGATCGTCTACCTACTGCTGCAAGATCAAATCGCCGGCGGCCTGACCGTAGGCGCGGTGAAAGAATAAACAAATATGTCCTATCGCGACAACATTTTTGGCAGTCTGTTTGACCCCGAAACCCGCTTGGCCATGCACCAAGCGGGTTTGACGGGTGTTCGTCATCTCAACCAGCGAAATCCGCTGGATGTGAAACCCGGTCAGCCAGTGGAATTGACCATGACCACCTCTGGCCCGCAGCCGTTCGACCGTTCGACCTGCTGGTTCCAGATTGATGATGGAGTTGAATCCACTCTCGAATTGGCCCCGGTCAAAGTAACCTGGAACAATGCTCTAGGCGACTACGTCCGCGCCTGGCGCGGCAGCCTGCCGCCCCTGCCCGCTGGAGCGATGCTGCGCTATCGCCTCGCCGCCCACGTCGCCGGTTCCGAGACCTGGATTTACGCCGACAATCAATCCCAATCAGCCGCCCAGTCTACTCGCTTCGCTTGTTGGGTGGCCGATGATTCTCTGCCGGCCTGGGCGCGGGAAGCAGTTGTCTATCATATCTTTGTTGACCGTTTTTACCCCGGCGATGGCATCCCCTGGAAAAATCCCGATACCCTGGCTGGTTTTTATGGCGGCAACCTGTGCGGCGTCATCCAAAAATTGGATTACGTTCGCGAGATGGGATTCAGCGCCATCTGGCTTTCGCCGATTTTCCCCAGCCTGACCCATCACGGTTACGACGCAATGGATTATTTCGATATCGAGCCGCGCTTCGGCGCGTTGGATGATTTTAAGGAACTGCTCACCGAGGCTCACAAGCGCGGCATCCGCGTCCTCCTTGATTTCGTAGCCAATCACTGTTCCGAGCATCATCCGGCCTTCCAATCCGCCAAAACGGATCCCGCCAGCCCCACCCGCGACTGGTTTACCTGGTTGGATTGGCCAAATACCTACGCCGCTTACTTCGGTTTGCGCGAACTCCCCGAATTAAACCTGAGACCCGGCCCGGCGCGTGATCACTTGCTCAAGAGCGCCCGTTTCTGGCTTGGGCTAGGTGTGGATGGATTCCGCCTCGATTACGCCTACGGCCCTTCGCACGATTTCTGGGCCGATTTCCGTCGCGCCTGCCGCGAGACGAAACCAGATTGCTGGGTCTTTGGCGAAATCATCCACACTCCTGAAACACAGCTCTCTTATGCCGGAACTATGGATGGAACGCTTGATTTCTTGCTCTGTCGCGCCCTGCGTGAAACCTTTGGGCATGGCAACTGGTCGCTGGCGCGTT
Source organism: uncultured Anaerolineales bacterium (assembly GCA_903872065.1). Lineage (GTDB taxonomy): Bacteria > Chloroflexota > Anaerolineae > Anaerolineales > UBA4823 > CAIQJJ01. Next base: position 3,154 of record CAIQJJ010000924.1, on the reverse strand, counting down.
TTGAATCTTTCCTGGCCGAGCACGAAGCGTTTTTCCCGGCGGATTTCTCGCGCCCGGCCTTCCTCGATAACCACGACATGAATCGCATCCTGTTCATCTCGCGCGGCGAGACGGAGCGCGTCAAGTTGGCGGCGCTGGCTTTGTTCACCCTCTCCGGCCCGCCAATTATCTACAATGGAACCGAGGCCGGGGTGACACAAGAACGCCAGATCCATCAGAACGATTTTGGCATCTTTGAAGAGGCCCGCCTGCCGATGAAATGGGGCGCGGAGCAGGATTCCGACTTGCGCGAAACTTTCCGCCGCCTGATTCAACTGCGCCGCGCACACCCTCTCCTTCTCGACAGTCCCCGCCGCCTGCTCCATCTTGATGATCAAACCTTCGCTTACGCCCGCGAGTCCGCGGCCGGGTGTGTGGCGGCGGTCTTCAATCTTTCTACTGAACCGCGCCGCGTTTTCCTGCCCGGTCTGTCGCTAATGCGGGACGCGCTCAATGCCTGTCTGGTTACACAAGAAAAAGATGGCCTCGTCGTAGAATTGCCTGCCCGAACTGGAGCGTTTCTAGCATAAACACCTATTCTGCAAATTTCATGGACGCCATACCCTTCTCTCACGCTCCCGGCGCGCTTCTGCGCTATGAAAACTTCCCTTCTCGTCTGATCCCTCCGCGCCATGTGGATGTCTGGATTCCACCCAATCATGAAGCATCAACAGACGCACGGTTTCCAGTGTTGTACATGCACGACGGGCAAAACCTGTTCCTGCCCGGCAATTCTTTTGGCAGTGAGCCATGGGCGGTGGACAAAGCGGCTGTTCGACTGATGGCTGATGGCAAAATCCCTGGCGTCATCATTGTCGGTGTTTGGAATGCAGGCGACAGCCGCTGGGGCGAGTACCTACCCCAACAGCCTGCCGAAACTCCTGAAGGGCGCGCTTTCGCGGCCCGGTTTCCCGCTCGTCTGCCTGGTGCAATCTATTCCGACTCGTATCTTAAATTCCTGGTGGAGGAACTCAAACCTTTCATCGATTCCATCTTTCGCACTCTGCCTGACCAGCCCCATACCTTTGTCATGGGTTCCAGCATGGGAGGGTTAATTTCGCTCTACGCGCTCACCCGTTACCCGCAAGTTTTTGGCGGCGCAGGCTGCATCTCCACCCATTGGGTGGCCGGCGAAGCCCTGATAGTGGATTATTTTGGCAGCGTACTGCCTCGTCCCGGGTTCAACAAAATTTACTTTGACTATGGCACCGAAACCCTTGACGCCGCTTACGAACCCTTCCAACGCCGCATGGATGAGCATATTCGCGCCGCCGGGTACACCTTCGGCAAAGATTGGCTGACACGCAAATTTGAAGGCGCCGGGCACTCTGAACATTCCTGGCGCGAGCGGGTGCATATCCCTTTGGAATTTTTGCTGCATATTCCCTAAACCACAAGTCATTTCAGATCATCGAGAGGGGATTATATACCTGGCGCGGCGAAAGATTGATGTTTCCCTTAAGCAGAAAACTCAATTTATCCCCGCGCCAAGTATAATCGAGTGAACGATTCCGAAAATTACAACACAAGATGGAGGCTTCTATGCACACAGATTTATGGGCAGGTTGGGGCGAGGCGGATATTACGCCGGATGGCCTGGCAGTAGATTTATCTGGACAATATTACTCGCGCCTGGCGCGCGGCGTTCATTCACGCTTAAAAACGGTTGTGCTGCTGCTCGAACAGGCCGAGACCTGCACCATCCTGGCCTCGCTGGATGGCGTTGGCGTCCCGGCCGATTTTGCCGTGCGGCTGGAAAAGGCGATCGCGGGCCGCTTTCCCGAACTTGCCGCCGCCCGTTTGATCATGAACGCCACGCACACCCACTGCGCCCCCAGCCTGTCGGGCGGACTGCCCTGGTGCGACCCGCTCCCGCAGGTAGTGACCGGCGAGGTCTACCGCGACATTGTGGAAGCCAGGCTGCTCGAGGCAGTGGCGCAAGCCTGGCAGCGCCGCCAACCCTGCGGCGTGGCGAACAGGCTCGAATTTGCGCGCATCGGCCACTGCCGGCGGGCGGTCTATCAAGATGGCAGCGCCGAGATGTACGGTCGTACTGCACGCGAGGATTTCATGGGCATGGAGGCCGGTGAAGATTCGGGCGTCGAACTGCTCTTCTTCTTCGACCTGCAAAAGAACCCCACCGGCGTGATCGTGAACGTGGCCTGTCCCTCGCAGGTGATGGAAGCCACCTACCTGGTCTCTTCGGATTTTATGGGGGCGCTGCGCGCCAGGCTCCAACGCGCTTATGGGCCGCACTTTACCACCCTCTGCCAGATCGGCTCGGCTGGCGATCAGTCGCCGCGTGATCTGACGCGCAACTACCGCGGGGAAGCGGATTTCTGGCACGCCGACGGCGTCGAGGTGCATGCCGAGCGCCTGTTTCAAGCGGTGCAGCGCGCCTATCCCGGCGCGGCGGCCGCGGTGGACTTTCAGCCAGCCTTCGCCCATCACGTCTCGCCGCTTGTGCTGCCCAAGCGCAAAGTCTCCCAGGCCGAGCGCCTGGCGGCGGAACAAGAACTGGCGCGCCTGTTGAGCCTCCAGGGAGAGGCCGCCGCCTTTGCCGATTTTTGCCGCATCGTGCATGAAAATGAGCAAATCCCTGGCCTGCCTGGGCCTTACGACAGCAAGCTGCACCACTTTGTCTTGATTAAGAACCAGCAGGCAGTGATCCGGCGCTATGAGGAGCAAAGCGCCGCGCCGGACTACGCCTTCTCTCTGCACGTCATCCGCCTGGGGCAGGCCGCCCTGGCCTTCAACCCGTTTGAGTTATTCCTGGATTACGGTCAGCGCATCAAGGCCCGCAGTTGCGCTCAACAAACCTTTGTCGTCCAATTGGCCAATGGCGAAGGCGGCTATCTGCCCACCGCGCGGGCCGAGCGCGCCGGCGGCTACGGCGGACTGGTCATCAACGGACTGGTTGGCGCGCCGGGCGGCGACCAACTGGTCGAGGCCACAGTCAGCGCCATCCAGCGCGCCTGGTAGCAGCCACTGCTCTCGCTCAACCCCCGTGTCGCGCTGCCAGAAGGCCTGGCGCTGTTCCAACAACATGGCTTTGATTTGCTCTTTTGACCAGCGGGACTTCCAATTGTTTTCATTCATGGTGAAATCATACCCC
>CAIQJJ010000923.1 GCA_903872065.1 uncultured Anaerolineales bacterium | reverse complement strand
CGTCCAGGGTGACCTCGATCTGCCTGGCAAACTCCAGGCGGTGGACATCATAAAAGTGCGCTGGATGGGTCGGCAGGTGATAGACCTGCCAGTCGTCTCCCTCGGCCAGCAGTCGCGGGTGGGCGATCAATTCTTGCTGTACGTTTGCACCCTGGCGCTCAAAGTACAAGTTGTCGAAGGCGCGCCCGATATTGAGCGGGCGCGGCTGCCCGTCGAGATCCAGGCGCATCCAATCGTACATTTTGAAGGTGAAAATGTAGGGGGTAGCGCTGATCTCCAACACCAGGTTGTTGACGCCCGCTCCATGAATCGTGCCGTTGGGGATTAAGAACAGATCGTGTTTGGCGCTGGGTTCGCTGTTGACAAAGCGCGTCATATCGAGCGCCGCCTTCTGTTGAAAACTGCGCTCCAGTTCGGCGCGGAAGGCTGGCGGGTCAATTCCGGCTTGAAAACCCAGGTAGACGCGCGCTCCGGGGCGGGCGTCCAAAATGTAGTAGGCTTCATCCTGGGTGAAATTTTCACCAAACTGGCTGGCAATGTACTCCGGGCGGGGGTGGCATTGGATGGACAAATTGCCGCCCTCGAAGGTGTCCAGGAAATCATAACGGATGGGAAATTCGTAACCAAAGCGATCGGCGAATTTGCCCAGCACCTCCTGCGCCGCCTGGAACATCAGGCAGTCGAAAGAGACCTCCAACAACAGCCCATCGCTTTCAAACATCAAGCCGTTTTCAGGTGTGATCAGTTCAAACGACCAGGCGTAATTGGGGACGTTTTTGGGCAGTTGGGAGATGTGTTCTTTGATCCACTGCCCGCCCCACGGCCCAGGCTCGAACCAGGGGCGGACGCGGAAATGACTGCGGCTCATTTTCGCCAGGCCGGCGCGCAGGGCGTCGCCGCGCAGCCAGACCGGCGTCTCTGCCCGCTGTCCATCCACCATCAGATCGATCTGCGGCAAGAGGCGCGCTTTGTGTTGGTTGAGCGCCGCCCAATCCACAAAGTAAAGCTGTTTGTACATCTCTTTGGCCGGTTTGGGCGCAGTCCAACCCAGGTTGGAGAAGACGCCGGCGCGTGAGCGGAACTGAATCTCATTTTTGGGGATGTCCACATAAATGAGCAGGCCCTCCCAACCCGCCAGGGCCGCGCCGCAGCCGTAGAGAATGTTCAAGTCGGCGCCGGCCTCTGGCTGGAGCATTGGCAAAGCGGCGGGGTCGAAAAAATCCGCCAGGCTGCCCTGAAAGCGCCGCCCAAAGATCGGGTCACTGCCGCCCAGGAAAGGCGCCAGGCGCGCCTCAAGCTCAACCTGGGGGAGGAAGGCGCGTCCGACATCCTGCCACACCGCGCGGCGCCCGAAGTGCCGCAAGGCCTGTTCCAATCGCTGGCGGAAATCCTCCCACAAAACGCCGCCGTAGCCGTCTATCACAACGGTATGCTGGCCGGCCAGGGCTTGCGCCAGGCTCTCGAAACCAGCAAAGATTTGCCCGGCGGGCAGAGGGAAGCCAGGGTAAATATCGTACTGCCCCTTGTCCAGCGGGCGGTGGGTTAATGGGGCAAGTTCCTGGCTGGTTTTACGGTAAATAGATGTATTCATAAAGATTCACCTTTTTGCTGCGCCTCTTGGGTTGTCGCTTGGCTGGCCAGGCGATGGATCATTGCACTCGAGAAGACACCCATCGCGGTGTAGGCGGCGGGGGTCAGGTGCAACTGATCTTCTACATAAAAATCGGCGCGCGGTTCGCCCTGCGCCGTGAAAAAAATGGGGTTAATATCGAGAAAGTGGAAATCCGGCGTCTGAGCTGCCATCTCACTCAACTGGCGATTGACCTCATCCACCACATCCCAGCGCTCTCGCTTTTGCGGCGCTTTGATGATGGACAGGTATAAGAAGCGCGCCGCCGGCAAAGCCTGGCGCAGTGTAGTGAATGTCTGGCGCACATTGGCAGCGATCAGCGCCGCGCTGGCCCCATTGTTGATGTCGTTGCTGCCGCAGTAGTAGCAGACCAGCCGGGGGCGATGGCGGATGACCAATTCATCCAGGCGGGCGTGGATTTCATGCGTTTGAGTGCCGCCGATGGCGGTGTTCAAGATGGGAATGTTGGGGAAGAATTGCGGCAGGTTGAACCAGCCTTCCATAATGGATGAACCGACGAAGATGATGGTAGGGGTGGTTATAGGGAAAATATCCATAAGAGGCAAGAGATTGAAAAGAGGCTGAAGTTATGAGACAATTGAGGCGTCATGCAGCGTATGGCTGCGGCGCATTGAATTTGCGTTCATTTTACATCAAATGGTTTCATCCGACTTGTTTTTTGCGGAGTTTTGTTATGTTTCTCTCATTGGATCGCACGAAGCTCTACACAACCGCCTTTGGCGCGAAAGACGCCCTGCCGATCTTGACCCTCAGCGGTTGGATCGGTACCTGGGAAGACTGGAGCGAAGTTCTTGCTTTGCTCAGCGAAGATTGGCGCACGATTTCGTATGATCATCGCGGCAGCGGCGCGACCGTTGCTCCGCTGGAGACGATCGTGTACCAGCAGCTTGTCGAGGATGTTTTCACGGTGCTGGATGCATACCAGGTGCGCCAGTGTGTCCTGGCTGCCATGTCAATGGGCAGCCTGGTTGCCATCAGCGCCTTGTTGCAGCAGCCGCAGCGCTTTTCTGGCCTGGTTATTGTGAATGGGATCGCCTCGCGTCCCGTCACGGCTGAAAACGACCCCTTCCTGCAAGGATTGAAGCGTAATTATCCCGCCGCGCTGCGCCAATTTATCGAGGCTTGTGTGCCAGAAGAGGACAGCGAACATCTTAAGCGTTGGGGGCGGCAGATCGTGGGACGCGCCGAACAAGAAGCAGCCGTGGCGCTCTATCGCGTGGCAGATGGCATTGACTTGCGCGGCGATCTCCAGCGTATCACTCAGCCAACGTTGATTGTCCATGGGGATGCCGACCCGTTGGTTCCAGCGGCGGTCGCGCAGCAAATGGCGCAGGCTATCCCGAATGCCCAATTGACGCTTTTGCACGGGGCGGGGCATGTCCCGATCATTACTCGTCCGCGAGAGGTGGCGGAGGCGATCCAGCAGCGTTTTGGCCGACCTTGACAGAACATAGGGGCGAGGGTAAAATTCTACCAAATTGTAGGTAGAATATGAGCGCTTCTGATCTGACAACCCACGAACAAATCCTCGCCACCGCCGAGCAGCTTTTTTCCCGGCGCGGCTACGCTGGCGTTACCCTGCGCGACATTGCCACAGCGCACAAGATGCGCCATGCCTCTTTGTACTATTACTTTCCAGATGGCAAGGATCAGCTTTACTTGCAGGTGATGGAGCGCAATTTTCAGCGCCATCAGGAGGGGGTGCGGGCGGCGCTCCTGTCTGCTGGCGACGATCCTCGCCGTCAACTGCAGGCGGTGATCCTTTGGTTCATCGAGCAGCCGCCCTTAGATTTGACGCGCGTCTTTCACGCCGATACCCTTCATTCGCCCAACGCGCAGCGTTTGCTGGCTTTGGCTTTTGATAGCATGCTGGCCCCGATTGTGGACGCTTTGGAACGCGCCCGCCTGGCGGGACAGGTCCAACTGCTGGATGCAGAACTGGCGGCGCTGATGCTGATCAACCTGGCGCAGGGCGTCCATGCCCTGCCGGGCTTGTTGCTCACCTCGGAGGATGAACGGCAGCGGATGGGCGCGCAAATGCTGGAGATGCTCTGGCAAGGCTTGCGCAGGGAATGAATCTCAAAGATTGACAACCAATTCTACCAACTTATAGGTAGAAAACAGCCGCTTGTTTTCAAGCGGCTGTTTGTTTCAGGTGAGCAGAGCGGTCAATTCGCGGTGTTACTTGGCGTAATCTACGGCGCGCGTCTCGCGAATCACAGTGACTTTGATCTGCCCCGGATATTGCATGGTTTCCTCGATGTTCTTGGCGATATCGCGCGCCAGGCGCACCGAATCGAGGTCGTCAATGTCTTCGGGTTTGACGAAGATGCGCACTTCACGCCCCGCTTGCAGGGCATAACTCTGGCTGACGCCTTTATACGAATTGGCGATGTCTTCCAGAGCGCGCACACGCTTGATATACTGCTCCAGGCTCTCGCGCCGCGCCCCAGGCCGCGCCCCAGAGATGGCGTCGGCGGCTTCGACAATCACCGCCTCGACCGATTCTTGTTCGATCTCGTGATGGTGCGAGGCGATGCAGTTGATCACCTTGGAGTTGACATTGTAGCGCTTGGCCAGGTCTGCGCCGATCTGCGCATGGGTGCCCTCGATGTTATGATCAATTGCTTTGCCCAGGTCGTGCAGCAGCGCCCCACCTTTGCATACTTCTACATCAGCGCCCAATTCCGCCGCGATCACCGCCGCCAACTGCGCCGTCTCGACCGCATGTGCAAGCTGGTTTTGACCGTAGGAAGTGCGGAACTTGAGCCGTCCTAACACTTTGGTGATCTCTGGATGCAGACCGGCGACGCCGGCGTCGTAAGCTGCTTGCTCGCCTGCTTCGGCGATCACTCGATCCACTTCCTTTTGCTCATTCTTCAAAATCTTCTCGACATGCGCCGGGTGAATCCGGCCATCCAAAACCAGTTTCGCCAGGGAGCGGCGGGCGACTTCGCGGCGCACCGGGTCGAAACAAGAGATGGTCACAGCTTCGGGGGTGTCGTCTACGATCACGTCCACGCCGGCCAATTGTTCAAAGGCGTGAATGTTGCGCCCATTGCGTCCAATGATGCGCCCCTTCATTTCGTCCGAAGGCAGTTCTACCAGCGAGGTGGTCACTTCGCTGACGTGTTCCGACGCCACCCGCTGAATCGCGCCGGCGATCAATTCCCGTGCGCGGCGTTCGCCTTCTTCGCGTGCTTCCGCTTCCACCTGGCGGATGATGCGCGCCATATCGGAGCGGGCGTCTTTTTCTACTTCGGCCAACAAGACCCCACGCGCCTCATCCACCGTCATTTGGGCGATCTTTTGCAATTCTTCCATCTGTTGAGCATGAACTTTGTCCAGTTCTCCTGCCCGGCGATCCATCTGACTTTGGCGCTTATTGAGTGTTTGTTCACGTTTTTCTAACCGGTCAGCGCGGTCTTCCAGTTCTTGCCGCCGGCGCTGCAGCCGGTCTTCTTCGCGCGTCAGATCGGTGCGGCGGCGGGCTACTTCGGTATCTGCCGCCTGGCGAATTTGCAAAGCCTTATCTTTGGCTTGCAGCTCGATTTCCTGCGCCTGTTCACGGGCGACGACCAGAATTTGATCGGCGGCGGCGTGCTGGCGTTCTTGAGCCACACGCACTTGATATTGTTTGTAATAATATCCGCCGGCCAATCCGCCCGCCAGAGCCAGGATGACCAAAAAACTTGCGATCACTACTTCCATACTTCTTTACCTCTTTAACTCGCTTCAGAATGTCTTTCTTGCCAAATGCGCTGGACGACGGGCGCGACCACATCATACGAGAAACCCCGGCGGGTGAGAAATGCGGCTAGTTTTTGGCGAAATATATTTCGCTCCAGGACATTGCTCAACTTACGGCTGTAGTGCAGGCCGGCTTGATAGGCGAGAGACTCTTCATCGAGATCCGCGGTTGCCTCAGCAATCGCCTCACTGCTCAAGCCGTGTTGCCGCAGTTCTTGCGCCAGGGCGCGACGCCCTCGCGGGCGAAACTCAGCCCGATTTTCCACCCAGTTCTGCGCAAAACGAGCATCATCTACCAGGTGACTTTGCGCCAGGCGCTGCAATTCTTCGTCAATGACCGCCTCTGAAAAACCATGCTGCTGTAAATTGCGGCTGATTTCCATCGCCGTTCGGTCACGGCGTTCTAACAGTCGCAAAGCTTGTTGGTGAGCAGCTTCACGTTCATCTGCTGCTTGAAGTTCAGTTAACCTGGCTTCGGTCAATTCTTGACCGATTTGCAGCCAGGCAGCGGAGATGCGATATAGTCCACAACGGAACTCGCCGTCAACAAAGAGATTCACTCGCTGGGGGTGGCGCTTTTGCGGTTCAATCGCCGTGATCCGTCCCATCGTTCCTTTGCATTAAAAACACATAGCCATGACCCTACCGTGGGCCACGGCTGCAAGTTTGCTGGCTCAAGAATACGCCGACGAAAATGAAACACTTCCGGCGACGGCGGAAAGGTCAACAAAACGATCAGACGAGTGATCCGAATTCAGTTCTGCTCATTTACAAAACCTGATTGTCGTTTGAGGGGCCAACCAGCAAATCCCAAACACACAATTCCAGGCAAATCTGAAAACTATCTCTGAAAGGCATACCTGAAAGCCATATCAATGGCTGTAAACCGCATTCAATATTTCTCTGAGACGAGCAATGTCAAGCATCGTGGCCGCGTGCAATGAAAATAAAGGATCACTGCGCGGCAGGGACAATCTACTTAAGGTCAGGTTTGGCTGACCAACCTTAAAAACTTGCAAACATTATACATGATCTTGCAAAATTGGGTAGTATTAGTAAATAATAGATGGTAGAGGATGTTTTAGAATGTCAATTTGGACAAAGTGAGTCTATGATAGAATCTCTTTAAATCAAATATCTGAAGGAGGTTTCTATGTTGCGAACAACATCTTTTGTTTTATTGCTGCTGTGGCAAATATTGGGTGGATTGGCTTCTTTCAGCCGAGTCAATCTCGAAACTGTGAACTTAAGTATCGCGCGACAAACTTTGACCGCCCAAGTAAGGGTATTGGATCAAAACCAAAAGGCTTTGGCGCAAATTACTGATGGCGACCGCATTCATTTGCAAGTGCTTCTTTCCCAAAAGATCAGTGAAAAGGTAGAGGTTAATTTTCGCCTGGAGGGTTTGGATGCCCAGGTGGGAAACTGTACCGTTGCCGCCGGGCAGGATGGTTGTCTTACGCAGCCCTTGGATGCCTTTGGCTGGTATTGGAATCCGGGCGGAACGGCGCAACCTGCGCGGAGTGTACTGGCAGTCGCGGGAGGCGTGACTCTTGGGCAAAGCGATCGGGTGTCTGTGCGCCCGCGCCCGGTGGTTATGGTGCATGGTTTTATCTCCAGTTGGCAGGCCTGGCAGACTTATTTGGGGCCGGATGGCTACCTGGCTTCAGTGGGCATTGCTGGCTTTGCGGTTGGCGACGGGCAAGCTGCCGGGGTGTTAAACACGGGCAGCATCACTGACCCGGCCGGACGCACCAACACAATTGCGGAAAACGCGGCTGTTTTGAAGCAGTATGTCAGCCGCGTTAAGGAACTTACCGGCGCCCAAAAAGTCGATCTCCTGGTGCACAGCATGGGTGGCTTGATCTCGCGTTATTACATAGACCGTCTGATGGCAGAGCGGGATGTGGCGCAGTTGATCATGCTCGGCACGCCGCAAAACGGCACCGAATGCGCCTACCTGCCAGCATCGCTGGGCTTTTACCTGCCCGCCTCGCTGGAAATTCGGCCCAGCTACATCCAAGGATTGTACAACCAGCAGATCTTGCATCGCCATGGCGTGCAATTCTATGCCCTGGCGGGAATTCCCATCATTGAAGCGTTTAAGTCCCCTTGTACCACTGTCCCATCCGACATTGCTGTTTCGCTCGAAAGCGCCAATGGGCTGCCGCTAACTTTGCGAGAGATAGCCTTGCTGCATACCGATCTGAACGCCTCAAAGCAAGCATTTCAAGAGTTTATCCTGCCTTTGCTGCAAAAAATTCCGCCCGATTTTACACCCGAAGCCGATCCGCCTGGCCTGTCCACCAGCGGCGCAGTCCAGCAATTTACCAAAGTCTATCATGGGCATTTGGATGCTGGAAGCAGCCAGGAGTTTACCATTCCCATTGAGGCGGGGGTGACGGTGGCGAGTTTTGCTTTATATGACACTTCACGCTCCCTGGAAGTGAGTGTAGTTGGCGCCAGCGGCAAAGAAATTGAGCTGAGTGTGGAGAAGAATGGCCTGGTGGTCATTGACGATCCATCTTCGCTGGTCTATTTGGGCTATGGGTTTGCCAACCCTAAGGCCGGGTTGTGGAAAGTGACCTTGCATACCACTGAGAAGACCCCGCCGCAGGGCGCAGATTTTGCGCTCTCGGCGCGCTTTGAAGGCGGCGCCAGGCTGACCGCCCAGGCCAATCCGACTCTGCCGCGCCCTGGCGAAACCGTGCAGATCAGCTTACAGCTTGATCTGGCCGGGCAGGAACTGCCTCTTCAGCAGGCTGTGGCGCAGATCCGGGGCTCAGATGGCGCGCTTGAAACCCTGGAACTTTCGATCCAGGGCGGCAAAGCGCAGGGCAGTTGGCGGCCAACGCGCTCCGGCTTGTATGGGATCGATCTCGAAGTGCTTGCAGCCGCGCCCCAGGATGCGCTTCCGGCAGGCGCGCGCATTGAACGGGCGGCTTTCTTGACCGCCGAAGTTCAGCCGCAAGAAGATCGCCGGCGCAGCCTGCTAAACCTGGCTCTGGTGCTGGCTGGGGTTGTGCTTGGGGTGTGGGCCGCGGCCTGGCTGGCGCGGATCGCTTTCAAGCGTCTGCGAGGGCGGCGGACATAGATACCCTATTTCGCATGTCAAAGTTCATTTGACAAGCTCCCTTGCGTGGTGCTACACTAAACTCAGTTTTAATCCCATTCCCGGGGAGATATTATCCCCAGTCATAGGAGGCCTGCATGATTAAGATCACTCGTGAAGATGCTCTTGAATATCACCATCTCGGTGGTAAACCGGGTAAAATCTCTGTTGTTCCTACCAAACCAATGGATACCCAGCGTGACCTCAGCCTGGCTTATACTCCAGGGGTTGCGCAACCTGTGTTGGAGATCGAAAAGGACCCCGAAACGGCTTATGAATACACCTCGAAGGGCAACCTGGTGGCTGTCCTTTCGAATGGTACCGCCATTTTGGGCCTGGGCGACCGCGGCGCGCTGGCTGGCAAACCGGTGATGGAGGGGAAAGGCGTTCTCTTTAAGAAATTTGCCGATGTGGACGTGTTTGATATTGAAGTGGATAGTCACGATCCTGAAGTGGTGATCCAGGTGGCGCGCGCGATTGCCCCTACGTTTGGCGGCATTAACCTGGAGGATATTAAGGCCCCAGAATGTTTTTACATTGAAGAAACCCTCAAGGCGCAGTTGAATATCCCTGTCTTTCATGATGATCAGCATGGCACGGCGATTATTTCGGGCGCGGCCCTGATGAATGCCCTGGAAGTGATTGGCAAAAATATCGCTGAGGTGAAAATCACCATCTCTGGCGCCGGCGCTTCGGCTATCTCGTGCGCGGAGTTGATGATCCGCCTGGGCGTCACGCGCGAAAACATCACCCTGGTGGATACCAAAGGTGTGGTCTACAAGGGCCGTGTGGACAACATGAATAAGTATAAGGAGCGCCTGGCGCATGAGACGGATGCACGCACTTTAGCGGATGCGGTGCGCGGCTCTGATGTGTTCTATGGCCTTTCGATAGCCAATATCCTCACCCCGGAAATGGTCAAAACAATGGCCGAGCGTCCATTGATCTTCGCAATGGCCAATCCTGACCCTGAAATTAAGTATGAACTGGCGCGCGAGGCCCGCCCAGATGCCATCATCGCCACCGGCCGATCCGATTATCCCAACCAAATTAATAATGTCTTGGGCTTCCCGTTCATTTTCCGTGGGGCGTTGGATGTTCGCTCCAGGGCAATTAATGAGGAAATGAAAGTCGCCGCTTCATACGCCCTGGCAAAATTAGCCAAAGAGGATGTGCCAGACAGTGTCTTGCGGGCGTACGGTTTGGAAAGCATGAAATTTGGCGCTGAGTACATCCTGCCCAAGCCGCTCGATCCGCGTGTCTTGCTATGGGAAGCGCCTGCCGTGGCGCAGGCCGCCATTGAGACCGGTGTGGCGCGCAAAAAGATTGACATTGATGAATATCGCGAGCAATTGGCCTTTCGCCAGGGAATGGGACAGCAGGTGCGTTATTACATCATGCACAAAGCGCAAAGCTCTGTCGCCAAGAAGCGCATCGTCTTTGCCGAAGGCGAGGAATCGAAGATCATCCGCGCCGCAGCGCAGGTCACTGACGAAGGCATTGGCCGCCCGATCTTGATCGGACGTCCAGAAGTGATCCAGGCGAAGATCGAAGTGTTGGGTCTGGATTGCTGCCCTGAAATCGTCAACCCGGCCAATTTCCCGAAACTTTCTGCTTATACCCAGGCATATTATCAGCTGCGCCAGCGCAAAGGACTGACCCCGGCTGACGCCGCCAAGCGCATTCTTGATCCCAATATCTTTGGCCCGATGATGGTCAAAATGGGCGACGCCGATGCGCTTGTTTCTGGTTTGACGCATGAGTACCCGGAGGTCATCCGCCCGGCGTTGCAAATTCATCACACCGCCTCTGGCGTCCGCAAGGTGGCCGGGGCTTACATCTTAATTATCAAGAATCAGGTCTACTTGTTGACGGATGCGACGGTCAATATTGACCCCAGCGCGGAAGACCTGGCGGAGATCGCTGGCCTGGCGGCGGATTTTGCCGGCCGGTTGGGCATGGAGCCGCGCGTGGCGATGCTCTCCTTCTCGAATTTTGGCAGCACGCCTCACCCTCTGGCCGACAAAGTGCGCCAGGCGGTGGAATTGGTCAAGGCGCGCCGTCCGGGGTTGGCCGTGGATGGCGAAATGCAGGCCGATACCGCGGTGGTACCAGGCATTATCGAGGATCGCTTCCCCTTCAGCAAAGTTAAAGACGCGAATGTATTGGTCTTCCCCTCGCTCGAATCGGCCAATATTGCCTATAAGCTGTTGGCTCGCCTGGGCGGAGCGACGGCGGTTGGCCCGATCCTGCTCGGCGCTGGCGCGCCAATCCATGTCTTGCAGACCGGCGACGAGGTCGTAGATATTGTCAATATCGCCGCGGTCGCGGTGATGGATGCCATGTCCAGAGAAGCATGAGGTGATCCAATGGCGACTGAACGCGAACAGTTATTGGAACTTTATCGCGACCTGCGTGTGGCAGATGTGCGCGACGGGATGGATTGGAATGGGATGCACGGCTATGGTTCGCTGTCTACGGAGATCCGTCCTCTGTGGCGGACGCGGGCGGTTGGCATTGCCCGCACGGCGCGCTACCTGCCTTTTGTCGGCCCTGTACCGAAGTTGACGCCCGAAGAGTACACCGCCTGGCAGGGCTGGTACTACAACACGGTTTGCACCTATCCCTGGATGGAGGAAATTGAACCCGGCGACTTTATCGTGATTGATGAAAGCGGCGTCAATGTGGGTCTGTGCGGTTCTAACAATGGCCTGGCTGCCTGGCAAAAAGGCGCTCGCGGCTTTGTCACCAATGGCGGGGTGCGCGACACCGATGAACTGATCTTGCAGAAGATTCCTTTCTGGTCGCGTTATTGTTCGCAGGGGATGGTGCAGGGACGCGTCCAGTACGAGGCGCATAATACGCCGGTGGCAGTGGGCGGCGTGACGGTTTATCCTGGCGATGTAGTGATAGCGGATGGCGATGGGGCGATTGCAGTGCCGCGCAAAATTGCCTTCGACGTGGCTACTTACGCTCACCAGGAATTCCGTAACGACAAAGCCGCCCGCCGCCGCATGTACGAGGCAGAGGGTCGCCAACTGGACGACAGTGTGAAGTGACCCACATGGCCTCGCCGCAAGCGCCTGTCTTACAAGGTTCGCCCCGCCAGGGATTGGCCGGCGCGACATTGGGCTTCTTTGTCGGTTTTGCCGCGATTGCCCTCTTTGGCGTCACTGCTCAGACGTTTAAGGATGCGCTCCAATTGACGCCGGTCATGATCGGGTTGTTGGTCGCCACACCCTCTTTTTCTGGCTCTTTGCTGCGCATCCCTTTCTCGGCCTGGGTGGATACCACCGGCGGGCGCAAACCGCTGCTGACTTTACTGGGGCTTTCGCTGTGCGGCATGACCGGCATTACCCTGGTTGTGCTGATGAATGATCCGCAGCAGTTGACGCCTGGTTTTTATCCTCTGCTGCTAGGATTGGGGGTGTTGAGCGGCTGCGGCGCGGCGACCTTTTCGGTGGGCATCAGCCAGGTGTCATATTGGTTTCCGCGCGCCCGCCAGGGTACGGCGATGGGAATTTACGCCGGGGTGGGCAACCTGGCCCCCGGCATCTTCACCCTCATTTTGCCGTTCGTGCTGGAGGCGCTGGGCCTGGGAACTACTTACCTCATCTGGCTGATTTTTCTCGGTGTTGGCAGCGGCTTGTACTTCTGGTTGGCGTGCAACGCCCCCTATTTTCAACTCCTGGGGCGCGGCCTCCATCCGCTGGAGGCCGCCCAGATCGCCCGCCAGCATGGGCAGGAACTCTTCCCTGGCGGCAGCACTCTGGCCAGCTTGCGCCTCTCGGCGCGCTCCTGGAAGACCTGGGCGCTGGTGGGCATTTACTTTGTTACTCAGGGTGGTTTTCTTTCGCTGACCGCCTGGCTGCCGACCTACTGGAAGTCGTTCTTCGCGGCCAGCGCCATCGCCGCCGGCGTCCTGGCGGCGCTCTATTCAATTACCACTTCGTTGATCCGCATTGTTGGCGGCAAACTCTCTGACCGCATCGGCGGCGAGAAAACTGCTTTCCTGGCCTTGCTCACCCTCATCGCTGGCGCGGCTTTGCTGACCATCTCGCACGATTGGGGACTGTCCATCGTCGCTGAAGTTGTGATCGGCCTGGGGATGGGGGTGGGCAATGCCGCGGTCTTCAAAATGGTGCCGCAGGTGATGCCAGAGGCGGTTGGAGGAGCTTCCGGTTGGGTGGGTGGATTGGGAGCCTTTGGCGGCTTTGTGATCCCGCCTGTCCTGGGCGAGATCGTTCGCATTCAGGGGGAAGCGGGTTATGCCAGTGGTTTTGCCGTGTATATCTTCCTCGGCGCAGTCGCCATCGCGCTGACGGCCTGGCTGAAGCGGCGATGAATCATCCTATCCGCCGCGTCAGCCGTTCTAAAGTGCAAGCGCAGTCAAGCTACGATCGCTTGAGCCGCTGGTACGACATCCTGGCCAGCAGTGAACGAAAGTATGGCCTGTTGGGCGTTCAAAAGCTCAAATTGCGCGCCGGGGAAAAGGCCTTAGAAATTGGCTTTGGCGCCGGGCGCGGTTTATTGGCTTTAGGCCAGGCGGTTGGGCCGCAGGGCCTGGTTTGTGGCATTGATCTTTCCCCTGGCATGCTCAATGTGGCGCGGCGGCGTCTGGAGGCGGCGCAGTCTGCGCAGCAATCCCTGCCGCAGTTCGATCTGCGCCTGGGTGATGCGACCCATCTGCCTTTCGAGCGAGCTGCCTTTGACGCCATCCTGATTAGCTTTACGTTGGAACTCTTTGACACGCCCGAAATCCCCCAGGTCTTGAGCGAATGCCGGCGCGTGCTGCGCCCTGGCGGCCGGGCGGCGGTAGTCAGCTTGCGGCAGGAGGATCACTGGCCGGTGCGCTTGTATGAATGGTTTCATGAGAAACTGCCCGCCCTGGTGGATTGTCGCCCAATCCTGGCGCAGGCGGAATTAAAGCAGGCCGGCTTTACGGTGCAGGAATTTGCCCCTCATTCTTTGTGGGGGCTGCCAATTGAGATTATTGTGGCGATTTAACTCTTTTGACGGTTGTCTATTTTCCCATTGTGAAGATAAAATGGTGTTATGGAACAGAAAAGCGATCTGCGCGTTGGCAGCGTGCTCTATTTACACCGGCGGATGTTGTCTGATTACATGCGTCCTTATTGGAAGCAGAATTTGGCGACCCTTTTTCTCATGGTTATCGTCATTACGTTCGATGCTTTCTTCCCTCTGGGACTCAAGTTTCTGATTGATAATGCCATTGAACCTCACAATGGGCAAATGTTGGTGATGTTGATTGCGGCTTTGACCGTTCTCTATTTGTCCAATTCGGCAGCCAACCTGGGCAGCGATTACATCCAGGCCTGGGTGATCATGCGCACGATTAATGACTTGCGCGTGCGTATGTTTGCCCATCTGCAAAATCTTTCAGCCAGTTATTATCTGCACACGTCAACCGCGGCCATTTTGATGAATTTCGAAGGCCACCTGGCGGGTGTGGAGTATGCTTTGGGCTATTCTTTTGTTCCGTTGGTGCAGGTCAGCCTTCAACTTGTCGTTGTGATCGGGGTGATGTTTGCCCTCGATTGGCCTATGGCATTGATCAGCCTGGCCATCATACCGGCCATGTTTATCTTGCCCAAAAAAATGGTTGACCGAGATGAGTTCTATGTCGCCCGGCGCCGAAAAAACGACGAAATGATTTCCGGCGCGGTGCAGGAGGCGGTGGGCGCGCAAGCGGTTACCCGCGCGTTTGGCCTGCATGAGTCGGCTGTGGCTTCGTTCCATAAGCTGCTGGCCGGCTTTGAGAGAGACCATATCCTGGCCAATTTCTTGATGTGGGGCGTCTACCGCATCACTGACATCGCCCATCAGTTTCTCCAACTTCTCGTGCTGGGCATCGGCGGCTACCTGGTTTTCAGCGGTCATTTGTCGTTGGGGGCCTGGGTTGGTTTTGCGTCTTTGTTGGCTACCCTGGCAGTATCTTTTACTTCCATCTCCCTGGCTATTTCCGCCTTGTCGCCGGGTCAGGTTGGCCTCAGGGGGATCGAGAGTCTGCTGGCTGAACCGGTGACGATTGCAGACGCTCCCGATGCAGAACCCTTGTCAGCCTTATCTGAAAAAATTTCATTCGAGAATCTCACCTTCAGCTACGCCGGGTTGGAGGGAAGACCCGCTTTGCAAAAGATCAATCTGGATATCCCCATCGGGCGCTCGGTCGCCTTTGTGGGGCGAAGCGGTTCGGGAAAAAGTACACTGCTTAACTTGCTGATGCGCTTCTACGATCCGCAGATTGGCAGTGTGAAGGTGAATGGATGCGATCTGCGCCGGATTAAGCTGCAATCGCTGCGCGAACAAATGGCGATTGTTTTTCAGGAGACATTTCTGTTTAACACAACAGTGCGCGAGAATATCCGTTTGAGCTGTCCTGAAGCCAGCAACGCCGAGGTGGAAGACGCGGCGCACGCCGCTGAAATCCATGAGACGATCCTCAACCTGCCGCAGGGTTACGATACCATCGTAGGGGAGCGCGGCGGGCGATTGTCGGGGGGGCAGCGCCAGCGCATTGCCCTGGCGCGCGCCCTGCTGCGCAAGCCGCGTTTGCTGCTGCTCGATGAAGCCACCTCCTCTCTCGATCCTGAAACTGAAGCGGCCATCAACGCTACGATCAAGAAACTGGCTGCCCAGATGACCCTGCTCACTGTGACCCACCGGCTGGCCTCTACCGTTAACATGGATTGGATTGTGGTGCTGGATCAGGGTCGTATTGCTGAACAAGGTGTTCATACAGACCTGCTGAAACAGGGCGGCCTCTACGCTCAACTTTATAGTCAGCAGAGCGGCTTTGTCCTCAGCGAGGACGGTCGCTCAGTGGGAGTTGCTCCGTCGCGTTTGCGTCAGATCCCGATCTTCAACGCCCTGGATGATCACGCCTTGCAGCAGTTGGCGCGTCTGCTGGTCACTGAAACCTTTGAAGCCGGTAAGGTCATTTTCAACGAGGGCGACTCTGGAGACAAATTCTACCTGGTGGCACGCGGTAAGGTGGCGGTGCTGCTCCCTGGCCCTTATGGGCGCTTAATCCAGGCGGCAGTGAGCCAGGATGGGGATTATTTTGGTGAGATTGCCTTGTTGGAAGATGTCCCGCGCACTGCCACCACCCAAGCCATAACCTCTTGCCTGATCCTCACCCTCCAACGCCAGCATTTTTTGCGTTTGCTTGGACAATACCCTGCCATCCGCGCGGAATTAGAAGCCACGGCCCGCGCCCGTCGCGGCCAGAATCGGGGGCTCTCGCGTGCGCTCGATTTGTAGGGTTACTTCCAGGGGCGGCCGGCGCGTTTGAGCGCACTGCGCAGCAGTAAATCGGTGAATGCCTGGTGTCCGCCAGGAGATTGGGTCAAGATCAAATCGGCTGAGCCGCTCGATTGGTCAAGGGGATAGTACACTGCACAGTTAGGGTTGACGTCCAGGAGAAACAGCTCCCCTTGCTCGTTCATGCGAATGTCGAAGCGGGCATAACCTGTTCCGTTCATTCCCAAGAAAATCTGACCAGTGAGGGCGCGCAGCCGTTGATCCAACCCTACATCATTGACCGGGATGGTTGCCAGGCTTCTGTAATTGACCCATTTCAGGTGAAAATGATAAAATGTTTCGCCGGGGGGAAAACAGAGTTCAACGGCCTGGTAGATCACCGGACAGGCCGGGTCGTCAGGATTTTCTGTAATCAGCACGGCAAATTCGCGTCCCACAATAAACTCCTCAACCAGAGCATTGCCATAGGCTGCGATCATTTGCTCGACCTGTGTTTGCAACTCGGCCGGGTTTTCGACCCGCGACTGAGGGGTCAATCCAATGGATGAGAACGAATCGGGATGCTTGACAATCAAAGGATAGCGCAGATGGTGGGCAACCTGCCTGGTTTCATCGGGTGTGTGGATGAAGGCAAAGGCGGGTGTGGGTAGGCCAAGTCTGAGGCAGCTTTCTTTGAACTGCTGGCGGGATGGCTCGTAAAAACCGGATCCGGCCCCTGTGAAAGGTATCGCCAGTCTTTCCAATGTTTGCACGACCTGGATGCCGGGCAGATTCTCTTCGCTTAACCCATCGCACAGGTTAAAGAACAGATCGTAACCCTGGCAGTGCAGCGTTTCGATCTGCCTGACGATGGTAGCTTTTCGCAGCGCATGCACTGCGAACTCATGACCCTTCAGAAAAGGTGTGGGATCGTAAGGGGTGTCGAATTCGACCACTGGGGAGTCGGCATTTTCACCGTGGGGAAGAAGAACACAAATTTTCATGGCTTGTATTAGCAGGTTTCTTGAGGCAAGTCGCCATATCCACCTCCTCCAGGAGTGGCGATTCCGATCCGGTCGCCGCGGCGCGCCTGGAAACTGCATTTGCCGGGCAGTATGCGGCGCGTTTCTCCCTCGAAGTGGCTATTTTCGCCCGGAGCGCCGTCTTGTCCGCCAAACAGCCCATAAGGAGCGTGGGCGCGGCGTTCCGAGAGGATGGTTACGGTGGCGTCGGCCAGCAGCTCAATCTCGCGGTACAGGCCATCGCCGCCGTGCTGCGCGCCGGCCCCGCCTGAGCCGCGCCGCAGGTGATATTCTCTCACCCTCAGTGGATAGGCGTACTCCAACGCCTCGCATGGCGTATTGAGGGTGTTGGTCATGTGGACGTGCGCGCCGGAGAGCCCACTCGCCGTCGCAGAAGCGCCCATCCCGCCGCCGATGGTCTCGTAGTAAGCGAAGCGCGCCTGGCCCTCGCCAGCAGTGGACGAAGCCCCGATTGTCAGGTTGTTCATTGTGCCTTGCGAGGCGGCTGGCACGCGGCCGGGCAGCGCCTGGGCAAAGGCGCCGAGCAGCACATCCGTGATCCGCTGTGAGGTTTCGACATTGCCGGCGGCGACTGAAGCTGGAAACTGCGCATTGACCAGCGTTCCTGGCGGGGCGATCACCTGCACCGGGCGGAAGATGCCAGCGTTGGTCGGCACAGAATCGTCGGCAAGCAGGCAGCGCAGTACATAAAATACCGCCGAAAGCGTCACCGCATAGACCGCGTTCACCCCGCCTTCGGTTTGTGGGGCGCTGCCGCCAAAGTCAATCGTCAGCATGGTCTCTTGCGACTTCTGCGGGTGAGCAATAACTGTGACACAGATCGGGAGATCGGTGTGGCCGAAGCCGTCGTCGTCCAGCACGTCGCGGAAAGTGTAGCGCCCGGCGGGGATTTCCGCCAGCAGCCGGCGCATCATCGTCTCGGCGTAGTTTTGCAGGTGGAGCATGTACTCGCTCAAGACGCCGACCTGGTAACGCTCTGCCAGGGCCTGCAAGCGGCGGATGCCCACGTGTTGGGCGGCGATCTGCGCCGAGAGATCGCCCAGGCGCTCGGCCGGCGTGCGTGTGTTGCGCGTGATTAACTCCAACAAGGCCTCATTCAAAACGCCGGCGCGCTGCAATTTCACCGGTGGGATGATCAAGCCTTCCTGGAACAGTTCCCGCGCCAGCGGCATCGAGCCCGGCGCAATGCCGCCCACATCTGCATGGTGGGCGCGGCTGGCGACATAGCCGAGCAGGTCGCCCTGCCAGTAGACTGGCGAGACCAGGGTGATGTCGGGCAAGTGTGAACCGCCGGAGAAGGGATCGTTCAAGATGGCGATATCGTCTTCTTCCAGGCGGCCAAAACGCTGCAAGCAGGCTTGCACCGAGAGCGGCATGGCCCCCAGATGGACGGGGATGTGCGCCGCCTGGGCGACCATATCGGCGCACGCGTCGAAGACGGCGCAGGAATAATCGCGCCGCTCTTTGATGTTTGGCGAATAGGCGGTGCGTCCAAGTGTGACGCCCATCTCCTCGGCCACTGCGCTGAGCAGATTTTTGAGAATTTCGAGTAATACCGGATCAGGCATCTGCCGCCTCCGTCCCATTGGTCGGGCGAAAAATCAAGTTGAGGCGCTCATCCACCTGTCCGCTCCAGCCTGGTGGGATAATGCTGGTGGCGTCCTCTTGAACGATCATGGCTGCGCCTTGCAGCTTGTGGCCGGGCTGCAAATGCTCGCGCGCATACACCGCCGCGGGTAGAAAATGGTCGTCAAACAGGATCTCGGTATGGGCAGCCGCTTTTGCTGCGGCGTGGCTTGCGGGTAGAGCGCTTTCTTCCGCTTGCGGCCGCAGACCGCGCCCTGCCAGGCGCACCGTAACCACCTCAACCGCTTGAGTGACCGCATAGCCGTAGCGCTGTTGGTGGGCGGCAAACAGGCGCGCCGCCAACGCTGCCGGCTGGTAAATCGCGCCGGCGGAGGAATCCTCCGGCAGGACTTCGAGCGCAATCGTCAGTTCAAACGATTGGCCTTTGTAGCGCAAATCCACCGCCGGTTCAAAGTGGATCTCCGCCGGCTGGAAGCCTTCTTGCGCCAGATCGTGGGCGGCGCGTTGGAGCAAGGGGGCGAAGGCCTGGCGAAAGAGCCCCAGGTCAGTCTGCGCCAGGGGCCACATCACGGTTTGCGAGTAATCTTTGACGTAATCAGCCAGCGTCAGTCCCAGGGCCGAGAGCACTCCTGGGTAGCGCGGAATCAACACCTGCCGGATGTGCAAGGCGGCTGCCAGGTCGAGGGCGTGCATTGGGCCGGCCCCACCGAAGGGCAGCAGGGTAAAGGCGCGTGGATCAAAGCCGCGCTCTACCGAAATCACGCGTAAAGCCTGTTCGATGTGGGCGTTAGCGATGCGAATGACGCCGCGCGCCAGCGCCAACTGGCTCATCCCCAGGCGGTCGGCCAACGGCGCGGCGGAGCGCTGCGCCGCGGCCCGATCGAGCCTCATCCGCCCGCCCAAAAAGTAATCCGGGTGCAGGCGGCCAAGCAGCAAATTGGCGTCTGTGACGGTGAAGGGGGCCTCGCTGCCGCCGCGCCCATAGCAGGCCGGGCCAGGCTGACTGCCGGCGCTCTGCGGCCCAACGCGCAGCGCCCCGCCGCTATCCACCCAGGCGATGGATCCGCCTCCCGCGCCGACCGTGTGGATGTCCATCATCGGCGTGCGCGCCGGCCAGCCTTCCACACTGCCCTCGCTGGTGCGGCGGATAGCGCCATCCAGCAATGAGACATCCGTTGAAGTGCCGCCCATGTCGAAGGTGATCAGGTGATCGAAACCAGCCTGCCGCGCCGTGTGAAACGCTCCCGTGACGCCGGCCGCCGGCCCCGAAAGCAGGCTGCGCACGGCCTCGCGCCGCGCCGCATTGGCGCTGAGGATGCCGCCTGAGGATTGCATGACCCACAGCGAACGATGGCCGCGCCGCAGCAGGCCCTGCTCCAGGTTCTCCAGGTAACGTCCCAGGATCGGGGCGACATACGCGTTCAAGACGGTGGTCGAAGCGCGCTCAAATTCGCGATATTCGGGCAAAATCTCGCTGGATAAAGAGACGAACAGACTGCGCTGGCGCTCCCTCGCGCACTGCGCGGCGATTTCGCCGATCATTTGCTCGTGCTGCGGGTTGGCAAATGAAAAGAGCAAACAGACCGCCAGCGATTCCGCTCCCCTTTGCAGGCATTCTTCCACAACCCGGCGCGCCTCCGCCGGGTCAAGCGCCAGCAGGATTTCCCCGGTTGGCAGCACTCGTTCAGCCACCTCGCCGGTCAATTCTTCTGGCGCGGGGCAAAAACGCGGCGCAAAAGAAAGCCGGTACAGCGCCGGGCGCGCCTGCCGCCCGATCGTCAAAATATCGCCAAAGCCAGCGGTCACGATCAAGGCGGTGCGCGCCCCGCGATGTTCCAACAAGGCATTGGTCGCCACGGTTGTCCCGTGCGCTACTTGCGCCTGCGCGGCTACTTCCAGCGCATCCAACCCTTGTAAGAATGCCAGCGATTCATCCTGGCGGGTAGTCAACAACTTATGCACGCGCAGACCTTGCGCTGTGCGATAAACCAGATCGGTAAAGGTGCCGCCAATATCAACGCCGACAGAGCAGAGTTCGCTATCCATCAACTGCCATAACGATGGGTAATGGCCTCCATCTGATCGGAGTTGGCTTCCATTTCGGCGACCATCTTAATCTGCGTTCGCGCCCGATCGAGATTATGGCCGGGGCGATGGGTTTTGTAATAAACATCGCCATTGAGATAATCGCCCAGAAAGCGGATGGCCTGTTCAAGGGTGATCAAGCGGGCGGAAAAAGGCAGCAGTTCCAGTTCAAGCGGCGTCAGGAACTCGCGGGCAGAATCAAGGTAGCCGCGCGCCAGCATCTCAAACATCTCAATATTAAAGCAGACCTTCGAAAGGTCGCGCTCATCCTCGGCGGCGCTGCTGGCACCGATGCGCACTGAATCGCCAAAATCGTATAAGACTGATCCTGGCATGACTGTATCGAGATCGATCACGCAAATGCCCTCGCCGCTTTGGGCGTCAATCATCACATTGTTTAATTTGGTGTCATTGTGCGTTACCCGTTCTGGCAGCATTCCTTGCGCCAGCAAATCTACCACTTTGCCGGTTTGTTCCTGGCGTTCCAAAATAAAATCAATTTCAGCCTTCACGCCGGCGGCGCGCTGGCAGCGATCGGCCTCTAAGATACGCTCAAAGGTTTCAAAGCGCTTGCGGGTGTGATGAAAATCAGGGATGGTTTCGTGCAGGCGGCCGCCGGGTAGATCGCTGAGCAGCTTTTGAAAATTGCCAAAGGCGCGCGAGGCATTGTACACATGGCGCAGTTCCTCCACCTGATCATACGTGCGCGCCCCTTCGATGCAAGTATATGTGCGCCAGTAATCGCCTTGGGGAGTCTGGTAATATGAACAACCGTCTACCGCCGGGACGATCGTCAGCGTCTCGCGCGTTGGGTCGCCGCCGGCCTCAGCGATTTTTTCTTGCAGATAGCAAGTCACCCGTTCGATATTTTCCATTACCTTGGGCGGCTCTTTGAAAACATGGTGGTTAATCCATTGGTGGATGTAACGCTGTTCTTGCTTGCCTGTCTGAAAACGGCTGACATAGGTTTCATTGATGTGCCCTGAGCCGTTGGCTTTCACCTCGATCAGGCGCCCTTCGAGTTGAAAATTGGATAAGATTAATTTAGGGTCATGAGACATACAAACCTCTCCCATCGTTTAATGTCGGCGGCGCTTTCTCTTGCCGCCTGGCGCGCTATCGCCTGGTTCGTCCTTGCTAGATGATTCTTTGGCGGCCGGCGCCGCTGCGCTTGGAACATTGCGGGCCGCGGTTTGCGGCGCAGCCTGCATGGCTGCTTGCGCGCCTGTTTCGGTTTCAGGCGCTTCGTCCGCCTCTTTTTCGACCGCCGCTTGCACCGTTTGGAGATTGCGCGGGCGATAGGTGAACATACGATTGATCACACCCAGGCGGGTGTTTGTCAACAGGGTTTGATACAGGTCATAGGCGCGATTTTTGTACTGCACCAACGGATCGCGTTGAGCGTAAGACTCGAGGCCAATCGAGACGCGCAGCGCTTCCATCTGCGTCAGGTAATCTACCCATAGATCCGAAATCACGCCGACCAATAGTTGGCGGTAGATCTGCGTCATGATATTGCGCCCTAAGGCAGCGATCACATTCTCACGCGCCTTGCCGGTCAGGGTGTTCAGCCGCTCATTCTTGAGGTCATCGTAAGCCTCGCCCAACCCAAGCCGCAAACGGTCTTGTGTTTTTTCCTCCAAGTCGCACAGGCGCAGTGTTCCCAGGCGCTCGCTTTCACTCTCACCCCAATCGCGGCGCTGCGACTCCTGCACCTGATCCAGATGATCCAACACCATCTCGGTCACATCTTCTGGATCGCGATCTTCGAGCAGCCGGGCGACGTAGTAAATATAGGTGAAGCGCTGCATGCGCTGGCGGATACGACGGTGCGTCTTTTTGTCGAATGATGAGCGCACGCCATCCCGCATGCCTAACAAAAAGGCAACCAGCGTGTTTTCGTCCAACGCGCCGTTTCCCTTTGCCAGGGCGGCGCGAATTTCATCCTCCATCACACCCTGCGCTCCCACCAGGCGCTCCCGCCGCCGTTCCAGGACTGTTTCCACCGTGGCAGTGATTTGATCTGCGGTTTCGGCCCAGGTTTTGTTGGATAGCGCGGGAATATCCAGCTCGAGTGTGTCGGAGAGGCGGCGTTCCAGGCTGCCTATCAGGCGGCGGATGGTTTGCTCCAGCACCGCCGCCTCAATCTGTGGGCGAATCTGTTTGGCGAACTGGCGCGGGTCTTCGGCCAGCAGGCGTATGCTTTCGGGGGTATAGCGCAGCGGCAGGCGCAAGGTGTTGGAAAGGTCTTCCGCAAGTTGGCGCGGCGTGCGCGCGACGCCTGGCTCTTCCCCCTCTTCCTCCTCATCCTTAATGCCCTCGATAAACAGATCCAACGCCTCAAGCCGATCTTTGCGCTGACTGTCCAGGCGTTCTTCGGCATGCTCCAACTCGCTGCGCAAAGCGTTCATCAAGTGTTCTTCCTCGGCTTGCAAAGACTTCTTGATGATTTCGAGGAAAGCGGCTGCATCAGGCTGCTTGATGGTCTCGGCCAGCAGTTCGACTGAAAATGGCGCCTGGATTGTCCCAGACATTGAGAGCGGAGGCTGCACCTGATCAAGCCAGGCGACAAGCTTCCAGGGGCCTTCTGTGTCTTTGAGCGCCTCAGGCACACGGCGTTTCAGTTCGATGCGCAGCATCTCGGCGACATCGTCGCTCAAATCATCTTTGACGAAGATG
>CAIQJJ010000922.1 GCA_903872065.1 uncultured Anaerolineales bacterium | reverse complement strand
GTTGGGGTGGGGTTCTGGGGTGGGGTTCGCCACCAACCGCGCGACCTGCCGCGCCACCGCCGGCGCGGGATCGATCACGCGCACCGCCTCGCCAACAATCGTCTGAATCAAAGGAATGACAAAAGGATAATGCGTGCAGCCCAAGACCACTGTATCAATTCCCTGCGCCAGCATGGGCAGCAGCGCCTCTTCCAGGATGGCGCGGGTGCGCGGCGCATCCAGTTCGCCGGCTTCGATCTGCTGCACCAGGCCGGGGCAGGCGTGCGGCAAAATCTTCACCCCGTGCGCAAAACGCTCCACCACCGAGGCGTACAGCGCCCCCTGGAAAGTGGCCGGCGTGGCCAGCACCCCCACCACGCCGCTGCGGGTCTGCTCGGCGGCCGGCTTGACCGCCGGCTCCATGCCCACAAAAGGGGTTGAGGGGAAGACCCGCCGCAGGTGGTACAGGGCGGCCGCCGAAGCCGTGTTGCAGGCCACCACGATCAGACCGGCCCCCTGCGCCAGCAGATAGCGAGTGATGGCTTCTGAAAAGCCGCGCAGCTCATCCAATGGGCGCGGGCCGTACGGCACGTGGGCCTGGTCGGCGAAATAAATCAGGGGATGCGCCGGAAGCTGCCGCCGGATGGCGCGCAAGACCGACAGACCGCCGACGCCCGAGTCAAACACACCGATCGGGCAGGCGGCCAGGGGAAGATCAACGGGCGCAGGCATCCACAAAAGCTTTGAAGAGCGCCCGCATCGGCGCATGTTCTTGCATCCACTCAGGATGCCACTGCACCGCCAACCCAAAGGGGTGGTTGGCGTATTCTACCCCCTCCACCAAACCGTCCGGCGCAGCCGCCACCGGGCGCAGGCCAGCCGCCAGGCGCTGGAGTCCCTGGTGATGCAGGCTGTTAACCGAGACGCTGGTCGCGCCCAGGATGTGCGCCAGGCGGCTGTCGGCATCCACCCGCACGGCGTGGGCCAGGTAATCGCGCGGCCAATCGGGGAAGAAGTCGTGCTTGAGCGGCTCCGGGTTTTGGTCGGCGATGTGGGTGTAGAGCGAGCCGCCCAGGGCGACATTGATTAACTGGATGCCGCGGCAGATGCCCAAAAAGGGCCGCCCGTCTTGGGCGGCGGCGCGCGCCAGGTACAACTCGACCCGGTCGCGATCCACATCCACCCCGCCCACCAGCGGATGATAGGTCCCGCCGAAAACTTCCGGCGCGACGTCTCCGCCGCCGCTGAACAGGATGCCATCCAGGCGGCCGTAAATTTCGTCCAACTGCTCTAAGGGCAGGCCGAGCGGAATGAGCAGCGGCGCACCCCCGGCGGTGGAAACCGCCCGTACATAAGCTTCCATCAGCGAAATCGTTGAATACTGCGCATTCGCATGCGAGATGCGGCTTGTCGTAATTCCAATCAGAGGCATAGTATTCTCCACAATCCTAATCGAACAGGATAGACCAAACCCGAAAGGCAGCCCTTCGGGTTTACCCAAGTCCCTTGATTCTAACACAAGCTTTTCAAACACACGACCCGCCAGGGAGCCTGGCGGGTCGCGGGGAGCAAAAGGCAGCGCAGCGTTAAGCAGCAGGAGCAGCAGCCGGGGCTGCGGCTGGAGCCGCGGCGGGTTCCGCCGGCAGCGCCACTACCTCGCCTTCGCGATGGATGATGATGCGAATTTCGGGCAGCAAGTCCACCGTCAGGCGGATGCGGGCCTTGAATTCACCCAGGGTGCGCAGCGGTTGAATGTCCACCTGGCGGCGGGCAATCTCAACGCCGATTTTGCTTTTCAGCGCATCCACAATCATCTGTGTGGTGATCGAACCATACAGCTTGCCAGTCTCGCTGGCCTTGGCGGCAAATGTGAGCGTGACGCCAGCGAGATGCTGCGCCACAGCGCCCATTTCCTTGTTCAGGACATCGCGCTGCAGCGCGGCGTGCGAACGAATGCGCTCGGCCTGCTTGAGAGCGCCGGCGGTTGCCAGCACTGCCAGGTTTTGCGGCAGCAAGAAGTTGCGGCCGTAGCCATCAGCGACTTTTTTCACGTCGCCAGCGCGGCCCAGTTTGTAAACGTCTTTGAGCAGTAGAACTTTCATCTTTCAAGCCCTTCCGGTGATAGAATGCGCCCAGGTGCGAAGGGTACAACGCACAGAGCGGGCGCAATCATATCAGAGGAAACGCCAGACGTCAACGAATTTTTTCGGTTATGGCCGGATCTCAAAGATCGTCCCGGCGCTGGCGCCTTCCACCTCGGGGAAGTAAAACTGCCAGGCGTGCGCCGGCAGGACGCGGAACTGCCCGGCCTGCAGGGCGGTCATCTGATAGGTCAATTGATACGTCCCGGCCGGCAGATAATCCGCCGCCCAGGCCACGTGATCGTCGTAAATGCGCGGCGAGGAGAACAACCACCAGCCCCACCCATTGGCATACGGGGCGTCGGGCTGATAATTGCCCGCCGCCGGGTCGCTCATCTGCTGGCTGGTCTTCAGGCTGCGGTCAAGGATTTCGGCTCCGGCGGGGATATAATCTTCGACCACCAGGTAATAGGCGTCGTGCGGCAGAGTCAGCGTCAGGCGCACTGTCAGCTTCTGCCCCGGCGCGGCCAGTGCGGAATCCAAAGGCTGATCTCCTGCCCGCGGATCGTCCAGGAAATACTGGCGCTCCAGGTTGAGACCGCGGTTAAGGGGCTGCGCCTCTTCCACCGGACGGATCACATTCAAGGCGGCGGTATAGTACAGCACGCCATCGCCCGCCTGGCGCTGGATCAGCAGGGCGTTCGGGTCGGCAGGGTACAGCATGCGCAGCGGAATCTCGACCTGCACGGGGGCGGCGTCGGCCGCGGCCTGCCCGCTGGCGATCTCCTGCCCGTTGAGCAGGGCGGAGAAAGGAAAAGCGCCGGTCAATTCACGGCTGGCCTGCATGTACTGCGTCAGCGCCATCAAACTCCACGCCGTCTCGTAGGTCGAGCCCCAGGCCCCATCCGCGCCGCGCTGCGCCATCAGACTGCGCACCGCCTCGGGCAGCAGGGCCGAGGTGGGATTGCGCTGCGCCAGGGCATAGATCACGATGGCGCTGTTGGTGAGCGGCGTACCCAGGTTCGCGCCGGCGCGGCCGGCGGGCAAATCCCAGTGCGCCCCGGTCGCCGAACGGACGGCGCTGGACTCCAGGTCAGCGATCAGCGTGGCGGCCTGCGGCGAGCCGGGCGTATACACTTCCAGCGTCAAGGCCAGGAGCGCCTGCGCCCACGGGCTGAGCTGGCTGCGCAGATCGTACAGGGCAGATGGCCCGGCAGCGTCGCCCAGGCTCATGGAGGCGAGAGAAAATTGGACAAAGGCCAGGCGATCCAATTGATCGGTCGAAAGGCCGCCATCGGGGGGCGTAAGGTTGGCCAGCAAGAACTCCGCCGCCCGTTGAATCGCCTCCACGTTGACCGGCGCGCCGGCGCTCTGGGCGCGCCCCAGGCCGAAGAACACATAGGCGGTCATAAAGACATCCGAAGACGGCAGGCTGCCGTCCGCCGAAACCGACGGGGCCGCCCACCAACTCCAACCGCCGTCAAAATTTTGCCGCGCCAGCAGGGTCGTCAGCCCAGTGATCAAAGTGCGATCCAGGCGCGCCTGCAAGTCGGGCGTGACCACGCCAAAGGCCTGCATCGTGCGGTAGGTTTCCAGGTTGGGCAAGAAGCGCGAGAGGGTCTGCTCGGTGCATTCGTAAGGGTAATGCTCCAAAACATCCAGGGCCTGCAGCGTGGCCGAGGCCAGCGAGGAGGCCAGTTCAACCTTGAGCGTCCCGCCGAGCGGGAGGAAGGTGGACGGCAGGCTGACCAGTTCCAGGCGCTCCAGGCTGTCGCTCAAAATGCCGGCGGTGGCAAAGGTCTGCGGGGCGGCGTAGTGCAGCACCGGCAGAGCGCCGCCGGCCACGCGCAGGGCGTCGGAATAATCGCCGGCGCGGGCGACAAAGGTCAAATCCAGCGCGCCGCCCGGCAGGGACTGCGTCTGCACCGTCCCCCACCAGGAGAGCCTGAGCCTCCCGCCGGCCGGGATGACCACCGTCTGGGTCATCACGCCCGGATCATCCAGTGTGATTCCCACCGCCTGCAGCGCCACCTCGGTCTGCAAATCGCCGGCGGTGTTGTTCTGCACCACGGCGGCCAGTTCCAGGTGATCGCCCTCCACCACAAAGCGCGGCGCCGCAGAGCGAATGAGCAAGTCTTTCGTGGCAACCAGCTCAATTTTGGCCTGCCCCACGCGGCTGTCGGCGGTAATCCCCCGCGCCTCGATCTGCCAGGTGGTCAGGTTATCCGGCAGGGTCACGCTGACCTGGGCGTCGCCATTGGCGTCCGTCGCCAGGTCGGCCTGCCAGAAAGCAGTGTCGGGCAAATTTTCACGGGCGACGATCATCTCGCCGCCGCCGCCCCCGCCGCGCCCGCCGCCAAAGTAGGTCAAGCGGCGCGAGTAGGCCGCCAGCGAATGGCCGCTGCGCACACCAAGCGGCTGAATGCCGTAGAAGGCCGGCAAAATATCCGGCGCGTTGGGGTCGGCCAGCGCCAGGGCTGCCAGGTCCACCACTGAGAGCGAGAACTCTCCCTGCACGGGCGCGCCGTTGGCGTCGGTGACATGCACCTTCAAATTGACCACATCCCCTGGGCCGGCGCGCGGCGGGTCAGCCGTCACGCTGACCTTCAAAGTCTGCGCCAGGGGTTCCACCGGCAGGTTGAGATAGCCCTGGCGAAAATCGGGATAGCCATTTTCGTCGCGACCGATCAGCGTCACCGAAACATACACGTTCGGCGCATGGTCAGCCGTCAGGGGGATCTCAAGGAACATCCCCGGCCCCTCGTAGGGGAAAGTCTGCGAGTGGATCACACTGCCGCGCTCCAGTGTGTATAAAACCAGGGCGCTCCCAAACGGGTTGGGCATAAAGACTTTGGCGGTATCGCCCGGTCGGTAGCTGGACTGGTCGGCGGTCAGGCTCAAGCGGTTGTTGGAGGCATCCGGCCATACGGCCTGCCCCGCGCCGCCCACCCAGAAAGTGGCTTGCGAGCGCGCCCCGCCGCCTGAAACTTCCAGGCGATAGACGCCCGGCTCCGGCGGGGTGAAGGTCAAACGGGCAATTCCATCCGCGCCGGTGTTGAAATCCACCGCCGAGACCGGGGTGTAGACGGCCTGGTAGGTGGGCGGAGTGTACAGATCGGTCGGACGGGTGCGCGTCCAGGTCACTTTGCTGAACTCAGCCCGCAAAGGACGGTTTCCAGAGGGGGAGGCGTCCCACCCCACGGTTTGAACGGTGAAATTGCGGTCGCCTTGCGACGCCTCGGTGTGAATGCCGATGTAGAAATCGGCGGGATGCACCAGGATCGAGGCGCGGGCGCTGACCGACAGGCCGCTTTCGTCGGTGACGGTGGCCTCGAACTGATAGCGCCAATCCTGCGCCTCCGGCGAGACAGAGGCCTCAGTGACAGGTTCTTGCGGCAGATCGATCACCAGGAAGCCATCCGGCCCCACCTGCCCCTCGCCCTCCTGGACAAAGCTGCCGTACATCCCAAACATCTCATCCCCCCAGTTCATCCACCAGGCGGTATTTTCCAGGCCCACCTGGTAGCCCGGCAGGTCAAAGGTGTTCGCCTGGCGGTAAAGCGACCAATGCACTTTGGCGCCGGCCGCTGGCGCATCAAAGAAGTAGCGCGCCAGGAGGGTGGCCTGCAGCGGCGTCCCACTCAAGACCTCGGCGGTGAGGAAGGATGCCTGCAAATTGATCTCCGGCTTACGATAGTTGGCAACCTGAAAATAGAGGCTGTCGGCGCCGGCTTCGATGCGATAAGAACCAGGGCGCGCCCCGCCCGGCAGGGCAAAACTGCCATGCGCCGCGCCCAAGGCCGAAAGGGGCAGATCATAAGTCGTCACCAACGTCCCCTGGTCATCATACAAATTGACCTTTACGCGGCCGGCGGTGGGCAAAGTATAGAGCGCGCCGCCGCCCAGGTTCGGAGAGCGCACAATCACACGGTAGTAAACCGTCTGGCCTGGGCGATAGACCGGGCGATCGGTGTAGATATAATTTTTATCGCGCGGGGCGTCATAATCCGAGGCCAGGTTAAAGTCCCAACTTGCCACGCCGGTATTCCAGGTGGAGAGGGCAATGCCAAAATTCTCGTCGCCGGGCTGGCCGACAACGGCATAGCGCGTGCTGTAGGGGTCGCCCACGCCAGGGACAGTGGTGGAGAAAAGCCCCTGCCCATCGGTCGTCCCGATCGCCAGCGGCGAGCCATCTTCGGCGTAGAGGACAACCGGCGCGTTGGCCGCCGGCTGATTGGTGCGCGTGTCCACCGCCCACACCAGGGCATCCGCAGCGCCCAACTTGAACGTCAGGTGCAGGTTGCTGACCGCCGCCAGGTATGTCTGTGGAGGTAGATTGGGCTCGGTAAAGCTGAGGCGCACCTGGTACAAACCCGGGCGCAGTGCGCCGCCGCCCTCTCGCAGGGGAAGCTCCACAAAATTGGTGTCGTTGCGTTCCTGGCCAGTAAACCGCTGCGACCAGGAAGCCGCATCCGCCGGCGTAAAGCTCATTTTGTAATCATAGCCATTCGGCCCTAACATGGCGATGAAATCGGGCAGGGGAATGCTGCCCACCATCATCCCTACGCTGGACAGGTTCACCACCTGTACTGGCAGGCCGCCATCCGCCGGCGTGGTAAAGAGCGTCTCAGAGCCCAGGGGGATAAACAGGCTCGACTCCAGCGGCGGCGAGCGGAACGGCAGGACATACGCCTGGCCGCGAATGTCATCCCCCAAAACCCCGCCCCAAACGTCAGGCAAATCGGGCGAGAGGGTCAGCCTGTATTCGGTTTCGGGGGTAAAACTGCCGCTCACCCGCAAGACATAAGCCGCGGGATAATTGGAATACTGATAATCGGGATAGACATACGCCGAGAGGTCGCTGACCGGCGGATAGAGGGTAATGTAATCCAGCGGGTCCACCTTGGGGGAGATCGGCGCTAAAATGTTCAAAGCCACGCTGCCCTGGCCAATCGAGGTGTTCCAAACCGAAAGCCCATAAGCAGTGGTAAACGGGAAGGCCACAGGCAGGTCGCGCATCTCGCTGCCGCCCAACGAACGCGCCCCCACATTGAGGGCAAAGGTGTAGTTCTGGTTGCGGGTGAGCAGTTGGGTCGGGGTAAAAGTAAAGGTGGTCAAGCGCTCATCCCAACCCGAAACGCCGGCCACCGGCGCGCCGTTAACGTCAAGCAGCAGGAAAGCTTTCTCCACGCTGCCAGAATCCATCGGCTGGTTGAAGGTCAGTTGGATGGGCGAATCCAGCAGGACGCCGGCCATGTCTTTGAGCGGCTGGGTGGAGATCAAGGCCGGCATGGCGGTCGTGAAACGCCAGTCCTCCGCCGCCTGGAAGACCGCGCCATCGGCGGCTTTCAACTCTGGGTTGAGGCGCACGAGATAATTGACGCCGCCGGCGAGCGCCGGCTGCGGATAAAAGATATAGGTGCTGGTATTGACCCACTCCCCGCGCCCGTTGGCTGGCGGGTCGAGGGTGAACGCCGCCGGCAGGGAAGCCGGGTCAGCGCCCAGGGGGACGACCGGGCGGTTAAACGCGGCCGTCACCGCCGAGCTGGGGTCCGCCTCCTGCGCATCGGCCGGCGGCAGGCGCTCGGCAAGCTGCAAATAGCCCACCGCTTGGTAAGAGAGGCTGGCCGCACTGAGCATCGCCATGCCATTGCTGGCGCGGGCCGTCTCAGCGACTCGGATCAGCAGGGCGGCGGCCGGCGGAAACGCCGACTGAGGGGTAAAGGTCACTGTCCTGTCATCCGACCAGGAAAACGTTCCAACCAGCGCCGGCTGGCCGCTGAAGGCGCTCTCAACCGAGGCGCGATCCATCGCCTGGTTGAAAGACAACGTAATCGGCGCATCCAGAGCAATCTCCGACCCGGCAGGGGGATTGCTCTCCACCAGGGCCGGCGGCTGGGGGGCTGGCGTCGGCGTAGGAGGCAGGGCGGTCGGAGCTTCCCCGCCGGCCGGCTTTTCCAGCGTTGGGCGGGCGGTCTCGACTGCCGGCGAGGCCGTTGACGGCGCAGCAGTGGGTGTAGATTTCGTGCAACCCAATGCCAGCAGCATTAATCCAAGCAGTAACATACAACGCGCAAAAGATCGCAACATAGCTCTATCTCCTTTTCAAAAAGAGGGGCAGAGGCTTCCCAATTCGCAAGACTGTAGAAAGCTGCCCCGTCCTTACTTTTTCTCATCCGCCTTGATATGGCTGGCCTGGTCAGAACAGGTGCAGGCGGTCACGACCTGTCCAAAACGGTTGAGCGTTCCCTGGTAGGCTTCGGCGCCATTGGCAGCCACCCAACCCTGAAAGTTAAAGGCCAGCGTCCCCGCGGCTGGAATCCACTCCCCATTATACTTGCGCGCCAGGTGAACGTGGGTGCCTGTTGAAGAACCTCCCTCGCAAGAGGGATGGCCAAGCGGGTCGCCAACGTTCAAACGGC
Source organism: uncultured Anaerolineales bacterium (assembly GCA_903872065.1). Taxonomy (GTDB): domain Bacteria; phylum Chloroflexota; class Anaerolineae; order Anaerolineales; family UBA4823; genus CAIQJJ01. The sequence goes on along the minus strand of CAIQJJ010000922.1, from coordinate 16,212 downwards.
TGCCCGCCGCCACGCGGTCTTCGCTGCCGATGTGCAGATGAAAGATCACCCAGCCTGTCCGTTCATCGCCGTCCGCCGGCGTCTCGCCCTCATCCAGGTCCAGAACGACGATCCCCGTATCCGTGCGCGCAACCACCCCGGCCGCCATCGCGGTCACCCATTCGCGGCTGGGCGTACAGCCGCTCGCCGCGGCTGGCGGGGCAAAATCCAACGCCGACAGGGGGTCGCCCTGCCCCCAACCGGTGTGCGGGCCGCCCGTAAAAGCCCACGGCAGGCCCGGCGCGAATGGCATAGCAAACGCCGGCTGGCGCAGGCTGCCCGGCAGGTGCGGCGGAGTGACCCACGGATCGCCAAACAAATTGCGATAAACCTCCGCCAGGCCCTGCGGCCCAATCGCCTGGCTGTAGGCCGGTTCATCCAGGTATTGGGCGTAGAAGTAATGAAAAGCAACGCTGGCCGCATTTTGCCAGGGATCGAAGCGCTCGCTGCGCCCATTCAACAAATTGATCGTACTCAGGCGCGCCGTGCGCCAGCCGTAATAACCGTTATTCAGCGTATTGGCCGCCCACACCAACTGCAAATAAACCCCCTTGTGCTGCCAATCGGCGTAATCCAGCGGATACTCCTCCGAGTCTGCCGGGCGAATGGATTGGCTCAACGCCTGGCTGTGATATTCCAACAAGGCCAGCAGCAGGCGTGGGCTGACGCTGAAATTTTGCGCCACCAAGGCGACGATTTCAGCCCCGCTGCGGTTGTCGCCTGAAGCATATTCGACCACCCCTTTGAGCCAGCCTGGATGCGCTTTGACGAAGGCGGCCACGTCAAAATCAAGCTGCGCCGGCCCATTGACAAACAGGCTGTCGGGGACGATCTGGTACGCCGACCCCCACAACGCTGTGTAATAAATGGGAATCTTCATCGGCATCCCCGGCGGCAAAGTGGTGGCGTCCACCGGGATAATTGGGTTAGCGGTCATCACTTCCTGGACAGTGGTATTGAAGCGCGCCGCCAGGGCGGCTACTGTATCGCCGCCCTGCGCCACATACTCCACCAGCTCGCCCGGCGCGTAATGCGGCCGTCCGCCGGTGGGCTCTGGCGTGGGTTGAATCGTCGCCGGGAGGGAGGTTGGCGCAAGCGTCTCGCCAGCCCCCGGCGAGACAGCCGGCGAAGCCGGCGCAGGCTGGCAGGCCGCCAGGCAGAGCGCCAAAACCAGGCCCGCCAGCACAGCCTTATGGGCCATCCACCGGTTCACGTTTGCGAATAATCTGCGTCTCAGAAGATCCATAGACATTGGCCGTAATCACGTCACTGGCGCGAATCATCGTCCCTTCATACGGGTTTGGCCCGGCGCGGGCGGTCCACCCGCTCAACACAAAAGGCGTCGGCCCGTCCGCCAGCGCCCATTCGCCATTATATTTGCGCGCCAGGTGAATATGCGTTCCGGTAGCAAATCCTCCTTCACAAGAGGGGTGGCCCAACAAATCCCCCGCAGCGACAAAATCGCCCACCTGCAAGGGCTGATCGCCGGGGATCAGATGCAAATAGAGCAGCACCCAACCCGTCTGCTCAAATCCATCGCCGTCCAGGTCCACAACCAGCGTTGCATGACCGGAGCGCGTGATCACACCCGCCGAGGCGGAAACCACCCAGGCATCCGAAGGGACGCAGCCCGATTCCATCCCGCCGGGGGCGAAATCCAGCGCAGCGCGCGCCCCGTCATGTTCCCAAGCGCCGTGCGGCCCGCCGGAATAACTCCACACCTGGTTGTAAAAGAAGGGCAAATTGAGCTCCGGCTGCACCAGATCGGCGGTGAAAAGCGGCTCCACCTCCGCCGCTCGCAGCCAGGCATTGCCAAACATGCGGTCGTACAAGGCCGGCAGCCCTTGCTGTTCATCCAGGGCGGCCACCCAGGGCTGGGTGCTGTAAACTTGCGCCAGGTAATATTGCAGCGCGGCCGTGCCAGCGTTCAAGTCAGGCGCCAGGCGCGCCTTGACTCCATCTGAAAAAGCGACCTCGGTCAGCAGACCCTCGCGCCAGCCATAATAACCGATCGACAATTTATTAACCGCCCAGATAAGCTGCTGATACAAATGATCTTCCTGGGTATTGGTATAGCCCAAAGGATATTTGGTGTGCAGCGCATCTTTCGGCTGACCATAGACCCACCCCCCCTGGTACTCCAGGAGCGCCAACAACAGCCGCGGATTGACGGAGTTTTCCAGCGCCACCCGCTGCACAATCTCCGCCCCACTGGTCCAGCCGGTCGTTCCCAGGTACTCGCGATATTTGCTCAAATATCCGCCGGCCTGCTGCACAAAGGCTTGAATATCGAAGCCGATCGTCGAAGGGGAATAAACCACCTCGCTATCGGGCATCACCCTGGTGGAGGAAGTGGTATTGCCCACGCGACTGGGGATGATCAACAATTGGTTAATGGGGATCAGGGCTGTCGCAGGAATGGGATCTGGCGAGACGATCTCCGCCGGATCGACCCCAAAACGCGCCGCCAGCACGGGCAGAGTGTCGCCCTGCTGGGCGTAATATAAAAAGGGCGGATTCGGCACAACCGGCGCGGGAGTATAGGTTGGGGGAATAGGGGTCGGGGTGTCTGGCAGCCGGGTAGGCTCAAGCGGCGCAGCCGTTCGCGTGGCGGTGGGCGGCGCCGGCGTGATTGTGATCGGCAAAGCTGGCGGGTTAAACATGTCATCGGTGGGTTTGGTCGCCTGCACCACACAAGCCAGAGAGGCCAGGCTGACCAGTCCGAAGAAAACCAACCCGCGCCGCAGGCCGCCCGCCCGGCGCGCGCCAGGGAGCGCCCCATCCTTGGGTCGCTTAACGATAAATATGATTCTCCGGCGCGACTGCGTCCAGCGCCTCAAGCTGGAGATCATCTTTTTCCAAAAAACCGTCATACTCAATACCTGTACCGCGCGAAATCCAACCATCCATCACAAACGGAAGTTTTTGATCTGCAGGGATCCATTCCCCATTATACCGCCTGGCAAGGTGAGTATGGGTGGCGGTGGAAAAACCACCCTCGCAAGATGGATGACCGATGCGCTCGCCGGCGCGCAGATAAGCCCCCGCCTGCACCCGCCCGGCTGCGGCAATGTGCATATACAAAATCGTCCAACCGGTCTGTTCAAATCCATCGCCAGGACTGCCGCCGGCAATCCCACTGGTATCCACATCTTGCACCACCTCCCCGGTTTCAGAACGCACAATCGGGCCATTGGCCATGGCGACGACCCACAGCTCGCTGTCGCCGCAGCCCAAACCAGTAATTGGGGGGGCAAAATCGAGCGCCGCCCAGGCCGAGCCATCCCCCCAGCCGCCGTGTGGGCCGCCGGTAAAAGACCAGGCGACGCCATTTTCAAAGGGCAGCTGCAAGGTCGGCTGGCGAATGCCAGGCGGGATCAGCGGCTCCAGCGCATAATCGAAAGGGTAGCCGAACAATTCAAAATAGGTGGTGAACAGGCCTTTGGACGAAACTGCGACATCCCAATCGGAGCGGCCGTAAAGGGCGGCGAAGAACTGCTGCACCCCCGCCGTGCCGGCGTTAATGGTCGGAGCGATGGGCGTCACCGATCCGTCGGACAACACCCACGAGCTAACCCCATCCACCCGCCAGAGATAAAAACCACGGTTGAGCTGGTTGGCGGCATAAGCAAGCTGCCGGTACAACCCGGCGCGGCGCGTTTGATCGCGCACTCCTAGCGGAAACTCCATCGTCTCGGCCGGCGGCTGCGCCTGCCTCACCCAACCACTGGTATATTCCAATACCGCCAACAACAGGCGCGGGTTGACCGAGTACTGCTGCGCCACGCGCGCCACAATCTGCGCGCCGTTCAGAGCGGCGTTTCCCAAATCTTCCACCTGCTGTTGGTAGCGCGCCAGGTATCCATTCTGCTTTTGGACAAATTCGGCGATATTGAAAGTGACTGCGCCAGGGCCATAAACCAATTCGGAATCGGGGATGATCTTATAAGCCGAACCCTGGCTGTCAGGCGACGGCGGCGGAACTTTAATGACCTGCCCAACCTCCAGCAGATTGGGGTTGGGCAAGTCGTTGGCCTGGATGAGAGTTTCCAGACTAACGCCATAACGATGAGCGATCTCGCCCAGAGTATCGCCTGCTTGAATCGTATACTCCTCTGGCTCAGTGCGCAAACCGGGCAGGCGGTGCGGCGGATCAGGGGTTGGCGTCGCCAGTGTGTCAAATGCCTCGCGGCGGGCCGGCGCAAAAAAGATTTTCTCGGTCGGCGCCGAGGTAGGCAGCGGCGTCCCCTGCGAGGCGTTCCACGGCGGCTGTGCATCGGGGGCGCTTTGCTGACAGGCTAAAGCCGGCGCCATCACACACAACAAGAGCAGGCACGCCCTACGCCAGGCCATAAAACGCGGGGATAAAAACCGCTGCCCGAAAAATCGCATCGAACCTTATTCTTTGGCAGCCAGCAAGGCCCAAAATCTACGCAGCAGCCAGGCCGCGCTGAACGACGCCAGAAACGCCAGGCTGGCCAGCAGCCAGCCGGTTTGCGGCAGTGCTGAGGCATGCGCATCAAGCCGCGCCAATGCGGTTGGAGAGCTGCCATCTTGACCGATCAGGAAGTACCCATAATTAACCGCATCCGCCTGTGCATACACATAAGCGCCGCTGACTCCGTTTGTACTGGTAAACTGCGCCCAAACCTTGCTGCCCAGGGCTCGAAAAACCGCCAGCGATGCCTGAGGAATGCTGTTTCGTTCACTGTCCAGCGCCCACAAAGTCAGCGTCGCAGGAACGGGCGTAGTCGGGCTGATGACAAAGCAGCGCCCAGCATAAACCGGCGAGCTTCCAAACGTATCGGTACAATACTGAAAACGGCTGCGATTGACAGGGGACACTGAAACCAATGTTGCGCCCATATCGTCAGCAGTATTGATTTCTACGGCGCGATACTGAATAGCAGAGGCGAGGTCGCGAATTTCCAGAAAAACGACATTGGCGGCGCTGACCGGCAGGGTTTGTTGTAATGTACCGCCAAAAATATCCACTTGTTCTGCAGTCAGGCTGAAACTGGCGGGATCAGCGATTACCAGCGTACCGCCGCCCATCTTCAATCTATCCACAGCTAAACTGCGCATCTGGGTCACAGTACCGCCATAGTCCATGTCTATCTCAATCCCGGCCACATCCGAAAACGCGGAATTCAGGAGTGCGTCTTTGCTGGAGGTACGATCGAAGATGGCATAATCGGTGGCGTCAGGAACTCGATCGCCAGACCAGTTCGCCGCAGTGCTGGCATTGTTATCTGCTCCGCCGCCATCCCACACCGCCGCCATCCGCCACTGGGCAAGGTATTGAGCAGCCCTGCTCAACCTGGTGGCAGTGAAATCTCCCCCTGTATAAAGACTTTTATAGCCACTATCCGCATCCCAGGCCAGGGCGCGCACAAGATTGTTCAGGCCACGGCTAAGCGGCGACCAGACACTGCTGGCCGGCGTCCATTTAGCGACCCCATAACAATAGCCCACCGCGCCGGTACATCCCGTCACTGTAGTGAAATCGCCGCCCACATACAGGTCGCTGGCGGCGCTATCCCAAAACAGGGCGCGCACATTATTAGCGACGCCGACCTGCAATGGATCCCATAGACTGGTGGCCGGCGTCCATTTGGCGACATACGCGCAGTTCGCATTCCCTCCCGTACACCCATACACACCGCTAAGAAAACTGCCGCCCACGTAGAGTTCAGCGCCCGTCCAGGCAAAAGCAAAGACTGTGCCACCGACGATACTGGCAGTTTGTCCAGCCGCCAACAGCGGGTCCCAAGCACTGGTCGCCGGCGTCCAACGTGCAAGCCGGGCGCACGCAGTATTCCCACCGGTACAACCTGTAACCAGCGAAAACCCTCCACCAGCATATAATACCTGATTGGCGCTATCCCATACTAAGGCATAGACGTCATTATCCGCGCTGCTTGTACTGCCGCCTGCCAAAAGAGGCTCCCACGTACTGGCGGCCGGCGTCCATTTGGCAATGTTCGCACAGCGCGTGTTGCCCCCCGTACAACCGTTCGCGCTGGTGAAACCGCCCCCAACATATAGTTCTGTTCCGGTCCAGGCCAAAGCCCTGACATTCCCATCCAGACTAGGATAGCCGGCAGCCAACAAAGGAGACCATGTTTTGGTAGCTGGCGTCCATTTGGCAACCCGTGCGCAGCGTTGTGGAATTGCGGTACAACCGTTGACCGCCGAAAAAGACCCGCCAATATACAATTCTGTTCCAGTCCAGGCAAAAGCCAGGACTGTTCCATTGGCGCTGACCGTCTGGCCAGAAGAAACCACAGGCTGCCAGAGACCTGTGGCTGGCGTCCATTTGGCAAGGCGACTGCAAAGCGTTGGGCCGCCCACACAAGTGGAGACCTGGGTAAAAGAACCACCTACATACAAATCCACGCCGGTCCAGGCCAAAGCGTAAACCACTCCATTCGTCGCCCCGCGCCGCCAATCCACCGATGAAAGCCCCTGCCAGGAAGCAACCGGCGTAGACGGCGTGATTGGCTGCCACAAAGCAACCCCGGCGCAAAGAGTGCAGCCCGCAGCATAGGTGAACAGGCCTCCGACATACAAATTGGTTCCCGTCCAGGCCAGGGCGTTCACTGTACTATTGACGCTTGTGGTTTGCCCGGAAACCAGCAGTGGATTCCAAAGGTTGGATCCCGGCGTCCACCTGGCAGCCCTGGCGCAGCGCGCCGATGCCGTCGCGCAGCCAGAGACACTGGTGAAAGCCCCGCCAACATACAAATCAGTCCCCGTCCAGGCCAGGGCATTGACCGCTGCATTGGCGCTGCTTAGACCAGTGGAAAGTAAAGGACTCCAGACGCCGCCCGGCGTCCATTTAACAAGCCTCCCGCAGGAAGTATCTGTGCCGTTGCTGCAACCAGTGACTAGAGTAAACTCGCCGCCCACATACAATTCCGTCCCCGTCCAGGCCAGGGCATAGGCGGTTCCGTCGCCATTTGTCGTCTGGCCAACCGCTAACAATGGATCCCAGGCGCTGGTCGCCGGGATCCACTGGGCGACATAAGTGCAGTAAGCATTGGATCCCGTGCAGCCGGGGATGGTAATAAAACTACCGCCCAGGTACAAATCCGTTCCTGTCCAGGCCAAAGCAAAGACAGAACCGCTGTTCACGCCAGTGGTCTGACCTGCAGCAATCAACGGGTTCCAGGTACTGGCCGCCGGCGTCCATTTGGCGACTCTGCCGCAAAGCGAATCCCCTCCCGTGCAGCCAGTAATGCTGGTGAAAGATCCGCCAACATATAGTTCTGTCCCTGTCCAGGCCAGGGCGCGCACCGTTCCATTGGCGCTCGAGTTTCGCCCTGCAGCGACGAGGGGATCCCACGTGCTGGCCGCCGGCGTCCACCTGGCAATCCGCGTACAATACGTCGCTCCGCCGATACAACCTGTGACGCTGGAGAAACTCCCTCCCACATATAAAACACTATTCGTACTATCCCAGGCCAGGGCATAAACCGAAGCCCCAACCCCGATCGTTTGGCCGGCAGCCAAAAGCGGAGTCCAGGTTTGAGTATCAGGGGTCCAACGCACAATGTACCGGCAGCGGGCATCTCCACCTGAACATCCCATGAACGTGGTAAAAGATCCACCAATATACAAATCTGTACCAGTCCAGGCTAAGGCCAGGGCAGAGGTTCCAGGACTCAATAGATTGTAAAAGCCGGTCCAATTCACATCGCTAACGCCAAAGTTCGTCTGAAAAGGACGCGGAGCAACCTTAACTGGCGCAAAACGGGGCGCCTCGCCGGCCGCGCTGATCAATTGGAATCCAGAAGGGTCGAGACTGCCGGAAATTCCCTTTGCTGGGAGATTAAGAGTGCCATCGGCGTTGAGGTAATCTGCCAATGGCCGGCTGACCGGCCAGGCTGCATTCGAGGCGGCCGTATCAAGCGCTGGCGCGGCATTGACTGCAGCAGGAGTCAACCAGGATAAAGCCATTACAAAAATAACGATGATTGAAAAATGATTTTGGCTTCGCATACCAATATCTCCTTTCTAAAAGCTTTTCTCCAAACAAGCGAGCCCACTGTCGTTACGCTCATCTATTGCATCCAATCCGGTACACTTGTGGAGGCATCTACGCAAAAGCTTCTATGGTCTCTCCTACCCCACACATACGCGTTCGGTGGATATTTAGAATCCTGTATCCAGTATTTATCTAAATTATATGCTTTTTTAACCTTTTAAGAGATTAACAGATTCTACCAATCTTGTTAAATGCAGATAGCCATTGTAACCAAGAAGGATGTATAATGAGAATAACCTGTAAGTTCAAGCAGGTTGTAGAAGGTGAGTATGGACGCAAGCTTTTTGCTAGATGCCAACCTGGCTTATCTCATATTGGTTTTAACCGGGATTCTGCTGTTTATGGCTGTTGTCACTCCTGGAACAGGCTTGCTCGAGGTGGGCGCTTTATTCGGTCTGCTCTTTACAGGATATTCAATCTACTATCTACCCTTCAACTGGTTTGCCCTGGCGGTCATTTTGATCGGATCGGTCTTCTTTTTCAGAGCGGTGCGCCTTTCGCAAAAACAACCTTTGCTTTGGTTAGCGCTGGCCATTCTCTTCTTTGAAATTGGCTCGGCCTTCTTGTTTCACAGTGAAGTCTGGTGGCAGCCGGCGGTCAACCCGATCCTGGCCATCCTGGTCATTGTCCTCACCAGCTTATTTTTGTGGTATGTGGCGCGCAAAGGGATCGAGGCCTATCTTCTCCCTCCGCGCCAGGATCTGGCAGCCTTGATCGGGCAAAGCGGCGAAGCAAAAACTGTGGTTGGGCGGGAGGGCAGTGTGCAGGTGAGCGGCGAGCTGTGGAGCGCCTGTAGTGAAAGCGGCGAAGCCATTGCAGCAGGAACAACGGTATGCGTCGTACGGCGGGAGGGTTTTGTCCTGGTCGTTAAAGCGCTTTAAGAGCTTTTTTCATGGAAACGTCCCATCCCGCCAGGAAAAAATGTGCGTGTGACCAAAATGGTGCTAGAAGTTAAGGAATTGTAGGCAGTACGCCTCGCGGCGTCAAGATTGCCTGCGCGAAAACTTTTTTTCTAAGGAGGCTCATCTATGGAACTTTATGGAACTCTGTTTTGTCTGGTTGGCTTTGTTGGCCTGGTTGCATTAGCCGTCATTGCCAGCGCTATTCGCGTGGTGCCTGAATATCGCAGACTGGTCGTCTTCCGGCTAGGGCGCAGCATGGGCGCCAAAGGCCCCGGCATCGTGATCATCTTGCCGGCCATTGACCGCGCGGTGCCGGTTGATCTGCGAGAGCAGGTGCGCGAAATTCCCCATCAGACGTCGATCACCAAAGACAATGCCCCGATCTCGATTGACTTTCTGTGGTACTACAAAGTCCTTGACCCCACTGAAAGTGTGTTACGCGTGGGCAACTTCGAAATGGCGGCGCAAGGGATGGCCACCACCACTTTGCGGGCGGTGATCGGCGGCATCCCCCTGGATGACGTCCTCTCGGAACGCGAGCATATTAACAACATGCTGCGCACCCGCCTGGACGAAGTGACCGAACGTTGGGGCGTCAAAGTGACCAACGTCGAAATCCGTGAGATCATCCCACCGCGTGATGTGCAGGAAGCAATGAACCGGCAGATGTCGGCTGAACGTATCCGCCGCGCCGTCGTCACCGAATCAACCGGCACGCGCGAGGCAGCCATCAATGTGGCGGAGGGTGAAAAGCAGTCCAACATTCTGCGCGCTGAGGGTGAAAAACAAGCGGCCATCCTCAAAGCAGAGGGCGAGCGCCAGTCGCAGCTGCTGCGAGCCGAAGGCTTCGCCGCCGCGCTCGATCGCATCTTCACAGTCGCCAAGACGATAGACCAGAAAACCTTGACGCTGCAATATTTTGAGGTGCTGAAAGGGCTCGGCGCCAGCCCCTCGACCAAATATATCTTCCCGATGGAATTTACCGGGATGCTGCAAAACTTTATTAGCAAGAAAGAGTAATCATGGTTGCGCCAGGTAGCTCTTACAAGATTGCGCCGGCTACCTGGCGCGACTTAAACGCCCTGCGCCAGATCGAAAAAGCCTGTTTTCCCATAGATGCCTGGCCGCTGTTCGATTTGATCGGTGTGCTGACCCTGCCAAATGTCGTGCGTCTCAAAGCGGTCGTTTACGAAAAGGGCGTCAGCCAGATGGTTGGATTCATTGCTGGCGATATCCACGCGGATGGGGTGGCCTGGATCGCCACGATCGGCGTCTTACCGAACTATCGCGGGCAAGGGATTGGGGCGGCGCTGCTTACCGCCTGTGAAAACCAGCTTAAAGCGCCTGTGATCCGTCTGTGCGTCCGCCAATCAAACGAGGTCGCTATCCACATGTACCGCCGTTTCGGCTATACGCAAGCCGATCTTTGGCGCGGCTACTATGAGGATGGTGAAAATGCACTGGTGATGGAAAAACGCAAAATCTGAGCGCGCAATTTTCAATCCTTGGGAGGTCTTGGGCTATAATAGACTTATGCAAGCTATCCTTGTCACCCGTTTCGATGCACTCCAAACTATTGCCGCCGAACTCTACCAGCAGCCAATTTTGGGGGTAGATACCGAATCCAACAGCCTGCACGCTTACCGCGAACGGGTCTGTTTAATCCAGTTCTCCACTTTGGACCAAGATTACCTGATTGATCCGCTGGCCTTGCAAGATCTCTCGCCCTTGGCGCCGGTTTTCAGCAATCCTCAGAGTGAGAAAATTTTTCACGCCGCCGAATACGATGTATTGTGCATGAAGCGTGATTTTGGCTTTGTTTTTGCCAACCTGTTCGACACGATGATGGCCGCCCGCATCCTGGGCATTCGTGAGGTGGGCCTGGGATCGCTGCTGCAAAATGAGTTTGGCATTACACTCGATAAGCGCTATCAGCGCGCCAATTGGGGCCAACGTCCACTGCCCGAGGAATTGCTTGAATATGCTCGCCAGGATACCCATCACTTAATTCCCCTGCGCGATCGCCTGTATGAGCAGCTTAACAGCAAGGATTTGTTAGACCTGGCAGCAGAGGATTTTGAGCGGGTTGGCGCCTTGGATGGACGGGCGACTTTTGCCGAACCAGAGAGCAGCATCCAGTTCAACGGCGCTCACGATCTGACGCCGCAGCAGCTTGCCGTACTGCAGGAGTTGTGTGGCTACCGTGATCGCGCGGCTTATGATATGGATCGCCCCTTATTTAAAGTAATTGGCAACGATACGCTGATCGCCATCGCCAAATCCTGCCCTGCCAAATTTGAAGATCTGCGCCATATCCCTGGCATGACGAACGGACAACTGCACCGCCACGGGCGCAGCCTCCTGTCGGCTGTCCAACGCGGCTTACAGGCCAAACCGATCCAACCGCTGCGTCCGCCGCGACCCGATGGGCATTACCTGGCGCGCCTGGATGCTCTGCGCCAGTGGCGCAAATCCACCGCCATCCAATGGCAGGTCGAATCGGATGTTGTCCTGCCGCGCGAGGTGATGGTCGCAATTGCAGAACAAAATCCTATGACCCATGAACAGCTTTCCGGCGCCATGGCCTGCACGCCGTGGCGTTTTGAACATTTCGGCAGCCAGATTCTTGCCGCGCTGAAAGACTAAAAAATTATGAAGATCACATTTAACGGCGCAGCGCAAACTGTAACCGGTTCCCAACATTTGATCGAAGTGAATGGTCACTCCCTGCTGTTAGACTGCGGCTTGTTTCAAGGCAAGCGCGACGAAAGCTATGAACGCAACCGCAGTTTCAACTTTGATGTCCACAAGCTCAACGCGGTGATCCTCTCCCATGCCCATATCGATCACAGCGGCAACTTGCCCAACCTGGTTAACAATGGGTATGACGGCCCAATCTATGCCACCCCGGCTACTGTCCGTTTGGCTGACCTGATGCTGCGCGACTCAGGACATATTCAAGAAATGCAGGCCAAGAACTTAAGCTTCCGCCGCGCGCGCCGCGGCGAGCCGCCGGTGGAGGCGCTTTACACCGAAGAGGACGCCGCCAAAGTCAAACCCCATTTGACGGATAAATTCTATGGCGAGCCTTTCTCACCCATTCCAGGCGTTACAGCCTGGTTCTACGACGCCGGCCATATTTTAGGCTCGGCGGCGGTGCTGTTGGAAATCGAGGAAAAGGGTCGTAAAGTACGTTTGTGGTTTTCTGGCGATATTGGGCGGCGCGAACTACCCATCATCCGCGATCCGATTCTGCCGCAGCCAGTAGATTATTTGCTGATGGAAGCAACTTATGGCGATAAGCCTCACCGCCGCCCAGAGCAGGCGTATGAAGAAATGCGCGAAGTCATTCTAAAGACGCTCAATCGCGGCGGCAAGGTGGTGATTCCTGCCTTTGCCGTTGGACGCACGCAAGAGATCGTCTACAACCTCAACCGGATGGATCAGGCCGGCGACCTGCCGGACGTTCCAATCTATGTGGACAGCCCATTGGCGGTAAATGCTTCGGATATCTTCAAGCAGCATCCCGAATGTTATGACGCAGAAATGCTCAATTGGATTGAGCGCGGCCACCCGGCGCTGGAATATGAACGCCTGCACTATGTGAAATCGCTGGATGAATCGAAGTCGCTCAACGAGCGCAAAGACCCGATGGTGATCATTTCGGCTTCAGGGATGGCTGAAACCGGACGCATTGTCTACCACATTCAATACAATATCGAAGACAAGCGCAACACGATCATGATCGTCTCCTGGCAGTCGCCGGAAACACTTGGCCGCCGCCTGGCCGATCGTGAGACGCGCGTGCGCATCTTTGGCGAGACTTATCACCGCCGGGCAGAGATTGCCACCATTGGCGGGCTGTCTGCCCATGCCGGGCAGGACTTTCTGCTGGAATACGCCAGCGCCGTCCAAAGCAGCGCCCAAAAAATCTTTCTGGTGCATGGCGAGCGAGCCGCTGTCGCCGCCCTGCAAGCGAAGATGGCCGAACTTAATTTGCCACCAACTTACTATCCCGAGCCAAAGACGGATATCGAGCTTTGAAGCCGGGCCATCCATCAACCCGGCAGCAAAAAGTCCAGGTAATTCTCCTGGTTGACCAAAGTCACTTCTACCCCATAAGAGTCTTTGAACGACCCCGCACTGCGCCCTAAGCGAGCATTGCCCCACTTCAATTCATAGGCCCGCAAATCGCCCGCTCCCGCTTCCTCGATGTAATCCACTTCGGCCCCAGAGTAGGTGCGCCCGAAGCGGTTTTGGACCGTCAAGCCCTGGTTACACCAGGTTTTAAGGCGTTCCACAATTAAGAAATTCTCCCAGAGCGCCCCGCGATCGGCGCGCAAGATGGGAGCGTTGAAATCGCCAATCGGCGCGCTGCGCACCCCCAAATCCAGAAAATAAATTTTATGCTGCTTGCCAATTTCACGGCGCGGCTGGCGTGAGAACGGCTGCAAACGGGTAATTACAAGAAATTCAGCATTTCGTCTTTTTTCCCCTGGGATGGGATATGCTATAATCGCCCTTCGAGGTGTTTCCCATGTTCAAAAACTTTATCCGCATTCTGGGCGGCGATCCCAATAAGCGCGCGGTAGACAAATTGAGCCGCATCGTTGACCAGATCAATACCCTTGAATCTTCTTTCGAACAACTTTCTGATCAGGCCCTGGCTGCGAAAACGACCCAATTTCGCAGTTTGCTGGCGCAGCGCCTGTCAGGGATTAACGAGGCCAAGGCGCGCCAGAAGGCCGAACAAGAGGCGCTGGACGAAATTTTGCCGGAGGCCTTTGCCGCGGTGCGCGAGGCGTCGAAACGCACCCTCGGTTTGCGCCATTACGATGTGCAGCTTTTGGGAGGGATTATCCTTCACCAGGGCAAAATTGCCGAAATGCGCACTGGCGAAGGCAAGACCCTGGTCGCCACCCTGCCGCTTTACCTGAATGCAATCACCGGGCGCGGCGTCCATCTGATCACAGTGAATGATTACCTGGCGCGGCGCGATGCCCGTTGGAAAGCCCCCATCTACAACTTGTTAGGGCTTTCGGTCGGTGTGCTGCAAATGGCCGCGCGCACCGAAAATGGCAAAAAAGCATTCCTGGTAGACTTGAGCAAAGAATCGCCGCAAGAAGACCAGCACCAGCTTGTCCTTGTCCCGCGCAAAGAAGCCTACGCCGCCGATATCCTTTATGGCACCAACTCAGAATTTGGCTTTGACTATCTACGCGACAATATGGCCGCCGGCCTGGAAGATCGCGTCCAGCGTGGACATTATTATGCCATCGTAGATGAAGTGGACAATGTCTTAATTGACGAGGCGCGCACACCCTTGATTATCTCCGGGCCAGCCTCTGAAAATGTGGACGAATACTACCGCATGGCCCAGGTAGTGCGCCAACTGCGCGCCGAGGATTATGAAATCAGCGAGCGCGATCACACCGTCACATTGACCGAGATCGGCGAGATGCACGTAGAGGAAATCTTGGGCTTTGCGCTGCGTGACCCGGATCGTCCCGAAGATATGACGATCGAACAAGAACGCCTGATCGGCTATCTTGAACAGGCCTTGCGCGCCCAATATCTCTTCCGCCGCAATAAAGATTACCTGGTGCAAGGGGGTAAGGTGATCATCGTAGACGAGTTTACCGGCCGGCAGATGCCAGGGCGGCGCTGGTCGGACGGGCTGCACCAGGCGGTCGAAGCCAAAGAAAATGTCAAGGTCGAACCAGAGAGCGTCACTTACGCCACCATCACCATCCAAAACTACTTTCGCATGTACCAAAAGCTGGCTGGCATGTCCGGTACGGCGGTGACGGAGTCGGAAGAGTTCAACAAAATCTATAAACTCGATGTCCTGCCAGTGCCAACCAACCTGGAATACCAGGTGATGCGCACCGCCGCCCCATTGGTTGAACTGGAGGCCAAAGACGAAGAAGGGTATAAGTATCGTTATTACGCCGGGCGTGAGGATGCAAGCAAAAAGCCGGTCTTTTTCCGCCGCAAAGATTACCCAGATGTGATCTATCGCACAGAAGAAGCCAAATTCCGCGCCATTTGTCTCGAAATTTTACGCTACCACACCCTGGGCCGGCCCATCCTGGTCGGCACTACCTCCGTAGAGCTTTCCGAACGTCTCTCAACCCGCTTGCGCGCCGAGCCGCTGCGCCGCCTGGCGCAAGTGCAGCTTTTGCGCCAGGCCTGGTTTCAAAAACACCAACTTGAACAAGATGGCCGCACCGTTCCTGAGCTAAAGTTCATGAATGAACCTTTGGAAAAACTGGATGTGGCCGAACTGCGCAAGCTGGCGCGTGAGGTAGAGATTTCTTTCAATCCTGAAGAGGCAGGGAATTTGCAGCAGTTGTTGAGCCTCTTGCAGCTTTCCGCCGCGCAAGCCGAGCGTCTGACAGGCATTCTACAGGGCGGGGTCTCGCATGAGGTCTTGAATGCCCGCAAACACACCGAAGAGTCGCTGATCATTGCCGGGGCCGGCGCGTTTGGAGCGGTGACGATTGCGACAAACATGGCCGGGCGTGGGGTAGATATCAAACTGGGCGGGGAACTGGCTGAAGAACACCTGGTGATTCTCAACCGGGTGCTGCGGCGCTCCGGCCATGCGGATCCTTATGGCATGACAATGGAGCAGCGCCGCCAGGCGCTGCAGGCCTTACTGCCAGAGGCCTGGGGAATTTACGAGAGCGAAGTGCGCCTCTTCTTCCAACACATGGATGATATGGAGGCGGTGAAGGCCTTGGGCGGCTTACACGTGATCGGCTCAGAGCGCCACGAGGCGCGCCGCATTGACAACCAACTGCGCGGCCGGTCTGCCCGCCAGGGCGACCCCGGCTCGTCGCGCTTTTACCTCTCGATGGAAGATGACCTGATGCGCCGCTTTGGCGGGCAGCAGGCTGATAATTTGATGCAGCGTTTTCAGATTGACGATGCTCTGCCGCTGGAATTTGGCGTCGTCAGCCGGATTATCGAAAGCTCTCAGACGCGCGTGGAGGGGGCGAACTTCGATGTGCGCAAGCATTTGCTGGAATATGACGATGTCTTGAATCAGCAGCGCGCCGCGGTTTATGGACAGCGCGACCGTATCTTCGTCAAAGATGATTTGAGCGACGATGTCGCCGAGATGCTGCGCATCGAACTGAAACGCCGTGTGCCTGAGGCGCTCAAAGACACAGAAGGCCCCTGGAAGCTTGTCGCCTGGCTTGATCAGGTGCAGCC
>CAIQJJ010000921.1 GCA_903872065.1 uncultured Anaerolineales bacterium | reverse complement strand
TCGCAGTCGGGATGGGAACCGGGCGCGACGCGCGTGTACAGCACCCACTGCCCATCCGGCGTCCAGCCGGAGAGGTTGGAGCCGCCGCCGCGGTTCTCTTTAGGGCCAAAGGTAGTCCCAAACCAGTGGCTTTGCCGGTGGGTGATCACCTGGTGCGCGGAACCATCGGCGCGCCCCAGGCAGAGATCGGCCCAAAAATGAGCAGGGTCCGTTTCGCAGTGACAGTCGAGATACACCAGCCAATTCCCATCCGGCGACCAGAGCGGGCCAAAGTACAGATGCCCCGCCTGGCCGGCGACCAGGATGCGGTTTTGCCCGTCCACGCCCAGGGTGTTGATGCTGTACGGCCCTGGTCTAAACCAGGGCGGCTCCGCCTGGGAAGCGATCTTTGAGCCAGTGACATGAAAGGCCAGCCGGTCGCCGGCCGGGTTCAGCGACACGCCGTAACAAAAGCCCTCGGCGGGGCGCGTCAATTCGTGGGGCTGGCTGCCGTCCAGATTCAGGGTGAAAATGCGCTCCTCCCCTTGCAAAACGGCGTTGACCACCAGGCGCTGACCACCGGGCAAAACGGTGTGACAATACTGAAAGGGGGCGAGGCGCTCCTGGAGCAGGATTTCTTGCAAATCCCCACTGTCCCAATCGTAAACCCAGGTATGCGTCCACACATTCCCCATCACCAGGTTGCTGATGGTCAGGTCTTCATAGCTGGTCAGGATACTGCGGCGGCCATCGGGGAACGCCGGCCCCAACGCCCAGCGCGCCTGGCCGGGGATGGGAAAGTCGAGGTAGCGTTCGCCGCTGCCATCAGCGTTGATGATCCCGATTTTGTTGGCGGAGGAAAAAGCAAGCATGAGGCATCTCCTGTTTCGTATGCAAATAGACCTTATAGATAGGGCGATTCTACCTGAAGATTGCCGAGACCGTAACAGATTGGGGAAAAAGGAATCCAATGATCAGGTAGAATTGATCTATACCCAACCCATACCTGTTGACAGTTTTTCCACACGTCAAAACTCGAAAACATGAACCTCAAAGAAAACGCCTTACGCATCATCCGCTTCGCCGATCCGGAATACATCATGGTCGGGCCGCCGGCCTATGAGGTTGGCTACCTGGGCTGCAATCATGAGGGCTACCTGGGCGGCGGCCATCACCTGCCCGTCGGCTCCACCTGGAGCGACATCTGGGGCACCGTCTGGCAGCGCGAGTTGGAGGGAGTGATGGGTTTTCCTCGCCATCATCCTCTGGCCGATCTGCCCAACGCGCTGAAGACTTATCCCTGGCCCAGCCCGCAGGATGAACGCCTGGTCGCACGCATTTACCAGTCCGCGGCCGGCTGCGACCGCGCCAATCAGTTCTTGCTCGGTTCCCACCGCGAGACCCTGTGGGAGAAGGCGTATATGCTGGTCGGGATGGAAAATTTGATGCTCTGGATTAAGACTGAGCCGCACGCCGTGCAGGAACTACTGCATCGCATCATGAATTTTGACCTGGGCATCGCCGGCCACTATTTGAACGTGGGGATCGAGATCGCCGGCTGCGGCGATGACCTGGGCACACAGCGCGGCCTGCTCTTTTCACCGCGCCTGCTGCAAGAGTTCTTCCTCCCCGAATACCGCCGCCTGTTTGCGCTCTACCAGGAGCATCAAGTCCTGATCCAGTTTCATAGCTGCGGCCACATCACGCCACTGCTGCCCACCTTCATTGAGTTGGGCATTGCCATCCTCAACCCGATCCAGGCCTCGGCCAACGATCTGGACGAAGTCCGCCGCCTCACCCAGGGCCGCATGGCGCTCTCCGGCGGCGTCAGTTCCGGGCTGATCGTCTCCGGCCCGCGGGAGGCCATCCGGCAAGAGGTCGCGCGGCGGATCAGGCAGCTTGGCCGGCAGGGCGGTTATTTTTGCGGCCCTGACCAGGGGATGCCCTGGCCGGCCGAGCATTACGCCGCCCTGGAAGAAGCGGTGCGGGAGTACGGGCGTTACCCACTCTCAATCCAATCTTGACAACGTTGTCAAGCAAGCTATAATTGACGCATTGTTCGGTTCCGCGAGGCCCCGCGGGTCTGTGCTGGATTCTCGCTGGAATCTTGGAACCAGAATTTGATAATTGTCCGCGGCAAAGGTTTGCGCAACGATGGATTGCGGAAAATTATTGAAATCTTGTTCCTTGCCATCTTGGGCTGATCGCGGCCAGGATATATTGTTTTTCATGCGCCGCCTGGCGCAAAGAGTGTTTAGCCAATATTTTCCCAGGGAAACCTTATGACGAAACCATTTACCCCCACACAGTTAAAACTTGTCCGCCCGGTGCCATCGGATATTGAGATTGCGCAGGCGTCGGACATCAAGCCCATTGCCCAGGTCGCTGAAGAAGTTGGCATCTTGCCAGATGAACTGGAGTTTTATGGGCCGTATAAGGCCAAAGTCAAGCTGGAAATCCTTGAGCGCTTGAAGGATCGCCCGAACGGTAAATACGTGGATGTAACGGCGATCACCCCCACGCCGCTGGGCGAAGGCAAGACGACGACGACCGTCGGCCTGTCGCAGGCGTTAGGGGCGCACCTGGGCAAGAGCGTCTTCACCTGCATCCGGCAGCCCTCGCAAGGGCCAACCTTTGGCATCAAAGGTGGGGCGGCCGGCGGCGGTTATTCGCAGGTCATCCCCATGGAAGATTTCAATCTGCATCTGACGGGCGACATTCACGCCATCACCGCCGCCAACAACCTGCTGGCGGCGGCAATTGACGCTCGCATGTTCCACGAGTCAGAACAGGCGGACGACGAAAAACTGTTCAACGCCCTCTGCCCGGCTGACAAGAAGGGGCAGCGCTTCTTCTCGCCCTCCATGCTGCGCCGGCTGAAGAAACTCGGCATCGAAAAGACCGATCCCACAACGTTGACCGCCGAAGAGCGGGCGCGCTTTGCCCGCCTGGATATTGACCCGGATTCGATCACCTGGCGGCGCGTGATGGACACCAACGACCGCTTCCTGCGCGAGATCGAGGTCGGTTTGGGGCCGGAAGAAAAGGGCAAGACGCGCAAGACGGGCTTCGACATCACCGTGGCGAGCGAGATCATGGCCATCCTGGCGCTGACGACCGACCTGGCCGATATGCGCGAGCGCCTGGGGCGGATGGTGATCGGCACCAACCGCAAGGGGGAGGCGATCACCGCCGAAGACCTGGGGGTGGGCGGGGCGCTGACGGTCTTGATGAAGGACGCCATCAAGCCCAACCTGATGCAGACTTTGGAAGGCACGCCGGCGCTGGTGCATGCCGGGCCGTTTGCCAATATCGCCCACGGGCAGTCCTCGATCATTGCTGACCGCATCGCTTTGAAACTGGCGGATTATGTGGTGACTGAATCGGGCTTTGGGGCCGACATCGGCATGGAGAAATTCTTCGACATCAAGTGCCGCTATTCGGGGCTGATCCCGCAGGTGGTGGTGTTGGTGGCGACGGTGCGGGCGCTGAAGATGCACGGCGGTGGGCCGAAGGTGGTGGCTGGCAAACCGCTGGCGGCGGCGTATACGGATGAGAACGTGGAACTGGTGCGCAATGGCCTGCCGAATATGCAGCGCCATATTCGGAACGCGCTGAAATTTGGGGTGAATGTGGTGGTGGCGGTGAACTCGTTCAAGGACGATAAGCCGGCCGAGGTGGAACTGGTGCGGCAGGCGGCGATCGAAGCCGGGGCGATGGATGCAATCGTCTGCACGCACTGGATGGACGGCGGCAAAGGCGCTGCGGCGCTGGCGGAGGCGGTGGTGAAGGCGGCGGAGAAGCCGAGCAACTTCCAGTTCTTATACCCACTGGAACTTTCGATTAAAGAGAAGATCGAGAAGGTTTGCACCGAGATTTACGGCGCGGCCGGGGTAGATTACCTGCCCGAAGCCGAGGCGAAGATCGAACTGTATACCCGCCTCGGTTTTGCCAATTTGCCGCTGTGCATGGCCAAGACGCACCTGTCCTTCAGCCACGATCCGGCGGTCAAAGGCGCGCCGAGCGGCTTCCGCGTGCCGGTGCGCGATATCCGCGCCAGTGTGGGAGCGGGCTTCCTCTACCCACTGCTGGGCGAGATGCGCACCATGCCTGGTCTGCCGACACGCCCGGTGTTTTACGATGTTGACCTTGACCTGGAAACTGGCAAGGTCTTGGGATTATTCTAAAAAAGCGCGCAGGTCTCCTTCGACAGTGCAGGCATCCTGCGCAGCGACAAAGATCGTCGCTTGTCGAAGGAGGCCTGCGCGGTCGAATCATAGGAGTCTATCATGCCCATTTTCACCCCCGGCCGGCGCTGGCAGCCGGCTTACTCGCCGTTCAATAAGGAAAC
Organism: uncultured Anaerolineales bacterium; assembly: GCA_903872065.1. Taxonomy (GTDB): domain Bacteria; phylum Chloroflexota; class Anaerolineae; order Anaerolineales; family UBA4823; genus CAIQJJ01. The sequence goes on along the minus strand of CAIQJJ010000921.1, from coordinate 3,290 downwards.
CTTCGGCACACGTTTGCTGGAGAATATCGAGTACGCCATCAAAGGCCCCTTGTTTGGCTGCCGCATGTGCGGCAACTGCCTGCTGCAAGAAACGGCTTTTATCTGCCCGATGGAGTGTCCCAAGGGGTTGAGGAATGGGCCTTGCGGCGGTTCGACGCCTGAGTATTGTTATGTGGACAAGACCCGCCCGTGCATCTGGTATAAGATTCACGAGCGGGCGTTTAAGATGGGGCGGCAGGAAATGCTGTTGGAAGTGCTACCGCCGCTGGATTGGGAAAAAGTCGGCACAGAGACCTGGGCGGATGTCGTCGTGCAGGCCAAAAAGGTCGGCTTCAAAAAAGTCGCCAGCGACCTGCTCTCCGGCGACACCGCGCGGCGGGAAGCGACCTGGGACAGCGTCTTTCGCCCGGTGCGCCAGCCGGAGTGGTGGCAGGGCGATCATGAGTACCATCCGCCCAAATCCACCGAGCCGGTCTCCAACCTGGAGCGGCAGTTGCGGGCGGGCAAGTTTGTCGTGGCCTGCGAGATTGCCCCGCCTCTGACCACCGCCACCACCAAGCTGATCAGCAATATCAAGACCGTTAAACCTTATGTAACAGCGATCAACTTTACCGACAACGCCTCAGCCACGCCGCGCATGGCCAGTTGGGCGTGCAGCAAGATCGCCATCGAGCAGGGAGCAGAGCCGGTGATGCAGATCGCGGCCCGTGACCGGACGCGCTCCAGTTTGCAAGGGGAGATCCTGGGGGCTTCGGCGCTCGGGGTGCGCAATGTTTTGTGCGTGACCGGCGACAGCCCCGTGTTAGCGCCGCAGCCGCGCGGGCGGATGGATATCAATGACATGGATTCGATCCAGATGGTGTGGATTCTGCGCCGGATGCGCGACGAGGGGCGCTACCTGGATGGGCGTGAGATCAAGTTCCCGCCCAAGGTCTTCCTGGGGGCGGCGGCGTCGCCATTTGCCTCCGATCCCAAGTTTCAAGCGCTGCGTGAGCATAAGAAGGTCAACGCCGGGGCGCAGTTCTTCCAAACCAACCTGGTCTACGATGTGGAGCGCATGGAAGTCTGGCTCAATGAACTGGCGAAGCGCGATATCTTGAACAAAGTCTTCATCATGGTGGGGATCACGCCGCTCAAGAGCCTGAAGATGGCGCGCTATATGACTGAGGTGCCGGGGGTGTATATGCCTGAGGCGATCTTGAAGCGCATGGAAGCGGCGGATGCTGCCGGCAACGCCCAGGAAGAGGGCGTGCAGATCGCCATCGAACTGGCGCGCAAGGTAAAAACCTACGAGGGGCAGGGCATTCATGGCCTGCATATTATGCCCGTCAGTTGGGAAGAGATTATCCCGCGCATTGTCACGGAAAGTGATTTGCTGCCGGAAGGATTTACTCCGCCGGCGGGAAGTGGGAAGTGATGAGTGGGAAGTGGCGAGTGGTAAGTGGGCAGTGGGAGGCGGTACAGAGTACCGCCTCAGAATGGCTCATGCCGCGACGGTGCAGAACACCGCAATCGAGGTAAAAAATGAATTCGTCAACAGTACAGAACACTCCAGAGATTAACATTGACGCTCTCCTGCCGCAGGAAATGGCTGCCAAAGCCGAGACGATCGGTGTGCGGAAAGCGGGGCTGGCTTTCTGGCCGCTATTTGCATTGAGCATCCTGGCCGGCGCTTTCATTGCCCTGGGAGCGCTGTTCTCCACCACTGTGGCTGCGGGGAGCGCCGCTCTGCCCTACGGGGTGGCGCGGATGCTGATCGGGTTATCCTTCAGCCTGGGCCTGATCCTGGTGGTGGTTGGGGGAGCGGAGCTTTTTACGGGGAACAATCTGATCATTATGGCCTGGGCCAATCGCAAGGTCAGCACACGGGCTTTGCTGCGCAATTGGGGGATCGTCTACCTGGGCAACCTGGCCGGTTCGCTTGGCACGGCGGTTTTGGTTTTCTTGGGCAAGCAGTACACTTTGGGGGGCGGGGCGGTGGGAGAGGCGGCGCTGAAGATCGCGGTCGGTAAGGTGCAGTTGGGCTTTGTGCAGGCGGTGGCGCTGGGAATTTTGTGCAATGTCTTGGTCTGCCTGGCGGTCTGGCTGACCTACAGCGCCCGTTCGACGACGGACAAAATCCTGGCGATTATCTTTCCGATCTCGGCCTTTGTGGCGGCCTCGTTTGAGCACAGTGTCGCCAACATGTACTTTATCCCTTATGCGCTGCTCATCCAGATCTTCGACCCGGCCTTTGCTGCCAACGCTGCCGCGGCGGGCGTCAATCTGACGAATTTAACTATCGGCAATTTTCTGTTGGTCAATTTGCTGCCTGTCACGCTAGGAAATCTCATCGGCGGAGCTGTGTTGGTGGCAGCGATGTATTGGTTTATTTATTTGCGTCCAACGCGGTACAGAACACCGCAGAATGCGAAATGAGTGTGGTGAAAGTGGGAAGTGGGAAGTGGCGAGTAGGAAGTGGCGAGTGGGAGGCGGTAGAGAACACCGCGGCGGTACAACCTACTGCTCCGAGCCGGGTTGATTGGTATCACGATGGGTCGTGGGAGCGCGGCGAAGCAGAGGTAATTGTTGAGTCATCCGTCGGTTTAACGGTGAACGGCGAGTTTTGGATGACTTTCAACTGCACGCCCCTCGACCTGGAAGCATTGGCGGTCGGTTTTTTGTTCAATGAAGGGGTGATCCAGAAAAAAGAAGAGATTGAGCTGATCCAGGTCTGTGAGCGCCAGGATAACGTGGATGTCTGGCTCAATCATCGCGTCCAGAAGCCAACCTTTTGGAGGCGGACTTCGGGCTGCACTGGCGGCGTCACGGCGCTGGACAGCCCTTTGACTCCCCCGGAAAGTGCGGAAGTGCTTCGACAGTCCTTCGACAAGCTCAGGATGCCTCATGTCTCAGAGTCGGAGGTGCTTCGACAAGCTCAGCATGCCTCAGGCACGGAGATGCTCCAACATGCTCCGCATGCCTCGCCTGAAGATGCCCTGTCCACTTCCCACTTCCCACTTCCCACTCCCCACTTCCCACTCCCCATCCCCCACATCACGCCCGAAGAAGTCAATCACCTCCTACGGCTGCTGTTCGAAACGCAGCAGCTCTATCGCTCTGCCGGCGGAGTGCATACTTCGATCTTGAGCGACGGGGTGCAAGTCCTGGCAGCGGCGGAAGATATTGGGCGACATAACACGCTGGATAAGATCGCCGGGTTATGGCTGTTGAATGGGAGAGGTTCCTCCAACGATTATTCTTTGGTGACGACTGGGCGTATCAGTTCGGAGATGATGCAAAAGGCGATC
>CAIQJJ010000920.1 GCA_903872065.1 uncultured Anaerolineales bacterium | reverse complement strand
TGGTGTTCCTCCCGATATCTACGCATTTCACCACTACACCGGGAATTCCACCTTCCTCTATCGTCCTCTAGTTCGGTAGTTTCGAACGGCCTCTCCTAGTTGAGCCAGGAGCTTTCACATCCGACTTGCCGTTCCGCCTGCATGCGCTTTACGCCCAGTAAATTCGGATAACGCTTGGATCCTACGTTTTACCGCGGCTGCTGGCACGTAGTTAGCCGATCCTTATTCTGAAGATACTGTCCTTCCTCATCTCTTCCAAAAGTGCTTTACGATCCGAAGACCTTCATCGCACACGCGGCGTTGCTGGGTCAGGCTTTCGCCCATTGCCCAATATTCCCTACTGCTGCCACCCGTAGGTGTCTGGCCCGTGTGTCAGTGCCAGTGTGGGGGGCCACCCTCTCAGGCCCCCTACCCGTCGTAGCCTTGGTAGGCCTTTACCCTACCAACTAGCTGATGGGACGCAGGCCCCTCCCCAAGCGCTTTTCAGCTTTAATCAGCAGATTCCAATCCCGCTGACCACATGTGGTATTAGCAGTCCTTTCGAACTGTTATCCCGCTCTTAGGGGTAGGTCACCAACGCGTTACTCACCCATTCGCCACTAAGAGTTCATATTGCTACAAACTCTCCGTTCGACTTGCATGTATTAGGCACGCCGCCAGCGTTTATCCTGAGCCAGGATCAAACTCTCCGCAAAAAAATTTTATGTGTCTTTCGACACTTGCTTCAAGCTTGAAACCCAAGAAAGACTTGCTTGGCTTCCTATCACTCTTCAGTTGTCAAGGTGCTGCGCGCTCTTTTTTACGAGACTTTTATGTCCCTTCAACCGAGCGGGCTGAATTCTATCACTTTCTCATCCCTTGTCAAGGGTTTTCATCAGTCTGTTTTTACAGACCAAAATACCGATGTCCCTCTCCCCTCGACATCGGCCTCACCTTCCCCCCCTCTTTCCCTCAACTCCAGGTCGCCCTGCTCTCGGTTTTTATCGGTTTGCCGCTCCAGCCAGCGAAACCTTGCTTCTTCTGCGCCCAATGATTATATGCACTTCCCCTCCCCTGTCAAGAGGAAAATGTTAGCAATTTCTACCAATATCAAACTTCCTGATAGTAAAAGCCAACCACACGGGCGAAAACGGCTATAATATATTCATAGCCAGGAGGTTTCCTTATGTCCACCAAAGGTACCATCTTACTTGTCGAAGATAACCAGGATTTACGTAACGGGCTAAGAGATATCCTGATCCATGATGGATTCGAAATGCTCACCGCCGCCAACGGCAAACAAGCCTTGACACAGCTCGAACAACACACCCCTGATCTCATCATCTCGGATGTTTCAATGCCTGAGATGGATGGATATGAACTTTTAGACCAGGTGCGTGCGCAACCAGATGGCGCGCCCAGCCCCTTCATTTTTTTGACTGCCCACTGCGAAAGTGAAGAGGTAATGCAAGCCCACCACCTGGCCATGGAAGACTATCTCGTCAAACCCATCAGTCGCGCCGAACTCCTTTCCATCATTCACGCCAAATTAAACCGTTTCCGCCAGAAACAAATGGCGCGACTGGAACAATCCTATGAAACCAGCCTGACCATATTAGCAAACGTGATCGAAGTGCGCGATCAATATCTTCACGGGCATATTGAACGCGTGCGCGACTACTCATTACTATTGGCTCGCGTCATGGGACTTTCAGCCAAAAAGCTATGGCTGGTCAAATTTGGCGCAATCCTCCACGATGTGGGAAAAATCTCTGTAAATGAGAATATTCTCTTGAAAGCTGAACCACTATCCAAAGAAGAGCGCCTCGAAATTCGCCGCCACCCCATTGCAGGCGTCGAGATTCTCCAACAGATTTCTTACCTGAGCAAAGTCATTCCCGCAGTTCGCCACCACCACGAACATTGGGATGGCAACGGCTATCCCGATGGACTGAGCGGCGAGGCAATTCCGCTAGAAGCCCGCATCATCGCCGTCGCTGATGTGTTCGACGCCATTACCACCAATCGCCCTTACCACCCTGCCTGGCCATTTGAAAAAGCCGCCCAGGAAATTGTCCGCGGCAGCGGAAGTTACTTTGATCCCGCAGTAATTGCAGCTTTTGAACAAGTCTGGCAAAGCGGCGCTCTGATCAAACTCACCACTTCCACTCCTGAATAGAATTCGAAAGTTACCCACACAACCCTATTTAGCGGCTGCTCCATAAGCGTACCTGCTCTACTAAACTGGCCACAGAATATAACGCATCCATTGGCAAAGCATAATACTCTGCATTGGCGCGGCCCTGTGGCCAGACATAACTGCCGCGTGAGAAAAAAACAGCGCGCTGTCGAAACTCACTGCGCGCAATACATCCCATGAGAATCATAGACATATCTGCTATCCAAATATTACCCCAATGGGCTGGCTCAATCACCACAGTCTTCTTGAGTCGCGAACTATAAAGTCCCACCCGGCCAGACGGCAGTTGATC
>CAIQJJ010000919.1 GCA_903872065.1 uncultured Anaerolineales bacterium | reverse complement strand
CCTGAGCCGCCTCGCCCTCGGGCAGGGAATTTGCTTCCGCCAGGGCGGCGGTGAGCAGATCGAAGGCCGCCTGCGGGTCGCCCCAGGCATCCTTCAGCCACGCCAGCCGGCGGATATGCCAGAGCCGTTCCACGCCGTCCAGGGTCGCGCTTGCCTTTTCCATGGCGTCCAGCGAGAGGCGCGCCGTGCGGTTGAGGCCAAGATCCAGGTGGATGTCGCCATAACTGCGCTTTGCCAGCCACGCCCCGTAAGCGGCGTAGCCCTGCCTCTGCTTTTCCATCTCGGCTGCAGTTGCCGGCGGCTGCTCCTCCGCCCGCGCCGCCCTCCGCCGCGCCGCCTCTTGACGCAGCGCCGGCTGGAAGCGCCAGGTCGCCGGCGTCCCATCGTTGAATCGAGCTTCCACCTCCAGCAGGCTGCGCCGCGCCAGGTCGCCCAGGGTCTTGCGCGCCGCGGCGAGCGCCTCCTCCCCAGAGGGCAGTTGGCCCTCGATCACCGCCGCGGCCTGGGCGAAGAACGGGAAGGGATAAATGCTCAACGCCTCCAGCGCCCGCTGCAGCCCGGCGGAGAGGTGGGCGTAGCTGCGCTCAAAGGCCGCCGCGAAGGTGATGTGATGCTCGGCCAGCCCGTCGCGCCGCGCCGCGGCCAGTTCCTCCGGCCAGCGGCGCAAAAAATCCGCCGGCGTCGTTTCGCTCACATCGTATTCGCCCGCCAGCAAGGCGATCGCCAGCGGGTGGCCAGCCGTGCTGCGCTGGATCTGCCGCGCCAGGTCGCGGTGTTCCGGCAGCTTGGGCCTGGCGCGGGCGCTGTGTTCGAAGAAGAGCGCCACCCCCGCCGCCTCGCCTAACCCGTGCAGGCTGGCTTCTGGCGGGAACAGGCTTTCATGGCGCAGCCCGGCCGGCTGCTGGCGGCTGGTCAGCAGCAGGCGCGCCTCGCCGTTGGCCAGGTCGGCGACCAGGCGGTGAATGCGCTTCGCTTCCTGCTCGCCTTCCTGCACGCCCTGCAAAATGCTTTCGTAATTGTCGAACAGCCACAGGCCGTCCCAATCGCGCCCCTTCTGTAAGATGGCGGCGCGCTGCTCGTTTTCGCTCCCGGCGCCGGCCGCCCGCCCCTCTTCCTCGCCGTACAGGGTTCGCAGCAGGGCGCGGGCAAAACTGCCAAAGTTGACCTGGCTGGCAAAGGAATAAGCCGCCACACCTTGCGGCCACAGCCAGGCAAACCGTTCGGCGAACGCCGCCGCCAGGGCGGTCTTGCCCATGCCGCCCGTCCCGACAATCGTGACCACCTTTTGCCCGCCGCAGAACAGCCTGGCCAGTTGGTGCAGCTCGCGGCTGCGCCCGTGCAGCGGGCGCGGCGGCTGGATCTCCCCGCCCAACTGCGCCTGCCCTGGCCTGGCCAGGCGCTCTACCGCTGGCTGGCCCTCGCGCAGCGGCAGGCCCTCCTGCCAGCCGTTGCGCGCCACATAGCCCACCGGCAGCCCAACGCTGGCCGGATGCTGTAACAGGTTTTGCCGCGCCTGGCGCAGCGCCTCGCCCACCGGCAGGCCGGCCAGCAGGCTGTCATAGAGCGCCGTCGCCAGTTCATCGCTCAGAGGGTCGGGAAAGGCGCTTTGCATGCCGATGCTCGCCGGCACGCCGTTCAGCGCCAGGGCGCGCGCCAGGTTGGCCTGCGTGCCAACCGCCGTCATGCAGGCGCTCAACAGCGCCAGGCGCAGAGCGCCGCGCGGCGGCATGCTCAACAGATCCGTTCCGTTCAACGGATCGGGGCTGCCATCCTTCTTTTCCAGGGACAGCACCGCCAGCGGCCCGTTCCCGCCGCGGACGACATCGCCGTGGCAGGTCAGGTGCAGGATCGCCGGCCCTTTGCGCAGGGCCTTGTTGAGCTCCTCGCGCGTCGGCGGGATGCGCTGCGCCTGCAGGCTCTTGCCGCTGTCCTTCAACACCGCCCGAACCGCCTTCATCTCGTTGTCCAGGTCGAGGCGGTAATCTTCATCGCGCCCCTCGCCGTTTGCATCCACCAGGGGGTCGGCGGCCAGGGCAATAAAATGCAGCGTCCCCGCCCCGGCCGGCGGCGCCTGGCGCGGCACGGTGCGCAGCATGCCCGCCTGCACCCCCAGGAACTTCCCCTCCGCCAGCGTCGCGAACTCCCAGGCAAAGCCGTCCGCCCTCTCGTCGCAGTCCAGCAAGATCAAATTATCAGCATCCGCCTCCAGGCGCGCCAGCAGCAGCGCCTCTCCGCCCAGCGCCGCCGTCAGCGTTTGCCCGTGGACGAACGGATCCGCTTGCAAGCGTTCGATGGGCGGCAGCTGCGCCACAAGCGTGCGCGTCTCCGCCGCCTCCCCTTCCAGGCCTGCGATGAGCTCCTGCCCGTCCGTATGTAGATGAATGATCAGCGCCATACCATTTCCCTTCCATGAGTCACCAGGTTGCTCCCATTGATTGCGGGATACCAAAAGTATACCCGAAAACACCCGTCCCCGCGCCGGTTCCGGGCGGAGGTTTTTGCGCCTCGATGGGCGATGGTCGCTCAATGGAGGATGGGTGTAGATCGTAGGGG
>CAIQJJ010000918.1 GCA_903872065.1 uncultured Anaerolineales bacterium | reverse complement strand
TGTACCGATCATCCCTGCCGGTCACCTAAAATCTATAATGGTCAACGCGATGATAACAATAAACTCCAACCATTTGCCCTCATCCACGCGCGATGCAATGCAAAGCGCGCCGGCAGTATGGCGGAATTGTGCCGCCCTTTGTATGTGAACGCCAGGTTTGCTATCTTTGAAAAAATTGCGCGACTAGCATCCACAGAGAAATTAAAGAAGCACACGCACCTAACAACAACCCTGCGCCAATGATTAAAACCGCAATCGTACATCCTCGCCCAGCGGGTTGAATATGAAACGGGCGAGCGCGTTCTTTTAAACGCGCTTCGTCAACCTGTGTGCTGGCGAGTTTCGCGATTTGTTTCAGCCGTTTTACTTCTTTTCGACTTACCTGCCCATCAATAATGGTCATGATCTCAGAGATCGCGTAGACCGCCTTGCGGGTTTCTTCATCTTCATGGCTTACGATTTCGGCGAGCCAATAGTCTGCATCGCTCCACTGGCCACCAAGGTTTTCGGGTACAAAATCGGGATGAAGTTTTTTTAGACTGGCTGCCAATTCCTTATATGCGGCAAGTTCATTCTCGCTTTCACGACGATCTGCCATCATGATGTGTAACGCACTTTCCAACAACAATTCCGGCCTGGCCTGAACAGGGATTGGGATGGCATGAATAAGTTCGATACTCATGCCCTTTCCACGCACACGCGCCTGTACCACGTGACCCAGCCCTTTGGTGAAGAAATAATTCCAGCCTGCCACAAAGATGATGTTTAAGCCAGGGACGATCGCGGCTAATAAGAATTTTTCCGACAGATAGCGTGTGGCGATTTCGCGTGATAAGTTCTTCGAGGCCCATTTTTGAACTGTGCTCCTTATTCCAGTGTCCATGATTTTGCGGCGCATGAGCTTGCGAGCCTGCTGCTTTACAATGCCAGGGGCCAGCCTTTGAAGCGTGATGCTGGTTAACTCTCCCGCTTTGATCCCCATTGCCAATGCAAAGATTTCTTGCACATCTTCTGGATCATCGGCATTTATAGACAAACCATACAAGTTGCATAGGTCGTAGGCTGTGCGAACTTGTAACCGAATGCTGTAGTCTGTTTCAATTGCAAATGCCGCTATCCAGGTTGGAATGGTGATCGCCAAACCAGGAACCGCGACAACCGACGCTGCAAGAGCAGCAGAACCAGCAGCCGCCAGTGTCACGACCGCAGCGGAGGCCGCACCAGCCAATGCTGTCGCCCGCGCCTGTTGAGTGACATACCTTTCCGCGATGATGTCTTTGGGTATGCGGGGATACTTTTTAGCAAGGTAATCCGCAGAGGCGTTTTTGGTATAGCGTTTCAGGGTTTCGGTCATTAAGCGAGAAAACCAACCCCGAGATTGATTTGTTCCAGATTCTGATGTACTTGATTCAACCATTGGTCGTATCTCCGTTATTCCAATATGGTAAACCGCTTACAAAGGCTATGATTTTCGTCACGCCAACTGTGTATAATTCTTGATGAGCTTGCTTTGCCGGCTCCCCATTTCCTTCAAAGACTTCATGCCAGTGAACTCTTTGACATATCGCCCAATCATCGAATTGGTGGTGGCGTAATCGCCATCGGCAAATTCATGATAGCGTTTGAGATAATAGGGGTTCTGTTCGATCGCCATGAATACCAGTTCAATGATATTTCCCGGCCACCGTCTCTGGTAGGTATTCAAAATCTCATCGAGTACATCCGCGAGTTCGTCCATCGTTACCTCACCTTCTTCCACTCGACCTTCTTGCCACCATGATTCTCCTGTTCATGCACTTCCTTCCCATACCCCATGATCATCTTGCCGCACGCGCCGCACTTATACAGCCCAAAAT
>CAIQJJ010000917.1 GCA_903872065.1 uncultured Anaerolineales bacterium | reverse complement strand
TGATCAATGGTCTGTTGTAAATTGTCGTCGGGTGTTTTGTCCATTATCTTCTCTGGATAATATACTTAATCGTTTGGATAATTAATGATTATAAAACTTATTTAATTTGCGGCAAGGGTAAGTAGATTAATTAATGGTAAGGAATTGGGACGCCGGCGGCGCGGCGACTCTGATGATAAAATGAGACCTTGAGGGTTCTGAAACCCTAAAGGTCGTTTTTCATCCTCCTGGCAGAAAGTGAATCCGAGATGTCTATCTATCCCTTTGCAAAAACGTTGAATATTGCGCACCGCGGGGCGCGTTCGTTGGCCCCTGAGAACACATTGGCCGCCGCCCGCCTGGGCCTGGAGAGCGGAGCAGATATGTGGGAACTGGATGCGGCGGTTACTCAAGATGAAGAGTTGGTGGTTCTGCACGACGATACGCTGGAGCGCACCTCCAACGCCCGCCAAATCTTCCCGCAGCGCGCCCCCTGGTCGGTGCATCATTTCACCCTGGCCGAACTGCGTCAGTTGGACTTCGGCGCCTGGTTTAATGAGCAAGACCCCTTTGGACAGATTGCCGCCGGTAAGGTGACGGCTGAGATGCAGGCGGGTTATGTAGGGCTGCCCATTCCCACGCTGCGCGAGGCGCTGCTCTTCACCCGCGAGCATGATTGGCGGGTCAATGTCGAAATCAAAGACGCCGGCGGGACGCCCGGCGGCGCGTTTGTGGCGGAAAGAACGGCGGCGCTAATCGAAGAGTTGGGCATGGTCGAACGGGTGCTGATCTCTTCGTTCAACCATTCCTATTTACTGCGTGTCAAAGCCGCCAATCCGCGCCTGTCCACCGCGGCCCTGGTCGAAACTTATATCCCCGACCCGGCGGCGTTGGTGCAGGGTTTGGGGGCGCAGGTGTATCACCCTGGCGAGGATTGCATCCGCCTCGAAGAAATCGCGGCCCTCCGCCGCGCCGGGGTGGAGGTGAATGTGTGGACAGTCAATGACGTGGAGCAAATGCGGGCGCTGATCGAGAACGGCGCCAGCGGGATCATCACCGATTTTCCCCAGGCGCTGCATGAAATTTTAGCCGAGGAGTAAGTTAGAGATGAACATTCCCCTGGATTGGCTGTTGGATGGTGAAGCCTGGCTGGTGTATCGCACGCGGCGCGATCTGCTCGGACAGGCTGAAGATGAGCCACAGGTGGGCGCGGCGCGCCAGGCAATGTTGGCCGATGCGAACGTGCAAAAGTTGGTGAAGACGTTGGCGGAATGGCCGGGGACGGTTATCGCCAGTCACAAGAGCGCCGGCCAATCCTTTCATCAATTGACCTTCCTGGCTGATCTGGGCCTGACGGTCAACGACCCCGGCGTGGCAGCCATCACGGCGCGCATTTTGCAGCATACATCGCAAGAAGGCCCTTTTCAGCTTCCAATGAATATCTCAGCGAGTTATGGCGGCAGTGGGCAAGAGCAGTGGGCGTGGGCGTTGTGTGATGCGCCGCTGATCGTGTATGCTTTGGCGAAGCTGGGCTTGAAGGACGAGCCGGCGGTCAAGGCGGCCAGCGCGCACCTGGTCAGCCTGGCGCGCGAGAACGGCTGGCCGTGCGCCGTCTCGAAGGAGCTGGGGAAGTTCCGCGGCCCAGGGCGCAAAGAAGACCCCTGTCCTTTTGCCAACCTGGCGATGCTGAAGGCGCTGGCTGAGATGGATGAATGGCGGGCGAGCGCCGTTTGCCGGGTGGGGGCGGAGACGCTGCTCAACCTGTGGCGCGAGAGTCTCACGCGGCATCCCTATATGTTTTACATGGGGACGGATTTTCGCAAGCTCAAGGTTCCATTCATCTGGTATGACCTGCTGAATGTATTGGATGTTTTGTCACGCTTTGACTGGCTGCGGGAGGATGCGCGCCTGCTGGAGATGCTAGGGCTGTTGAAAAGCAAGATGGATGCTGAAGGACGCTTTACCCTGGAATCGGTTTGGACGGCATGGAAGGATTGGGAGTTTGGGCAAAAGAAAATCCCCTCGCGCTGGTTGACGCTGCGCGCCTGGCGTATTGTGCAGAGGGTAGAAACCTGAACCGATTGTCGAGAGCCTGTCCGTATCACTACCTGAAACCTTTCATTTTGGGGATAGGATTTGGTTCATTTGGGTGTAGAATCAGGATCAGCATTTGATCAGGAGGCGCTTATGAAGCTCAAAATAAATGAAGATTGGCTGGCAGTTGTGATTGCCTTTGTTTTGATGATCCTGGCCCTGATTGGGGTCATTTCACCGGCCTGGATGAAGTTTTAGGTTTGATGAGGAAAATCACGATGACCACTGCGAACGTTTCTCAAAACGAAAGGAAGACCGGTCAGAAGTCGATCTGGATGTGGGCGGGTCTGGCGCTGGTAGTGGCGTTGGCCTATCTGGCGTATTGGATCAAGCTGCAGGTGTATGGGATCAAAGAACTGCCCCTGGGCATTCCGGGCAAGGCGCTTGAATACCCATTGTGGGCGGCGCTGATTGGGATCATTGCAAATGGGATTCTCAAGGCGTTGAAATTGCATGCCCTGCTCAAGCCTGGTTTCCGCACGGAGTTATTTCTTAAGGTTGGGCTGGTTTTGTTGGGCGCGACCATCGCGGTGAGCGACATTGTCAAAGGGGGGTTCGGCGCCATTCTGCAGGCCTTGATCCTGATCACATCGGTCTATTTTTTTGCATGGTGGCTGGCGGGTAAGTTCAAGCTGCCGGATACCCTGCGCGCGGTGTTGTCCTCTGCGATTGCGATCTGTGGTGTATCGGCGGCGATTGCTGCGGCGGGGGCGGTGCAAGCCAAAAAACAAGAAGTGACCTATATCACCACTTTGGTCATCCTGACGGCGCTGCCGTTGATGGTGTTGGCGCCCATAATGGCAGGCTGGATGGGGCTGTCGCAATCTGTGGCCGGGGCCTGGTTTGGCGGGAACGTGGACACTACAGCGGCGGTGGTTGGCGCGGGGACGTTGTATGGCGAGCAGGCGCAAAAGATCGCCACCATTGTCAAATCTACCCAAAACACTTTTATCGGTCTGGTGGCCTTTCTGCTGGCGCTGTATTTTGCGACAGTGGTGGAGAAGAAAGCAGAACGCCCTGGCCCAATGATTATCTGGCAGCGTTTTCCCAAGTTTGTGTTGGGTTTTATAGCCGCCTCAATCTTGTTTACCGTTTTGATCGGCGCCAAGTCCCCCGATTGGGTGACGAACGCGTTGAACGCGACCAAGGCGATGAAAGATTGGGCTTTCTGTCTGGCGTTTGTCTGCATGGGGTTGGAGCTTTCTGTGACGGACATCAAGCAGATGGGGTGGCCGCCCGTGATCGTCTATCTGATCGTGACGGTTTTCAATACCCTCTTGGCGCTGCTCGTCGCGTGGGTGCTTTTCGGCTGGTTGTTCCCGGTATAATCTAAAGAATAGTGCTGTCTAAAAAAGACCCT
>CAIQJJ010000916.1 GCA_903872065.1 uncultured Anaerolineales bacterium | reverse complement strand
CACTGTGCAGGAGACTGCGCGGGAAGCCGTGACATACATAGGCGGTTTGCAGCCGACGACGAAAATGCGAGTAGTCATTGTGAGAGAAGAGTGGGGCGTGCCATTGGCACATACGCACCTGCGGAGCCGCCGCGACCAGGGCATTGAAATTGCCCACCGCCCCTGCCAGCTTGGCCTCGAAGACATGCTGCGCCAAGACCGCGCGCTGTTTCTGCAAGCGCCGCAAAAAGACCGCCAGTTCCTTGCCCAAGGTGGTCGGCACCGCCGCCTGCCCATGGGTACGCGCCAGCAGCGGCACACTGCGATACTGGCGCGCCAGAGCGCTCAGGCGGACGAGGATCGCGTCCAGCGCCGGCAGCAGCGCCGCCTGCCGCGCCTCGCGCAGCGCCGCCGCCTGGGCAATCAAGTTGACGTCTTCAGAAGTCAGACCGAAATGCAGCCACTCGATCACATCCGCCAGCGGCGAATCGGCCAGGGCGCGGCGCAGGAAATACTCCACCGCTTTGACATCATGGCGCGTTGTGCGCTCGATCTCCTTGATCTGCGCTGCATCGGCCGGCGAGAAATTTGCCGCCAACGCGCGCAGGCGGGATTCCTCTTCCGCCGCCAGCGGGCGGACAAGGCCGGTCTCTTGCGCCAGCGCCAACAGGTACGCAATCTCCACCCGCACCCGCCCGCGCACCAGGGCAAATTCAGAAAAATATTCTTGCAGCGCACGCGTTTCACGTGCATAACGACCATCCAGCGGTGAAACCGCCAGGAGAGAGAAAGAGTCCAGAGAATTATCGGCCACCTGCACTGCCATCCTCACACCATCTGATTTTGAGTATATCAGGCGCGGCTTTGCCAGGCCATAACTCCAGCCAGCCGTGCGCCCAAACGAACGAATTATATACAGGTTGGGGAAATTGGGTAAGGGACGAACTACATAGCTTTGTACAAACAAGATAATTTACAATTGTGCAAATTTGCGGGCGGTATCAGGGTATAATTTAAGTATGGAACTAAATGCTATCCCCCTCAATGATCAAGATGTTGTCCAAATCTCTGGCCGGGTGGACAGCCTGACTGCCCCACGCCTGGCATGCGCCATCAAGAACATCCTTGACACAGGCCGTTATAATATTGTGCTGGACCTGACGCACGTCAATTACGTTTCGAGCGCCGGGTTGAGAGTGTTGATTGATGCGCAAAAGACTTGCAAACCGCACGGCGGCGAGGTGGCCCTGACGGGCGTTCCGCAGCGGATTTACGAAACCCTGGAACTGGCCGGGCTGGTATCACTGTTTCGCTTTCAAACAGCAAACAGCCAATGAGCAAAGATCGGTAGTGGTGAGACAACGCCACCATGCCAACCTTCCCTGCCCGTTACGAGAGCCTGGCTGAGATTTGCGACACAGTCACGCGCGCGGCGCAAAAGGCCGGACTCGACGAAGCTGCTATTTACGCCGTCCAGACCGCGGTAGACGAGGCATGCACCAACATCATCGAACATGCCTACGCCAACCAACCCGGCGAACTGGAATGCCAGTGCAGCGACGACGAGCAAGTTTTTCGCGTCACTTTGCAGGATCATGGGCAGCCTTTTGACCCATCCAGCGTCCCCGCGCCGGATGTCCAGGCCAGGCTAGAAGAGCGCGCCATTGGCGGGTTGGGGCTGTACTTTATGCGACAGTTGATGGACGAGGTCAATTTTGAATTCCAGGCTGCGGGCGGGGGAACGCCAGGCAACAATATCCTGACTCTGGTCAAACGCAAACCCCCTTCTGCCGAAGTGAAACACGTCCCCGATCCCAGCAGCGCCAGCGTCTACGCGGCCCTGCAGCGCCGCTCAGAGCAATTGGTCTCGGTGGCCGAGGTCAGCCACGCCATTAACTCGCTGCTCGACCTGACCGAGCTGCTGCAAGAAGTTGTGAACCTGATCCCCAAGCGGCTGGGCTATCCCTACGTGGTCATCTTCTCCGTCCACCCTGGGCGGCGCAAGGTCTTCTATGAGGCCGGCAGCATCCCCAACAACGCCAGGCTGCGCGAGGAAGGCTTTGCCTTCGATCTGGACGATCCACAGGGCATCGTCCCCTGGGCGGCG
The DNA here is from genome assembly GCA_903872065.1 of uncultured Anaerolineales bacterium. Taxonomy (GTDB): domain Bacteria; phylum Chloroflexota; class Anaerolineae; order Anaerolineales; family UBA4823; genus CAIQJJ01. The sequence goes on along the minus strand of CAIQJJ010000916.1, from coordinate 7,643 downwards.
CGCCACGGGCAGACGATCCTGGCCAACGATGTCAGCCGCGAGCCGCTCTACCGCGCGGTGAGTGAGTCTGGCCTGGCGCAAATCCGTTCCGAACTGGCCGTGCCGCTCATTTTCGGCAAGGACGAGAAGAACGTCCTGGGAGTGTTGGATGTGCAGTCTGACCAGGCATACGCTTTCAGCGAGGACGACCGCGCCCTGTTCGAGGCGCTGGCGGCCAGCATCTCGGTGGCGATGCGCAACGCATCCCTTTACCACACCGAACTGTGGCGGCGCAAGGTGGCAGACGGCCTGCGCGAGGTGGCCGGCCTGCTCTCCGCCGACGCCGATCTGCCGCAAGTGCTGGAGGCCATCCTGGCCGAGATCGAACAAAACCTGCCCTGCGAGGCGGCGGCCATCTGGCTGCTGGAACAGAGCGACAGCGAGACGCCTGGCTTTAACGCTGAGGAGGAAGAGGGCGACGAGTCGCCGCAGTTGGAACTGGCTGCCGTGCGCGTCGCGGGCAGCGATCTGCACCTGGAACTCTCGCAGCAAGCGCCCGGCGATTGGCTGACGGAGGCGCTGGAGGCCGACAAGCCGACCACGCGCCCAGCCGGAGCCCCTTATGAACCGCTCGGCCAGCAGCTGCAATTCCCACCCGAATATTCCGCCATCGCCGCCCCGCTGCGCATCGGGCGACGCCTGCTCGGCCTGCTGACGTTGGCGCATCACACCCCCAACCGTTACGGATCAGAGGCGCGCAGCGTGTGCGCCAGCTTTGCCAGCTACGCCGCCGTCGCCATCGAGAATACCCGCCTGTACGAGGCCTCGCACGAACAAGCCTGGGCGGCCACGGTGCTGCTGCAGGTGGCCGAAGCGACGCAGTCCATCACCGACCCGGTAGACCTGCTGACAACCGTCACCGAAATCACGCCCAGCCTGGTGGGAGTCAGCGCCTGCGCCCTGTGGCTGTGGAACGATGTGGATGAGATATTCTGGCCGGTGGCAAGCAGCGGCTTTCCTCCCGAACAAGAGTTAGAATTTCAACTGGCGCGCTTTGCCCTGGGCGAACAAGATTGTTTTGACCAGGTAGTGGCTGAGAGCCGCCTGGTGGTAGCTCACAGCGCCGACCTGACCATCCTGACCAGCACGCTCGAATGCACCAAGGTGCTGTATCCCTTGATCGCTCACCAGGAAGTGCTGGGGGTGATGTTGGTCAGCTTCAACCTCCAGGCGGATGAATTATCCAGCGAAAAACTGGGCATCATCCAGGGCATCACCCGCCAGACAGCCATCGCCATTGAAAACATCCGCCTGTTCCGCTCGCAGCGCGAAGAGGCCTATGTCTCGGTCGCCTTGCTGCAAGTGGCCCAAGCGGTGGTCAGCCTGAACGACCTGGGCGAAATGCTGGACACGATCGTGCGCATCACGCCCATGCTGGTGGGGGTCGAGCGCACTGCAATCTTCCTGTGGGAGGAAGGTCATGCCCAATACCGCCTGTTCCGCAGCTATGGCCTCGACCGCCAGGCAGAGGAAAGCTTCAAGGCGCAGCCCCTCGCCGGTGGGATGTTCCCGCTGCTGGACCTGGCGCGCGAGCATGATCAATTGGCTTACGCCGCGGTCAACCCACCGGCGGAGGCGGATGTCCCTGGCGAGATGCTCTGGCCGCAATTGGAGGCGGCGCTGCCGGCGAAACAAGCGACCGGCTTTGAGCGCGCCCTGCTGCGTGAGAACTGCTGCCTGCTGCTGGCCTTCCCGCTCTCGGTAAAGGGCAAGCCGCTGGGCGTGCTGTTAGCGCAGGAGAGCGCGTCGCCGGGCGGGGCCTCCGGCAGCATTCGCGAGCGGCGGCTGGAGATCGTCACCGGCATCTCGCAGCAAGTGTCGCTGGCGATCCAGAATGACCGCCTGCAAAAAGAGGTCTTGGAGCGCGAGCGCCTGGAGCGCGATCTGCAACTGGCGCGCGAAATCCAGCGCACCTTTTTGCCTGACAAACTGCCCACACGGCCCGGCCTGGAGATTGACGCTCGCTGGCGGCCAGCGCACCAGGTGGGCGGCGATTTCTACGATGTGATCGAATTTGCCGATGGCCGCCTGGGGCTGGTCATCGCCGACGTGGCCGACAAGGGCATGCCGGCGGCGCTGATCATGACCTTGATGCGCACCTTGATCCGCGCCACCGCCCAGGAAGAAACTTCGCCAGCCAGGGTGCTGGAGCGGGTTAATAACCTGCTCGCGCCGGATGTACGCAACGGCATGTTTGTCACCGCGGTCTATGTGGTGCTGTCTGCCAATGGGCGCGAACTGCTCTACGCCAACGCCGGCCATAACCTGCCTCTGGTGCGCCGCAGCCAGGCGGCGGAGGGCGAGCCGCTTTCGGCGGTGGAGGCGCTGCCGCGCTGCGGCATGGCGCTGGGCATCGAAGAGGGGACGCGCATTCGCGAGGAGCGCCTGAGCCTGGGGGTAGGCGACCTGCTCATTCTATACACCGATGGCGTCACCGAATCGTTCTCGCCGGAGGGTGAAATGTACGGCGAGGAGCGCCTGCACCTGGTCGTCCATGCCGCGGACACTTCCTCGGCCAACGCCATGCTGGAGGCGATTGACGATTCGGTGAACGCTTTCTCGGCCAGCGAGTACCCGTCGGACGACCTGACGCTGATGGTTTTAAAAGTAACGGCGGGGAACTCATTTCAGTAAATCATCCAACTTATGACTCCTACAACCCATCTCCCCTTCATTTTTGGCGCGCAATATTACCGCGCCCCCACCCCTGAATCTGAATGCTGGGCCGGCGACCTGCGCCGCATGCGTGAACTGGGCTTCAACTCGGTCAAGCTTTGGGTGCAGTGGCGCTGGGCGCACCGCCTTAACGACCGCTTTGTCTTCGATGATGTAGACCAGTTGATGGCCCTGGCGCACGAAAATCACCTGCAAGTGACGATCAACACCATCTTTGATGTCGCCCCGCCCTGGCTGTTCGAGCGCTATCCCGACGCCAAACAGATCATGAACAACGGGCAGGTGGTCGAGCCTTACACCGTGGCGCACCGGCAGCTTGGCGGGCATCCCGGGCCGTGTTACAACCACCCGGCGGCGCGGCTGGAACGCCAGAAGTTCCTGGCGGCGACCGTCGAGCATTTCGCGCCCCACCCGGCGCTGGCTATGTGGGACGTTTGGAACGAGCCGGAAATTTGCTTCCCGCAGCGCAGCGCCAGCACGCCAACCCTGGTCTGCTACTGCGCCCACTGCCGCGCCGCTTTCCTGGATTGGCTGCAAGCCAAATACCCCACGCTGGACGATCTCAACCGCGCCTGGGGACGCTGCTACGAAGACTGGCCGCAAGTGGAAATGCCGCGCGACCCGCACACCATCCTGGACTTTGTGGATTGGCGCGAGTTTCACATTGACACGATGACCAACGAGGCCGCCTGGCGGCTGGCGCTGACGCGCCAAGGCGATCCGCAGCGCGTCCATTACCTGCACGTCGTCCCGAACACGCTGTCGCCCTTTAATCCGGTCAGCTGCGCAGCGGACGACTTCGCCCTGGCCGATCTGTGCGATGTCTTTGCAGCGACCATGAACGGCGCGCCCGATTGGGCGACCCAGGTGCTATCCGCGGCGCGCGGCAAGGTGTGTTACAACGTCGAAAGCCACGTCAACTATGGCATGACACATATACACCAGCGCATCCTGGGACTGTCCGACCTGCTCAAAGACTTTCTGCCGCAGATCGGGCTGGGCATCAAGGGCTTCCTGTTCTGGCAGTATCGCCCGGAAACACTGGGCTTTGAGTCGCCGGCCTGGGGACTGGTTGCGCCGGATGGCAGCGACCGCCCGGTGACGCCGGCCATTGCTTCCTTCTGGCGCACAATCTCCCCGTTGAGCGAAGCGCTGCTGGCCGCCAACCCACCGCCGGCCGAAGTGGGCATCTGGAAATCGCGCAAGAACGAGATCTTCCACTTCGCCATTCATGGCAACTTTCAGGCGCTCAGCGAAAGCCTTGAGGCTTACATCCAGGCCTGTTACTGGCGCAGCTATCGCTTCCGCTATGTCAGCGGCGAGGGGCTGGCGCGCGGCGAACTGGACGGTCTCAAACTGCTCATCCTGCCCTCGCCCTACTACCTGACAGAAGCAGAAGCGCGCCAACTGCAAGCCTGGGTTGAGGCGGGCGGGGTGCTGTTCAGCGAGGCGCACCTGGGCGGCTACAACGCCACGAACGGGAGGCACAGCCGTCTCCTGCCGGGCTGTGGGCTGGCCGAGGCCTTTGGGCTGCGCGAACTGGACAGCACCTCCTCCTACCATCTCAAGCTGGAGGTTGCCGAAGCATTCCAGGGCGCGGCCAGTGAGGATGTCAAAAAGGCGCTGGCCGAATTTGGCACATCCGGCGGGCAGTATTACCCGATCCGCCTGGCCAGCGGGAATGTATTGTGGGGCGCGGCGCGCTACGCCATCCTCGGCGGACAAGACTGCGCCGTCGAGGGAACATTCGAGGCGGGCGTTCCGTGCCTGGTCTCGAAAAAGGTGGGCCAGGGGATGGTTTTTTACTGTGGGACAAACGTGGGACAGGGCGGGCGCAAAGACGCGTCCGGGCTGCACGAGCTGCTCGCCAAAGCCGCCGCGGCGGGCGGGGTCTCCCCCACACTGGGCATCTCCGCCGCCGGGCAGGTGCGTATGGATGTGCTGCGCGACTCCCAGGGGCCGCGCTTCATCATGCTGCTCAATCGCGCCAAAGAGCCGTGCACCGTTCGCTTGCAGGCTTCAGGAACGGCGCGTGGGTTGTTCAGCGGCCAAAGCATCGCATTGGATCAGCCAATCCACCTGCCGGGCGACTCTGCTGAGTTGTACATGATCTAAAAAAAATCCTCCCCAATCTGCTGCCAGGTTGGAGAGGATCACGCGGAGGAGGATCGTCCAGGATTATTTAGGGAAGTTGGCTGGGGCGTTCAGCCAGCGTAACGGATTTTTCCAGGGTCTCACCGTTGCGCAGCAGGCTAAGCTTCACCTCCGCGCCCGGTTGGTAAGTGCGCAGCAAACTGCGAAGCTGCTCCAACGTGGCGATGGTCTTGCCATCCAGCGCCGTAATAACGTCGCCGCCCACCATGACCTTCTCACCATTGATCGTCGCTTCTTTTGTGCTGCCGAGCAGGCCGGCCTCGTCCGCGGGACTGTTGGGTTCTACCTGCACCACCAGGATGCCCTGCTGTTCACCGTTCAGGTTCATCGCGGTGGCAATCTCCGGGGTCAGTTGAGCGCCCAGGATGCCAAGCCAGGTACCTTTCGCGGCTTTCGGGTTGGTCGAGGGGGACTGCTGTACCGTCAGCTTCACCTGCTGCCCAACCTCAGTCTGATCGTTCAGGTAAGCGATCAGGTCGTCCATGCTGACGATGGCCTGGCCATTGATGGCGGTAATCACATCGCCGCCGATTGGGAGCTGCTGTCCATCTACTGTGGTCGTATCCTGGCTGGGGCGCAAGCCGGCCGCCGCCGCCGGGCTGCCATCCACCACTGTCGCTACCAGGACGCCGCGCTGAGTCTCAGTCAGGCCCATCGCTTTGGCGATGTCGCGCGTCAGGTTGCCGCCGCTGATGCCCAGGTAAGGATGCTCGTAGCTGCCTTTTTCGATCAAGGCGGGGACAACCTTGCTCACGATGGCCGAAGGGATAGCAAAGCCGATGCCGGCGTTGGCGCGCACGGGCGATTCAATCGCTGCGGTGACGCCGACAACCTGCCCCAGGTCATTGACCAGCACGCCGCCGGAGTTGCCAGGGTTGATCGGCGCATCGGTCTGGATCACATCCGGGATGGAGTAAGCCGGGCCAGTGGTGGAGCCATCGCTGGCGGGCAGGGTGCGTCCCAGGGCGCTGATAATGCCCACCGTCATCGTACCTTCCAGACCAAAGGGGTTGCCAATGGCAATCGCCAGTTCGCCCACCTTGACCTGCGTTGAGTCAGCCACCTGCACCGGATGCAGCAGATCAGCGGAGGCATCCACCTTGATCACCGCCAGGTCGCTGTAGGCGTCGGCGCCGACCAGGGTCGCCGGCAGAGTCGTCCCATCGGCAAAAGTAACCTCGATCTTATCCGCCCCATCCACCACATGGTTATTGGTGACAATATGGCCGCTGGCATCCCAGACGAAGCCGGAGCCAAGCCCCTGGCTGTACTGTGGACTGCCATCCTGCGAGGAATCTGAGGGAAGCTGTCCCAGGGCCGAGGCCGCGCTTTGCTTTTGCACCACGCGGATATTGACCACGGAAGGGCTGACCTGGGTATAAACATTTTCCAACACCCCTTCGTAAGCCGCCAACAAGCCGGCCGCATTCGCGGGCAAGCTCGCCTGGGGGCTGTTTGGCGTCGCCGTCGGTTGAGCGGCTGGGGCCGCCGATCTGTCTGCCGATCTGTCTGCCGATCTGGCAGAAGAATGGAGTAAATTCGATAAACCGCCCAGGCTGAGGCTGAAGGACGGTTGCGCGCCGCAGGCAGAGAGCAGCAGCACAATCAAAACCAAGTAAGTTGTTTGTTTAAGCGTTTTCATTTTTACCTCCGAGCAAGGCTGGTATTTTTTTCCTTGCTACGCCCTATAGGATACCCCCGCTTTCCCCCGGCGTCTTTATCGCCAGTTTGCGACAACCTTATGGCAAGTTTAAGGGCAGCCACAAGATAAACTGGCTGCCCTGGCCAGGGGCGCTTTGTAAAGCAATCCGCCCGCCATGCGCCTCAGCCAGGTCGCGGGCAATACTCAGACCCAGGCCCATCCCCTGCTTGATGCGCCGCCCCTGCCCGCCGCGATAAAACGGGGTAAAGATCAATCCCTGCTCCTCCGGCGAGATGCCCGGCCCACCGTCGGCAATGCGCAGCCAAACCTGGTCGCCTTCCTGGCCGGCCGAGATCGCCACCGCGCCTCCAGAGGGAGTGTACTTGATGGCGTTATCCGTCAAGTTGCCGATCACCTGCGCCAGGCGCAGTGGGTCGGCCTGGATCGTCGGCAGTTCGGCTGGCAGGGCCACTTCCCAACGCAAATGCTTTTCCTGCGCCGCCTGCTCCCAGGGCGATAAAACCTTGAGCAGCCAATCGTGCAAGGGCAAAGATTCGCGCTGCAGCTCAAAAGCGCCCAGGTCGCGGTCATGCAAGTGAGCCAGGTCTTCCACCACACGCTGCAAACGGATCGTCTCCTCATCCATACCCACAGTCAGGTCGTGCAGCAGTTGGGCGTCCTGCGCCGCGCCTTTGGAGAGGGCGTGAATGGCGGAGCGCAGCGCGCCGAGCGGGCGTCCCAATTCGTGCACCAGGTTGGCCAGCAGTTGGCGGCGCGCCTGTTCCAAACTGTGCAAGCGCTGCACCAGGTAATTCACGGCGCGCGCCTGCTCGCGCAGTTCGGTCGGGCCGAGCTCTGGCAGAGGATCGCTGCGCGCCCCAGACGCCAGGTCATACAGGGCGGTTGTCACGCCTTGCAGCGGACGGCTGAGGCTCAAGGCCAGCCACAAGCCAACCCCCGCGCCGACCAGCAGTCCGCCGCCCAAGATCCACCCGATCAACAGGCGCATTTGCAAAAATAATTCATATACCGAATCCACATGGTAGGTCACGCGCACAATCCCCAGCACGCTCAGGGAAACCAAGTTCGAGATTCCCATTCCCAGGAATGAGGCCAGGGGCGATTACCCAAT
>CAIQJJ010000915.1 GCA_903872065.1 uncultured Anaerolineales bacterium | reverse complement strand
GCTTTCGCCCATGGGGGCAGTTGAGCAAGAAAAAGGGCGGGGCGGTGCAGGTGGCGCAGCAAATTGTGAATACGCTTGGCGGCACGCTGGATACCCCCTGGCGCGATCTACCCGAAGCCACCCGCCAGGCGCTAATGTACGGCGGGGTGAAAATTGTCTGGCGCTGGGAAAACAAGCGCGCCACCGGTCAGAACGAATCCACTTTTGAGGGTGAGTTCAATTCGATCAAGCGCCGCTACAAGCAGACGCAGTCGGAGTGGACGCGGCAGTGGTATGCGAGCTTCATGAGCCAGCAGCCCTGCCCGGTCTGCAAGGGGCAGCGCCTGCGCCCGGAGAGCGCCGCCGTCACGGTGGGGGGGCGCAGTATGACGGATGTGACCGGGTTGACGATCGGCGAGGCGCTGCAATGGGTGGAGGCGCTGTGGCCGGTCTTAGACGCCGAGCAGTTGCAGATCGCCGAAGAGGTGCTGAAAGAGATCAACGAGCGCCTGCAATTCCTGGTCAACGTGGGGCTGCATTATTTGTCATTGGATCGCCCCGCCCCGACCCTCTCCGGCGGCGAAGGCCAGCGCATCCGCCTGGCGTCGCAGATCGGCTGTGGACTGGTGGGCGTTTTGTACGTATTGGACGAGCCGTCCATCGGCCTGCATTCGCGCGACAACAAACGCTTGCTGGATACGCTGGAGCGCCTGCGCGACCTGGGCAATACGGTGGTGGTGGTGGAGCATGACGAGGAAACCATGCAGATCGCCGACTGGATCGTTGACCTCGGGCCGGGGGCGGGGGTCAATGGCGGCTGGGTGGTGGCGGCCGGCGCGCCGGCGGATATTTGCGCCAATCCGCAGTCGCTCACCGGCAAGTACCTGCGCGGGGATTTGATCGTCGCCCGCCCGAACCAGGCCGCCAGCAGCGAACCGCTCACCGCGAGCGGCCGGCGTCCGACGAATGGCAAGTGGTTGAGCGTGGTGGGGGCGCGGCAAAACAACCTGAAGAACCTGACGGTGCGTTTTCCGCTAGGACTGTTCACCTGTGTCACCGGAGTTTCAGGCAGCGGCAAATCCTCCCTGGTGGCGCAAACCCTGCGCCCGGCGCTCTCGCAAATTTTGCACCGCGCCGAAGAGAAGCCCGGCAAGCACGAGGCGATCGAGGGCATTGAACATATTGATAAGGTCATTAACATCACGCAAGAGCCCATCGGGCGCACGCCGCGCTCGAACCCGGCGACCTATGTGGATGTGATGCCGGCCATCCGCGATCTGTTTGCGCTGACGCCGGAGGCCAAAGCGCGCGGCTACAAGGGTGGGCGCTTCAGTTTCAATGTCAAGGGGGGGCGCTGCGAGGCCTGCCGCGGGCATGGTAAAAAGATGGTCGAGATGCACTTCTTGCCGGACGTTTGGGTGACTTGCAATGTGTGCAAGGGGACGCGCTTCAATGCCGAGACGCTGCAAGTGCGCTACAAGGGCAAGAATATCTCCGAGGTGTTGGAGATGGATGTAGATGAGGCGCTGGCTTTCTTCAGCAATGTGCCGGAGGTCAGGCGCATTTTGCAAACGCTGGCCGAAGTGGGACTGGGTTATGTCAAGCTCGGACAGGCCGCCACCACGCTCTCCGGCGGCGAGGCGCAGCGCGTCAAACTGGCCAAGGAACTGGCGCGCGTCTCCACCGGCGACACGGTCTATATCCTGGATGAGCCAACGACCGGCCTGCATTTCGCCGATATTCAAAAGCTGTTGGATGTGCTGCACCGCCTGACGGACGCCGGCAATACGGTGATTGTGATTGAGCATAACCTGGACGTGATCAAGACGGCGGACTGGGTGATTGACCTCGGCCCGGAGGGCGGCGAGGCGGGCGGCTATGTGGTGGCGGAGGGGACGCCGGAAGACCTGGCGCAGGTGGAAGCCAGTTTCACCGGCCAGTTCTTGAAGAAGATATTGCACAAGAGCTAAGGGCAGATGGATTTC
>CAIQJJ010000914.1 GCA_903872065.1 uncultured Anaerolineales bacterium | reverse complement strand
CTCAAGGCGCTCGATCTGCGCCAAAAAATCGCCGCGCTGGACGCCGAACTGGCTGTCCTGCGCCAGCGCCAGGGCGAGGCAGGGCGCGCCCTGAGGCAGGAGCGCGCCGATGCGCAAAAATTGCAGGCCCTGCTCCTGGCCGGGCAGCGTCCGCTGCCGTCCGCCGTCGAAAGCTTTCTCGCGCCTCTGCCAGAAGGCCGTTTGCCGGATAAGAGGACCCTGGCGGACTACGAGGCCAGCTTGCAGACCCTGGCGGATGGCTTTGCGCGGGAACAGGCGATCCTGGCTGAAAAGTCCGCCGTCCTGCGCCAGGAAGCCGCCCACCTCGAGGACGAAATTCGCAAGCTGCGCACGGGCGATCGGGAGGTCAGCTATGAAAGCGAAGCGCCGCAAGCCAGCCGCCTGCGCCGCTTGCTGCGCGCCGAATTGGGCCTGGCCAGCGACGAGGTGGTCTTTCTCTGCACTGTGCTGAACATCCCTGACCCTGCCTGGCAGGATGCCGTCGAAGGGGTGTTGGGCTTTAACCGCTTCACTTTGCTCGTCCCGCCGGCGCGTTATGCGGCCGCCATGCGCCTCTACCGCGAACGCCGCCACAAAGATAATCTGCACGGCGTCGCCCTGTTGGATACTGAGCGCATCCTGGCTGAGCGCATCTCCCTGCCCTCCCGCGGCGCGTCCCTGGCCTCCGAAGTCGCCGCCGCCCATCCCGCGGCGCGGGCCTATGTTGATCTGCTGCTCGGCGGCTATGTCAAATGCGATACGCTCGAGGCGCTCCGCCCGCACCGCACCGCCATTACCCGCGAGTGTTTTGTGCGCCGCAACTACACCGACAGCCATCTCAATCCCCAGGTCTACAGCCATTGGTTCATCGGCGAACGCGCCGCCCCGCGGCAGATCGAGAGCCGTCAAAAACGCCTGGATGAGATCGCGGCGGAAATGGCGGCGCTGCAGGCGCAAGACAGCGCTTTGCGGCAGCGCCTGGCGCTCACCAGCGAGAAAATCCGCCCCCTGATCGAGTTGGAGCATGCCCTGGATGGCCTCGCCGTCCTGCCCGGTCGCCAGGCGCTGCGCGACTCTTTGGCGGCGGAATTGAGCAGCCTGGACCTGGGGGCGGCGGAAGTCTTGCGGGCCGAGGTCGAGCGGCTGCAGGCTGAGTATGCCCGCTTGCAGACCGAGACCGGCGCGCTGGAGCGCAAGATCGGTGGGTTGGACGCCGATGCCCGCAGCCTCAGCGAGGGCGAACTGCCCCGCCTGGAGCGGGCGATCGATCAGGCCATCCAATCCGCCGAAGCTTTTCTCGCCGCGGAGGCGGTTGAAGCCGATCTGCGCGCTGAGATTGACAAAGAATACCTGCGCCGCCTGGAACGCCAGCCGGCCGAGGTCATTTTGCAAAACGCCGGGCGCTACGAGGCGGAACACCAGAGCGCCGAGGCGCGCAACCGCGACCGCTTGCGCGAGGCCAAGCAGGCTTATTCCTTGCGCTACGATTTCGGCTACGATGAGACCGAGTCCGCCGCGCGCTATATGACGGAGCGCGACAAACTGGTCAACTCCGAACTGCCGCAGTATGAGGCGCAGATCGCCCGCCAGCGCGCTCTGGCGGAACAGGAACTGGTCGAAAACTTCATCCACCGCCTGCGGGAACAGATCGAAGAGGCCCGCCAGCAGTTGGCTTATCTCAACAGCACCCTGGCTCAACTGCGCTTTGGCGGCGAGCGGTACGAGTTCATCACTCAGCCGGCCCCCGGTTTGCGCGCCATGTACGAGATGGTGATGGACAGCCAGACCGTGCTGGGCGCCTCGCTGCTCGATGCGGGTTTCCGCCAGAAGCACCAACAGGCCTGGGATTTGCTGTTGGAGCGCCTGACGGCCAACAACCAGAGCAGCGAAACGGTCGCCGCCGAACTGCGCGAGCTGCAAGATTACCGCTCTTACCTGCAATACGACATTCGCATCCACTATCCCAACAATGACCGCGCCCTGTTGAGCCAGATTAACGCCAAGAAGAGCGGCGGCGAAACCACCACCCCCTTCTATGTGGCGATGGCCGCTTCGTTTGCTCAGGCGTACCGCCTCAATCAGCCGCGCCCATCCGACACCATCCGCCTGGCGATCTTCGATGAGGCCTTTGGCAAAATGGACACTGCGCGCACCGCCAGCGCCCTCCAGTTTATGCGCGAGGCTGGCTTGCAGGTGCTGCTGGCGACCCCGCCCGACAAGGCCGGCGCGCTGCTGCCCTTTGTGGATACGATTTGTACGGTGGGGCGCAATGGCAGCCACGCTTTTGTCGTCAAAATTGAGCGCAGCGAGGCGGCGCGGGCGGCGGAGGGCGAGGAAGCAAAAATCTAAAAATGGAGATTTCTTTCACCCCCTCCGCCGATGTGGCGCTGATCTTGAACACTCTGCTCGATAAGCTGGAGCAGCGCGCCAAACGCAGCCCGGAAGACGCGCCGCCGGCGCTGCCCAAAGCGCCGCGTCCGCTCAAGGTAGCATTGAGCGACCTGCCTCTGCCGGCCTATTTCTCCCAAACCGACCCCACCCCGCGCTTGCTGACCAACGAACAATTGCAAGTGCTGGAACGCGCCGACCTGCTGCGCCTCGCCTGGCTGCCCGGTGAGCGCGGCCACCTGCTGTCCGCCGCGACGCTTTCGCCAGAACACGCCCCCCGCCTGTATGAACTGCTCGGCCGCGTTCCCCTGGGCGATGTTCGCGCCCGCCTCGAAAGTCTGCTGCTGGCCGAGCGCTTTCGCTTCCCGCCGGATGACTGGCGCGCCGCCGCCCTGCGCGGGGTGTTGGGCCAGCTGCGCGCCGGCAAATCGCCCTCGCCCTTCAGCTTGAGCGATTCCGGCTTAAACCTGGACTTGCTGACCTTGCTGGCGGCCCTGCCCGATCTGCAAAGCGAGACGCCCTATCGTGTGTTCAGCGTGCGCGTTTTTAATAACAGCAAGCGCTTCGATGAACTTAAGCCGGCGCTGCTGCGCCTGGCGCGGCGCGCCAATCCCCAATGGAAGGCGCTCCTGGCGGAGGAACTGCTGCGCGAGCTTAACCTGGTCGCCAACCCTGGCTATCTCCACCTGGCCGGCGGCTGGCAGTTGACCACCGCCGGCGGCGAGATTCTCAGCCTGGGCGGCTTCAGTCCTTCGGTTGGCTTTTCCGCCGTTCAGACGCCCGAAGTGAGGGCGGTGGAAGTCTACGCCGGGCGCGTGGGCCCAGGCGCAGCGGCGGTGTTGTGCATTGAAAACCTCACCACTTTTCATGAATTTACGCGTTTGCAGGCCGGCCGTTATGCCGTTCTTTGTACAATGGGCAACCCCTCGCCCTCCGTGCGCCGCGTTTTGCGCCTCATTCCTGAAGCGATCCCGCTGTACTTATGGGCCGATCTCGATTACGGCGGCTTCAATATCTTGAGCCAGTTGCGCCGCCAGGTCAGCCGGCGCATTCAGCCCTACCGTATGGGGATCGCCGATTTCGAGGCGTATGCCCATCTTTCCCGTCCTTTGACGCGCGGCGACGAACGCCATCTCAAGAGCCTGCTGCAGCGCAGCGAACTGGCGGATGTCGGCGCGGTGATCGAGCATCTCATCCGGCGTGGGCTGAAATTGGAGCAAGAAGCGTTGGATTGCGCTCAGGAGTGAAAGAGGATATTGCCCAAACGCGGTTTTACGCCGCGCGAAATTTCTTGTGGAGATCCATCCCGCTGCGCGAGAGACCTTATTACCCGATCGTCCAATCTTTTGTCGAAAAACACCTGGCGGATGCCGATTGGCCGGCCGGGGAGGTGCTTGATTAATCTGAGTCTGCCTGGTGAGAAGCCATCAGCGCTGCCAGGTGTTGGCGAGTCTGCACGGTATTGAAAGCAGTCCCCAGGGTTTCTGAAACGCGGCGCCACAATTCAAGGTGACTGGCGGTGAATTCGCCCAGGGTGGCCAATTCGATCACGCCGATCACTTTTTCATTCATGTAAAATGGGATAATGGCTATCTGGCGGGCAGGAATTTTCACCAGGCCGGTGGAGATGATCATGGACTCGGATGGAATGGTCTCCACAATAATTTTCTTATCCAGCGCAGCCTGTCCGATAAATCCTTCGCCCAGGTCGAATGTGCTGCTGAAATCGGGGCGTGGGGTGTAGGCGTAAGTCCCGCTCAGGGTTAAAGTTTTTTCGTCTAACAAGAACAATGCGCCGGCCTGCGCCCCGCTATAACGGCATAACTGTGTGAGGACATTGTTTGTCAATTGGGTGATGGTCTGCTCGCCGCGCAGCGCATCCAATAATTGAGTCTGACCAGTCGCCAGCCAGACCTGGATCTCAAAGTCTTTGCGCGCCGCCTCGGCTTCAATCCGGGCGCTTTCTGCCTGAGCGCGCGCCGCCTCGGCCGCCTGTGAGCGCTCAGTGATATGGTCTTCCATCGTGACCAGGAGTTTTTGTAGGTTGGCATTGGTGGCCTCGGCCTCGCTCAACAACTTTTGCTCCAGGCGGCTGCGAAATTGGGTGATCAACGCGATTAAAAGGCCCAAAGTCAGCAAATCGCCGCTGGTTTGCTGCGCCAGTTTTGGGGTAAGGGATGGAAGAAAGATCGGCGAAAGCGCGGCCAGGAGGCTGCTGAACAGGCAAAACGCCAACTGCAGCCATACATTCAGCAGTGCGCTCCCCAGGACGAAAGCCAGGCTCAAAAAGGATAACAGACTGACAGCCGGGTTTGCGCTGGAATAGGCAAATAAAAATCCGAGCGCTGCCACTACGGTAGTCAGCAGAAAGGCGGCCCATTCATAATAACGCGTGCGCGCCAGTCCATAAACGATCAGCATTGCGATCGGAAAAAGGACGGCGGTGAGAGACTTGTAAGTATCTGTCGCCCCAACGCCGGCGCTGACGCCAAATAGAATGCCTAACAGCAGCGCGATGCGCATCGTCAGTTGAGCCTTTTGTCGCTCTTTGAAATGGACAAGCGCCGCGCTGGGCTGGTTTAACCAGGCGAAGAAATCGAGGCTTTTTTGGATCAACAGTTTGTGCATTTGCGTAGAGATGATCAGCGTTTGTGATTGGGGGCGGCTTCTTGCAGCAGTTGACTGCGAATGGCAAGGATTCTTTCCTGCGCTTCAGTCAATTTCATCCACGTCAAAGCTTCCTCCAATAAGGTGAAACTTTTGACGCCGATGGTAAAATCCAGGGCCATCAACATGAGCATTTGAGAAAATGTCTCGGCGAACGAACTCTCCCACAAAATAGCAATCATTAATCCGGCTTCGTCGCTTTCTGAACCGCTTTTGGTGAGTTGACCCAGGTGTTCAACCCACCTGCGTATATCAGTCACCTCGAAACTCAATTCCTGTACATACAGCATGTCCGCAATCGAGAGCATTTCAGGTCGCCGGAGCGGATCTGTCGCCAGGCGGCGCTCGATCTCCGCAAGATCTTGTGCACTGACGCGCCCGTAGACCAGAAAGTACATCAGGTTTAACGTCGGGTCTATCGAGTATCGTACTGGCATTTTCTACCTTTCCTGAATCGGCTGTTTTAGGGATAAAGTATCGCGCACGGTTAAGTTCTGTAGATAATAGAATTATACTACTTTCAAAAAATGAATCCGATAACAAGCCATCCTTGCCAGTTCAAAATGGAGGCTGTTTCTTAAAGCTGTCCTGCCGCTGGATGTGCTGCTCATTGAAGCGGCAAGCCGAATTTTACCCTACAGGCAGCCCACCTCACGACCTGGCTGTCTGTCCGACCGGCACACTGTAGACATTCACCGTGCGCGTCTTGCCTTTCAGTTCGGCCGGGCCATGGTCAATGACCTCGACCATATCGCCGATGGCCTGGCGGGTGTTTTCCTCGATCAGGATGGGCTTCAGCAGCGTTTTGGTGTAGGACTCCAGGCGGGCGGCCAGGTTCACTGTATCGCCGATGCAGGTGTAGGTGGCGCGCTGCATGGTGCCGGTGTAGCCGGCGACCACCTGCCCGGTGGCGATTCCCACCCCGATCTTGATCTGGATGCCGCCCAATACTGCCTGCTGCTGATTGAATAAGTCAATCATCTCGACCATTTCAAGCGAGGCGCGCACCGCCGCTTTGGGCGCCTCTGGCAAGGGGGTCGGCGCACCGAACAGCGCCATGATGCCATCCCCAATGATCTGGTTCACGACCCCGCCCTGGCCATTGATGGCTTCGAACATGAGGGAGTAATAGTTGTTGAGCAGTTCGATGATCTCGCTGGCGGGATGGGATTCGGTGAGGGTGGTGAAGCTGCGGACATCCGAGAACATGACGGTGGCTTCGATCACCTGCCCGCCGAGAGAGAAGCCCTTGGCGAGCAGTTCGTCAGCGACCTCACTGGTGGCAAAGCGGCGGATCATCTGGCGCTGCTGATCGCGCAGGCGCTTTTTCTCCAGGCTGGAGACAATCCGGGCGCGCAGCAGGATAGGATTGAGGGGTTTGAAGAGATAATCCTCCGCCCCCATCTCGATGCAGCGCGCCACCCCATTGATTTCATCCAGCGAGGAGGTCATGATGACGGGGATTTCGCGCAATTTGAGGTCGTTGGCGATCGCTTCCAGCACCTGGTAGCCGTTCATTTCGGGCATTTCGATGTCAAGCAGCACGATGTCAAAAGATTGGGCGCGCAGCAGTTCCAGGCCGCGCCGCCCGTTTTCGGCCATCACCACCGTGTGTCCTTGCTGCTCTAACCCGCGCGCCAGCAGGAGGCGCATCATTTTGTTGTCGTCAATCACCAGGATGTGGCCGGGCCCGGTGTTCTGGCGGAGCAGGGGATCATTCGAATTCATTTTTTTGCTCCATCAAGAAGGGAGCCAGGGCTTCATACTCTGCCGCCACGCGAGCGATGAGGGGATCGGCGCCTTGCAGAGTGTTGCCTTTTGCCAGCATTTCTAGATCGCGGCAGGCGTCAGCCAGGCGGTTGGCGCCGAAACTGGCGCTGTTGGATTTAAGCGAGTGCGCCGCGCGGCGGACAACGTCAATATCGCTCGCAGCAAATCCGCGCTGCATTTGGTCAATCAGATCGGGGCTGTCGCTGAGGTAAACGTCAATCAGTTCGATCATGAAGGCCGGGTCGGTGATGGCCTTCATCGTTTCCCATGCTTCTGGGTCTACAATGGGGTCGGTCATAGTTTATGGCTCCATTTCTGTCAGAGTGCTTTTTACACTGGCCAATTGAACAGACGAGATCAATCTTGTGGCGCTGGATGGCGCGCGCTGAAGGGCGGCGGCCAGTTCAGCGGGACGAATAGGCTTGCTGATGTAGTCATCCATGCCGGCCTGCAAGCACATCTCGCGGTCGCCTTGCATGGCATTGGCCGTCATGGCGATGATGTGCGGGCGTTCGCCGCGCGGCCAACGGGCGCAGATCTGGCGCGAGGCTTCCAGCCCGTCCATCTCAGGCATTTGAACGTCCATCAGAATGACATTGTAAGGCTGGCGTTCAACAGCCTGGATGGCTTCCATCCCGTTGGCCGCCAGGTCGGCGCGGTAGCCCATCTGTTTGAGCAGGTGGGTAGCGAGTTTTTGGTTGAAGGTATTATCCTCGGCCAGCAAGATGGCCAGCGGATGGTGGGCGGCCATCTGAGCATCCAGGGCGGCCGCCGGACGAGACGCCTCGCGCCGCGCCGCAGCGCGCGACGGTTCTCGCTCCCCGGCTGCGCCAGTGTTCGGCCGGCTCTGGGTAGCAAGCGTTTCTTGTTTCTCGTCACTTTCTTTTTCCGTGATCTTCTGGCCCAGGATTTCGACCAGAATATCAAATAACTGCGATTGCTTGATGGGCTTCGTCAGGTAAGCCGCCCAGCGAACGCCATCCTCCGTGGTTGGACGCCCACCGAGGGAGGAAAGCATCACCAGCGGCAGGTCCTTGCAAGCCGGCAGATCGCGCGCTGCCTGCGCTAATTGTACCCCATTCATCTCTGGCATGTGCATATCTAATATCGCCAGATCAAAGTGTTCCCCACGCTTCAGCCATTCAAGCGCCTCGCGCGGCGAATCGGTCTCCTCCCCGCGCATGCCCCAGCCAGCGCTTTGCAGCATCAGAATGCGCCGGTTGGTGGGATTATCGTCTACGATCAACAGCCGTTGCCCGGCCAGACTAACCGGCTGCGCCTGCCAGCGAGGCAGCCTTTCCAGCGCAGCCGGGCGGGTCTGAATGGTGAATTGGAAGATACTGCCGGCGCCGGGCTGGCTCTCAACCCACATCTTACCGCCCATCATCTCCGCCAGGCGCTTGGAGATGGCCAGTCCCAGGCCGGTGCCGCCATACTTGCGGGTTGTGGATGCGTCCACCTGGCTGAAGGACTGGAACAACCGGTTCAGCCGGTCGGGGGGAATGCCGATCCCGGTATCGCGCACCGTGAAGTGCAGCGTCATAGACGAAGCCGGCTGGTCGCCCTCTTTCCCACTGCTCAGTTCGCTCTTCTTGTCCCCCCCATCTTTCTCCACTGCCACGCCAAGCACCACCTCGCCTTTTTCGGTGAATTTGACCGCGTTATTGAGGAGGTTGATCAAGATCTGCCGGAGGCGCGTCACATCGCCCAGAATGCCGGCCGGGGTATTCGGGGCAATTTCGAGCGCCAGGTCGAGCTTCTTTTCCTCGGCGCGGGTAGCGAGCAGATCCACTGCGCTCTCCATACACTCACGCAGGTCAAAGGGGGCCGTTTCCAGGTCGAGTTTGCCGGCTTCGATTTTGGAGAAATCGAGGATATCGTTGATGATCGTCAGCAGGGCGTCGCCGCTGACGCGGATGATTTCGGCGAATTCGGTCTGCTGCGGGTCGAGGTTGGTGTTTAGCAGCAGGCTGCTCATCCCGATGATCGCGTTCATGGGAGTGCGGATCTCGTGGCTCATTGTGGCCAGGAAGGCGCTCTTGGCGCGCGTCGCTTCCTCGGCCTGCTGGCGCGCGACCTCCGCCTCATCACGCGCCGTTTCAGCCTGGCAGCGGGCCGCCTCGGCCTCGTCGCGCGTCTGCTGCGTCTCTTTGAGCAAATCACCCAATTTGTCGCGCTGATCCTGGATGATGTGTTTGTGCAGATAGGCCAGCCGGTCGTAGCGTTCCATGGCCAGGCTGGAGAAGAGGCTGATGACAAAACTGGCGGCCAGGAAGCCATTTTGCAGCATGAAGAAGAGGGCGCTTTGCGGCGAGGCGAGGACATCGTTGAAGACGATGCGCGCCAGGGGGTAGATGACCGCCGCCGCGGCAGAGATGCCCAGGGCGTATTTGAAATGGATGCGCCCCATGCCGTAGACAGCCGCCAGCACCAGGATGACGCCGATCATGTACAGTTCGTGTCCCATCTCGTTCTTGTCACTGACGACAACCATCCCGACAATTGCCGCGGCGGAGATCAGTCCGGTCAGGCTGTAGAGCGATTGGACGTATGGGCGCGCCCGGCGCACCGTCAGCATTACGATCAGCGAAACGATCATGATCAGGGTGGCTGCTCCCCGGAGCAGCAGCACCTTGTGCAGCGAGAGCGGCATGGCGTAGATATCCATTACCCCAAACGCAATGTAAACCAGCAGTGAGAAAACGCTGGTGTTGCGCAGCAAGTTGAAGTTGTTGGCTAGAAAGTCAGCCTGGTAGGCGCGCTCGATAGCCGGCGGAAAGCGCAGCTTTTTGGCGTAAGGGATCAGGCGCTGCAGCGCCTCCTCGTGACTGAGAGAGGGGTCAATAGCGGCGGCGTTTGGCGGCAAAGCTTGCCAGGGTAAAAAAGGGAAATCTATTTGCATATTCCTTATCCCTCAACGCCCTTGGCCGGGGCGCGCTCCAGGGCGGCGGCCAATTCGGCAGGGCGGATGGGCTTACTAATGTAGTCATCCATGCCGGCTTGCAAGCACATCTCGCGGTCGCCTTGCATGGCATTGGCGGTCATGGCGATGATGTGGGGGCGTTTGCCGCGCGGCCAGCGGGCGCAGATCTGGCGCGAGGCCTCGAGACCATCCATTTCGGGCATTTGCACATCCATCAAAACCACGTCGTAAGATTGGCGTTCGAGCGCCTGCAGTGTTTCGAGGCCATTGCCAGCCAGATCCGTGCGGTAGCCCATCTGCTTCAGCAAATGGGTGGCAAGCTTTTGGTTGAAAGTATTGTCTTCGGCCAGCAAGATGTCCAGCGGGTGGCGGATGGCCATCTGGGGGTCGAGAGCGGCCGCCGGACGAGATGTTCTTTGACCAGCCTCCGATGCCTCTTTCCGTCCGGCGGCTTGAGAGTCCCCTTGCGCTGCCGGGGCGGAGGCTTGAGATGAACCTGGCTCTGACAGGGTGGGGGTGGAGATTTCTACAAGGGTTTTTACCAAGAGATCGAAGAGTTGAGATTGCTTGAGAGGTTTGGTCAGGTAGGCAGCCCAGCCGATCGTCTCATCGCCGGGAACGCGTCCGCTGACCGAGGAGAGCATGACCAGCGGCAGCGCCTTGCGGTCGCGCGTCTTGCGAATCTCTTGCGCCAGTTGCAGCCCATCCATCTCCGGCATATTCATGTCCAAAATCGCCAGGTCAAAGGCATCGCCGCGCTCGATCCATTGCAAAGCCTCGCGTGGCGATCCACTTTCACGGGTGATCATCCCCCAATCGCGGGTCTGAAGCACGATAATGCGCCGGTTGGTGGGATTGTCATCTACAATCAACAGGCGGCGTCCGGCCAGGTTTGGCTGCTGCCCCTGGAAACGTGGACGGGCCTCCACTTGGGCGGCTTCGGTCTGGATGGTGAAGTGAAAGATACTTCCCATCCCCACCTGGCTCTCGACCCACATCGTCCCGCCCATCATCTCTGCCAGCCGTTTGGAGATGGCCAGGCCGAGGCCAGTGCCGCCATATTTGCGGGTGGTGGATGTGTCTACCTGGCTGAATGACTGGAACAGCCGGTGCAGCCGGTCGGCGGGGATGCCGATCCCGGTATCGCGCACTGCGAAATGCAGGGTCAGAGGCGCCGCCGACTCCATCGTGACGCTGAGGACAACCTCGCCTTTCTCAGTAAACTTGACGGCGTTATTGAGCAGGTTGATCAGAATCTGGCGCAGGCGGGTGACATCGCTCACAATCGCTGATGGGATGCCAGGGGCAATGTCGGCGGCAAGATCGAGTTTCTTTTCGGCGGCGCGGGCGGCGAGGATTTCGACGGCGCTTTCCATGCACTCGCGTAGATCAAAGGCCATGTATTCCAGGTCGAGTTTGCCGGCTTCAATTTTGGAGAAATCGAGGATATCGTTGATGATCGTCAGCAGGGCGTCGCCGCTAACGCGGATGATCTCAGCAAATTCTTGCTGCTGTTTGTCAAGAGGAGTGTTGAGCAGGAGTCCGCTCATGCCGATGATGGCGTTCATCGGGGTGCGGATTTCGTGGCTCATCGTGGCCAGGAAGGCGCTCTTGGCCTGGGTGGCGGCTTCGGCGACGAGTTTGGCCTGGGCGAGGGCGTCTTCGGCGCGTTTGCGTTCGGTGATGTCGCGAATGGTTTCGATGGCGCCAACCGTGCTGCCGCGCGAGTCGCGTAACACTGAGGCGGTCCCCAACAGGTAGTGCGCCTCGCCGCGCAGGCTCGGCACGTATGTTTCGCCGATGAGGACACTGCCGCGGCGCTGAATGTGAGCGTAGTTCTTTTCCAGTTCTTCCTGCGGCTTGAATACGAGGTCAATCAGGATCGGGCGGCGCATGCCGTAAAAGGGGATGGCGTATTCATAGCTGCCCTTCCCCAAGATATCGGCAGCCGCGACGCCAGTCATTTCTTCAATGGCCTGGTTCCAGGCGATGACTTTGCCTTCTCTGTCAATGACGAGGGTGGCGTCGGGCAAGAAGTTGATAATGTCGGTCAGGCGGCGCTGAGTCTCTTGCGTGGCGGTGTAGAGGCGCGCATTGTCCAGGGCGATAGAAGCCAGGTGGGCGAAGCGCTGCAAGAGTTCCACATCTTCGGGGGTAAACACCCGTTCTGTAGAACGCGATTTATCTGGCTCTACCGAGGCGTTGCGCGCCGGCGTGTCATGCGCCAGCCCAATCACCCCGACAATTTGATCGCCAGAGAGCATGGGAACGCCCATCATGGCGTTGACCAACCCAGATTGAATGATGCCAACGCGTTCGGCCCAGGCATCGTAGTCATCCACCACAATCGGCTGCCTGCTCTGCCAGACCTTGCCAGAGAGTCCTTCGCCCATTTTGCGCCGTATCCCCACCAGGTGGCTGAGTTTGCCGGTGCTGACCTTGCATTCCATTTCATCTTCGCCAGGAGCGAGCAGGTAAATGAAACCGTGCGGCGCGTTTAAAAGCTGCCCGGCGCGGTTAACGATCGTTTCAAGCAGGCCAGTCAGTTCGAGACGGCTGACCAGGCCCAGAGTGGTTTCATGCAGGGCTGCCATGACCTCGTTCTGGTGCATCAGGTCGGTGACATCGAAGTAGGTGAGCATGCGCCCCCCGCCTGGCAAGACCTGGGCGCGGTATTTGAGGATGCGCCCATCGCCGCGCCGGATGAGAGTCGTCTCAACTGCCCCCTGGCGAACAGCTTGCATGCGGCTTTCGATGTACGCATCCCACTGATCATCAGGGATGTTGTAGAGGCCGTTATAGCGGTTGTAGTTGATCAAATCGGCCAGGGTCGCACTGTGGCTGGTCAGTTCTTCGGGCAATCCCCACAAAGAGCGGGCGGCGCGGTTGGCCACGCGCAGGTGAAGGTTGGCGTCCAGGAGGAGGACGCCATAATCAATCGCGTCAATGATGGCGCGGGTTTCGGCGAGGGCGGTGTCTTTCTCACGATCGGCGATGGCTAACGCCTGGGCGGCGGATTCAGCATGGCGGGTGGCTTCGGCCAGTTCGGCGGTGCGCGCCTGGACGCGCATCTCAAGGCTGATATTGGTGCGTTCCAGCATGCCGCGCGCCTGGGCCAGGCCGGCGCGGGCGTGCTGTTCCCGTTCCATGAGGCCGACCTGGAAACGGTAAAAGAGCGTCAGCAGTGTGGTGGTTGCCGAAAGGAGCAAGAGGACAACGCTGTAATTGGCCCAGATGTTGAAGGTGGTTTCGATCTCTTTGATCAGGCCGAAATGGAAGGCCAGGGAAAAACCACCCAGCAGAAGGGTGCTGAGAGTGGAGGCGACGATGCCAGAGCGCACACCGATCAGGATGAAACTGACGGTGGGGATGACGAGGACATACCACGGGCCGGTGCCTTTCAATCCGGCCAGGGCGATATTGGCCACCGCCACGCCGTAACTGATAAGGATCAGCCCCCAGGCGCGCAGGCGCGTATCCAACTGGCGCAGAGCAGTCAGAGCGATCAGGATTACGTAGCCGACGCTAAAGGGAATGGCAATCGGCCACTGCCCGGGAACCGCCAGCACAGCTTGGATGGCCAGGGCCAGGGCAGGTGCAGCAGCGATGACGATGACGACCAGAAAACGATTTAAGACTTTGGTGCGCCACTCGGCCAGGGCGGCCTCGGCGCCATTGTGATTACTCGTACTCATAGTTTGTTATTCACTTAGACCTTTAGGGTTTTCTTAAACCCTAAAGGTCTTGTTTTTCATCCTCATGACTTGCGATTTACTTTGCATCGAGTTTCGGCGCCCGCTCTAAAGCTTCGCATAACTCTGTGGGGCGGATGGGCTTGCTGATGTAATCATCCATGCCAGCTTGCAGACACATCTCGCGATCGCCTTGCATGGCGTTGGCGGTCATCGCCACAATGCGCGGGCGTTTGCCTTGCGGCCAGCGGGCGCAGATCTGGCGCGAGGCCTCCAGTCCGTCCATTTCCGGCATCTGCACATCCATCAAAATGACATCGTAATGCTGGCGTTCCACCGCCTGGATGGCCTCAAGGCCATTGCCGGCGACATCCGCGCGGTAGCCCATCTGTTTGAGTAAGTGCATGGCGAGTTTTTGGTTGAAGGCGTTATCCTCGGCCAGGAGAAGGCTCAAGGGGTGGCGGGTGGCCATTTGCGGATCTACCGTTGGTTTCGCGGTCTGCGCAGCGCGAGTGGTCGCCTTGGCCTTGCCCTCGGCCCGCTCAAAGATGCCGGTGAGCAGGTTGAACAACTGCGACTGCTTGATAGGTTTGGTGAGATAGGCGGCCCAATCCACCTTTTCGGCGCCGGCCTCGCGCCCGCCGACGGAGGAGAGCATTACCAGTGGCAGGGCCTTGGCGGCGGGGGTGGGCAGTTTGCGGATCTCCTGGGCAAGCTGCAATCCATCCATCTCCGGCATGTTCATGTCTAAAATGGCAATATCAAAGGGGTCGCCGCGCCCGATCCATTGCAGCGCCTCGTGCGGCGAGCCGGTCTCGCTGGCGATCATGCCCCAATCGCGAGTTTGCAGGATGATAATCCGGCGGTTGGTGGGGTTATCATCCACTACCAACAGCCGCCGCCCAGCCAGGCTGGTTTGCTGGCCTTGCAGGTGGGCGCGCGCCTCAAGACGAGCCGGTTCGGCGCGAATCGTAAAGTGAAAGATGCTGCCCACGCCATGCTGGCTCTCAACCCACATCGAACCGCCCATCATCTCTGCCAGGCGTTTCGAAATGGCCAGGCCCAGGCCCGTGCCGCCATACTTGCGAGTGGTAGAGGCGTCTACCTGGCTGAACGATTGGAATAAGCGGTGGATCCGATCCGCCGGAATGCCGATCCCCGTGTCGCGCACCCCAAAGTGCAGCGTAATCGGTGAAGCCGGCTGATTGCCCTCTCCCTTGCTGCTCGTTTCGCGTTTCTCAAGCCCCCCATCTTTCTCCACTGTAACGCTGATGACAACTTCACCTTTCTCGGTAAACTTGACCGCGTTGTTGAGCAGGTTGATCAAGACCTGGCGCAGGCGGGTGACATCGTTGACGATGGCCCCTGGCACTCCAGGGGCGATTTCCACCGCGAGATCGAGTTTCTTTTCCTCGGCGCGCGTCGAAACCAGTTCCAGGGCGCTTTCCATACACTCGCGCAGGTCAAAGGGAATGTATTCCAGGTCGAGTTTGCCGGCTTCGATCTTGGAGAAATCGAGAATATCATTGATGATGGTCAGGAGCGCGTCGCCGCTGACGCGGATGATCTCAGCAAACTCGCGCTGCTGCGTGTCCAACTCCGTGTTGAGCAGCAGCCCACTCATACCGATGATGGCGTTCATCGGAGTGCGGATTTCATGGCTCATGGTGGCCAGGAAGGCGCTCTTGGCGCGTGTGGCCGCCTCAGCCTCGAGGCGCGCCTGGCGCGCCGCCTCGAAAAGCTGCGCATTGTGCAGCGCCGCCCCGACACTGGCGGCGATTGTGCCAAGCAGGCGTTCGTCATTGCGGTCGAAAGAACCTTCTTGCGTGGTGCTTTGCACACTCAACACGCCGACCGCCTTGCCGTTCAGCACGACTGGCACCCCCAGGTAGGAAAGCGTCTGCTTGTTCCCGATCATCGCCGCGCCAAATTCCGTCACCTGTCGCGTCAACTCCTGGTTGATCAAAATCGGCTGATTGCTCTGAATAATCTTGCTCGTCAACCCCTCGCCGTAAGGCATCGAGACGATCTCTTCTCCGTAAGTATAGGGGAAATTGATCACACCCTGTGCCTCATCCAGCAGCGCCAGGTAAGTGATATCCGCATTAAAGGCTGCCCGCGTCTGTTCGCCGATGATCTGGATGAGGGATTTCAATTCTAGTTCGCTGGCGATGGCGGAGCTAATGTTGTTCACGGCGACCAGTTCAGCGGCGCGCTGTTGTTCGGCCTGCAGCAGGCGGGCGTTCTCAATCGCGACTGCGGCCTGGTTGGCCATCGCCGCCAGCAGGTCCACTTCTTGTTCGGTGAGGCGCTGCCCACTGGCGAAATTCAACGCCGTCATTGTCCCCATGATGCGCTCACGGTAGAGCAGCGGGGTGACGATCACATCCCCACAGCCGGTCTCCTTGCGCCGGCGCTGCGCTTCCTCGCTCTCGCGCGGATCGGGTTTGTCCATCGGCGAGAAGGCTGGCTTCAACTCGCGCAGCACCCAACCTGTCAGGCCGGCGTTAAGCTGATCGAAGGTCAGGGTATCGTTCGGATCCGCGCCCTTCCCGCCAGCGACAAAGTGCGTCACCTGCCTGGACTCCACATCCAGCGTCACCAGAACGACGCGGTCGGCGGGTAAGGCTTCGACCACGCGGTTCACAATATTTAGGATCAGTTCGGGGACGCTTTCATAATTGATCAGGGCGCGAGCGACGTGGTAAAGCGCCTCTGTTTGCCGCCGCGCGACCTTCTCGGCCTGGAACAGGCGCTGGGTTTCGTCAAACAGGCGGGCGTTCTCCAGCGCCACACTCAAGCTGCTGGCCAGTGTTTCCAGCAAATGCAAATCGTTTTTGGTGTAACTGTACTTTTCCAGCCGGTAGACGATCACCACCCCTTTGACATCATTGTTCGTCAGCAGTGGGACAAACATGCAGGATTGATCCACCTCGCGATCGTCCACTCCATGCCGCACCACCACCGCCCCCAGGGCAATCGCCTCCTCAAAGGTGCCGATCAAGAGCGATTGGCGCGTCTCAATCACGCGCGAGGTCAGCCCTGGCCCCAGTGGGCGCGACCAGTTTTTCTCGCGCACCCCTTCCACCACATCGTACACCACATGCAGGGTGCGGTTGGGGCGGTCGTAGAGATAAATCATGGTTGTCGTCGAACCAAAAGTTGTGCTGATGCGGTCGCCGACCAGGTCCACAATCGCCTGGAAGTCGAGCTTAGAAGCCAGGCCCTGCTGAATTTCATTGATGATGCCCAGCTCATTGTTGCGCTGCGCCAGGCTGCGATTAGAGGCCTGTAATTCAGTGGTGCGCTGAAGCAGTTCGGCATTGCGCTCAACAACCTTTTGTTCGAGGGCGGTAGACCAACTGGCGTTTTCCACTGCCACGGCGGCCTGGTTGGCGAGGGCTGTGAGCAGTTCCAGATCATCCAGCTCAAAATGCCCGAAGCAGCCGGTCAGATCGCAGTAGAGCAAGCCTAGCAGCCGTCCCCGGTTGATGAGTGGGACGACCAACAGGCTGCGCTGCTCCGCCAGCGCCGCTGTGCGGCGATCAAGATCATTGCTTGGGTCAACGCTCGTTGTGACTTTGTCAACGCTCGTTGTGCCGCGATAAAGATCATCGCTTGGGTCAACGCTCGTTGTGACTTTGTCAACGCTCGTTGTGCCGCGATAAAGATCATCGCTTGGGTCAACGCTCGTTGTGACTTTGTCAACGCTCGTGGATGGGGCAAGTTGGCG
>CAIQJJ010000913.1 GCA_903872065.1 uncultured Anaerolineales bacterium | reverse complement strand
GGTGGGCGTAATAAGTGCGATAGGGGCCGTTTTCAACAATGACCAGGTTGCCATACCCCTCGTTGTTCCAACCGGCGTAAATTACCTTTCCGCTCATTGTGGCTTGTACGGGCGTTCCAACCGGGGCAGCCAAGTCTATGGCGATGTGACCTGGGTGGACATTTTGGCTGATCGGGCTGCTGACCGGCAGTCCGCTGGGGGCAGAGGGGGCGAGCAAAGAGTTCGCCGCAGTAGCTTCTTGACGGATGGCCTGCTCCAATAAAGTCAGCATGTTCAGGGTTGCAGTAGTGTAACGATCACTTGAAGCTCCCAGGGCGGCGGCAGTTTCGGAGGGCGCCAATTGATCCAACAAAGCGCTTAAAAGGTTTTGAAAACCTTGCTGACTGACTTTGCTGTCCATCGCCTCGCCGGTAGATGTTGTTTGGGCGCGGCCGGATTGTTGAGTGTACAGCGCATTGTGGCGGGCTTCCCACAAATTTCTCAAGCCGAAACTTTCGTTAAGAACTCCTGGAAGATCGTTCATAAGCCAATTCTAAGGAATGCTTTTGCTTCATCCTGTAAAGGAAGTGTGAACGCGAGATAAGCATTGGGCAAATGTTCACGACATAGCACTGCAGCCCCACCTGGACAGGTTGAGAGCCGTCGCTCAACCGCCCAGTTCCATTTTAGTCAGGCTTTACATAAATTTTCAGGTGTTGTTTACAGGGTAAAAGGGGCTTTGGTTTTAAAGTAAAGAATAAGTTCCCTGGCGCTGCAAACCCCGCAGCGGTGCAAACTACCGCATAGAAGAAAGTCGCGATATCTGTGAAAAAGCATTCCAATTCTCAAACAGTACGAACCACTGCCCAGCCAACAATTTTTCAACCTGGCGATCTGGTATTTGATGTGGGCGCTAATGTCGGCGACAAAACTGCCCGCTTTCTGGCCAGGGGCGCGCGGGTGGTGTGTGTAGATAACCTTACCCTCGATCAAGCCATCCAGGCTTATGGACAGCCTCAATACATTAAAATTGATGTGGATGGGTTTGAACGGTCGAACGGTTTACATCCTGTTTTGCGGGGGTTGTCGCAGAGTGCGCCATTTCTGGCTTTCACGTTTGCGGTTGAATGGATAGAGCATGCGCGCCAGTGTGTGCGCTGGCTGGAAGGCTTGGGGTTCGCTGATTTTAACTTTACGTTAGGTGAAGAAACTCGTTTTGCCAGTCCGAATTGGTTGAAATCCAAGTCCTTATTTGAGCTTTTGCAAAGCCGTTCAGACGCGCTCAAGGGCGATATTTACGCCCGCGGTCCGGCGATAGCAGACCCAGTCCAGTTGTGGCTGCCGGGGCAGCAAATGGAGCAACCGGAAGATTTTCTTCGCACCCTGATGCAGCGCCCCATTACAACGCAAATCCACACCGTGTATGGGATCGGCGCGCCCATTTTTCATGAGAAAGCCTTACTGGAGAGTTTGTTTCCCAATTTGGAGCAGATCATCCTGTTCGAGCCACAGCCTGGCCTGCTGGCTGATTGGCAAACGCGTATCCAAAACGACCCGCGGGTGCGCTTATTTCCCTACGCTGATTTGGAAAGTGCCATCGCGGAGTTTGCTCTGCCGCGGCCTGATATGTTCTTTGTGGATGTGCAAGACTTGGCGTTTGACTTACTGACTTCGCTATCCTCTGATTTGCGCCGCGGTCTACGTTTGATCTACACCGAGGTCAACTGCGACGCAAACCATTGCTCTGATGAAAGTGTTTCAGGAATGCATGCGCTCTCCGATTTGCGTTTTTCCCTGGCGCCAGAGTTTGTCTTTTTAGGATGTGCTCCGCAGGCTTCCACTCGCGGCAAGGCGTTATTTGTGCAGTGCGATGCGCTGGCCGATGTATATACCCCTTTAATTACCACCCTTTCACGCGCGAACCGCTGCCTGCTGCGAGAAGACTTTCCAGCCACACGCCAGGCTTTGCAGCAAGCGCTTCGCCTGGCGCCGGACGATCCCTGGTTGGGCGTCACGTATGCCAATTTGCTGCTGCGCATGGCGGATCGAAAGGCGGCTCGCGAACAATTCGCCAAGGTGATCGCCGCACATCCCACTTATGCCCCGGCGCGTGCTGGCCTGGATGTGGTGTTATGGCAAGAAGGTCAGGGGCAGGACGCGATGCAAGAACAAGGTGTTCTACAAGAACGCAGCGTTCTTGCAAAACGCGAGGCTCTTGTGGATATTGTTATTCCGGTCTGCGGCCAGCCTGATCTGCTGCGTCGCTGTGTTGAATCGATATTGGCCACCACCCACAGCGAGTCGGCGGATGACTTTGACGGTACAGACCACCGCCGCAGTACAGATCATCGCACAGTAAAGGGCGATCCTGGCCCATCTGCTCACCTGATTTTGGTAGATGTTTGTACGCCTGGAGATGCGATTCGCAGTTTATTTGACGAGTGGCGAGGACATGAGCGGGTTACGCTTGCCAGCGCCTCGGCCGGCCAGGGTTTGATTGCTGCGAGCAAGTCAGGCGCACAGTTGGGATCGGCGCCATACATCCTGTTCTTGAGTTCCGAGATTGTCGCCGCAGATCCATCCTGGCTGAAAAACTTGCTGCCTCAAGAGCGGCGCACGGCGATTGTCGGGGCGCGCTTACTGTATCCATGCGATATTCCAGGGCCGCTGGCGGGAATGATCCAGCATGCGGGTGTGGCGCGTAATGCCGACGGTGTGCCTTACCATCCCTTCCTGGGATGGCCGGCGGACGCTCCTGAAGTAAAATCCCCGCGCCAGGTGAATGCAGTCACTGGGGCTTGTTTGCTCGTTCGTCGTTCGGTGTGGGATGAATTGGGCGGCTGGGATGAACGCTTTGGCCGAGGGGTGTACGAGGATGTAGACCTGTGTTGGCGCGCTCGCCGGAAAGGTTACGAGGTGTTATATCAGCCGGAGGCCTGGTTGTATCATTATGAGAGCGCCAGTAAAGCTGCCGATGGACAGCATTCACTCAACGCCCATACGCAGGAAAATCTCAAAAAATTGTTGGCGAAGTGGGGACATCCTGATAGTGATGAGTCTTTGTTTTTTGGCCCACAAGCTGTGAAAGGTTGGAAGTATGCTCGCCAGCAGATCAAGCAGGCGCAGCGCTGGCTTGACCAGGGCAAGACTGGCGCGGCGCTGGATGTCATGCGCGCCGCAATTGTGAAAGCGCCCGATCTGCCCGAAGCGCTGATCGGTTTTGCTCAACTGCTCTCACAGCAAGGGGATCATACTCAGGCTGTTGAATATTATCGTCGCGCCTTGCAGCGTGTTCCCGCCAATTGGGAAGCCCGCCTGGCCCTGGTAGATAATTGCATTACCATCGGGCAGGTGCAAGAGGCTGCGTTTGAATTGGAGCAGCTGCAAGCCGTTTTTTCCAATCATCCTCGGATCCAGCAGCGCCTTGAGATGCTGGCGCTTTTTCAGCCGCAGTACAAATCGCCGTAGCGAGAAACTATGACCACTGATTTAAACATCCGCAAAGCATTGGGACGCGCCCACTTGAGCGCCTATCGCATTCCCGAAGCCATGGGCGTTTTTGCTGGTATCCTGCAAGATTATCCTCAAGATATTGAGACGTATGTCGCCCTGGGGGATTGCTGCCTGGCCGATGACGATAGTCAGACCGCCTTGCAGCTTTATCTTCATGCGCAGGCCTTACAACAGCGGTATAAACCACTGTCGGCGAACTTAACCGGCGAATCGGCAGCCTATACCGGCGCGGTGGTCTGTGCGGATGAGGCGGCGTATACTGCCGATATCTTTGCCGATCGTCTCTACCTGGCGCGGGTTGAGAATCATGGTCGAAGCGGTGGGTTGTACCGTGGGATGCAGCCCGATTACGACCCGCAGCAGATTGCTGAATTGTTGCAGCGTTTGAGTCAGAGCGGTATGCCTGTGGTGGGTGAAAGCGAGGTGCAGAGGGCGTCTGATCTGGTGGCGCAAATTAGCGCCAGCAGGAACCCGGCTGCGGTTGTAGAGCAGCATCTGGATGAGATTGAGGCCTTGCTGCCGGCGCTGCTGGAATTGAATATTCGCCAGGCGCGCCAAGAGGCCCGTTCAGAAGTGGTGAAATCGCTGCAAGAACTGTTGGATACATCATTAGCAGTACAAACCACTGCCGCAGTACAAACCACTGCCGCGGTACAGACCGCCGCTGCGATACAGGCCACCACCGCGGTATACCCCGCCGCGGCGCAGATCGCTGCTTCTCAATCACTACCCTCTGATTCTCCTCACTACAAACCACCGCTTCGCTCCGCTGGCCCACGCCTGCTTTTTGTTGGCCCAGATTCCTTAGCCACTCAAGCGGTACAAAACACCGCCGCGCAGTGCTTGCTCGCCAAAGTGTTGGCGAAACTGGATTGCGAAACCGTTTGTTGTTCTGAGTTCCCCGAATCCGCCGACCGCGGTGATCTAGATCACTCCGGCTTCAGCGACGACCGCCCCGGCTTCAGCGGCGTGGACACATTTGATGCTGTGATCGTCAGCCGGCCTCACGCCGACGCCGGCGGTGTAAATCACCGTTCTTTGATGGAAGGCCTGGCGTTGTGCAAGGCGCGGCGTATCCCCATTATTCTCAACCTGGATGCTGATTTCGAAAATCTGCCGGTGGACCACCCCGATTATGCCGCATTTGGCCTGGAAGATCGCGAGCATGCCCGCGCGTACGCTGCGGCCTTGCTATTGGCCGATCTGATCTGTGTCCCCAGCCAGGCTTTCGCCGATCGGTTACGCGCTGACGGCTATAAGGTAGAAGTTGTCCCGCCTGGTTGGAGCAAAAGCAATCCTTTATGGTCTGAGCCGCGCCCGGCGCGCAGCACACTCAACCTGGGCTGGGTGGGGCAGCCCGGCGGATTGGAAGATATCGCCCAGGTGCGCCGGATGATTATTCGGATACTGCGGGAATTTCCGCATACGACGCTGATCATTGGCGGAAATGTGCAGGCCTATCAGCTTTTTGAGAGTTTGCCGGAGGGCCGCTGTTTATTTTTGCCGCCCACCAACCCAGAGGATTTTCCTTTTGTTCTAAGCCAGGTAGATATCCTCTTATTTCCCCTGCGAGCGGCCCCGTTCAACCATACCGAATCGGATCGGGCAGTGATGGAAGCAGGGATACGTTCGATTCCGTGGGTGGCTTCCCCCATTCCGGCTTATTCGGCCTGGGGCATGGGAGGGCTGATCGCCAAAACTCCCGATGAGTGGCATACCCACTTACGCCAATTGATCCTGGATGCCGATTTAAGAATTTCGCTTGGCCGGAGCGGTCAGGAAAAAGCCTCACGGCGTGAAATGGATTACCTGGGACAAAAATGGCTGCAGTTAATTCGTGACGTTCGCGCAAAAGATCGCCGCTCGTCACACCAGGGATAAAGTCTCTAAGCGGTACAAATCACTCGCGGTACAAACCACCGCATTGGACAAAATAGTATGCACATTCTCTATGTTTATGCCGATAACCCTCAAGAATGGAATTGCAGCGAATGGCGCTGCGCAGTGCCGGCGCGGGCGATCAACCGCTCAGGTTTGCACTCGGCGGGCATGTTAAGCCTGGCCGATTTTGCCTCCCAAACGCCTGCAGCCCAGGCGGCTTGCATGCCGGCGGAGGTGATTGTGGTGCAGCGCAATCTGATAGGAGATGTTTTGATTGCCATGCAGCACTGGAAGGCGCGCGGCAAGACAATTGTGGTGGATTTTGATGATGCGTATGATCGGATGGAGCCTTCCAATCCAGCCTATCCATACTGGGTGCAGGGGCAAAAGGTGTTGGCAGATGGTAAGACGCGTGTCCGCATTGACCCACCGCCGCTGACGCAGTTTAAGTGGGGCCTGCGCCTGGCGCATGGGGCGACGACGCCCTCACTACGCCTGGCCGGCGATTGGCAAAGCTACACTTCGCTCTACTATTTGCCGAATTATATTGATCTGGCTCGCTACCAAAATGTCACCGCTCCGGCTTCAGCGGCTTTGCAGACTACCCCACCCCGGCCCTCCCCATCGCAAAGAGCAGCGATGGAGAGGGAGACCCCACCCACCAGCGACGATCTTGGTCGCCGCTCCCCATCGCAAAGAGCAGCGATGGAGAGGGAGACCCCACCCACCAGCGACGATCTTGGTCGCCGCTCCTCATCGCAGAGAGCAGCGCTGGAGAGGGAGACCCCACCCCGGCCAATTGTGATCGGTTGGGGCGGCAGCCTCTCGCATCTGGAAAGCTTTCATGACAGTGGTGTGATGAGCGCGCTGCAGCAGGTGTGCCAGGTTCGTCATAATGTCAAAGTGATGATTTCTGGCAACGACCGCCGCATTTTTCAAAGCCTGCCCTTGCCGTCGCAGCAGAAAATCCTTCATCCCTGGATGCCATACGATCAATGGTCGAGCGTCCTGGCTCAATTCGATATCGGGATTGCGCCGCTCGCTGGGCCGTACGACGAGCGCCGTAGTTGGATTAAAGTCTTGGAATATATGGTCATGAAAATTCCCTGGATTGCCAGCGACGGGCCGGCTTATTACGACCTGGGTTCTTATGGCCGGTTGGTCGAAAACACCACCCAGGCCTGGCGCACAGCCTTGTTGGAAGTGGTGGATCATCTGGAGAGTGAAAAAATGAGAGCCGCCGGCCAGCCTTACCTTTTTGGACTGGCGCAGAGCGTGGATGAGAATGTCAACCATATTGTGGATACATACGCAGCCATCCGCGCCGGGACGCGCCAGGCGCAAGGTCGCCAGGTGCAAAGCCAGGCGGCGTCCGCAAACATTCACAAGATCTTTACACCAATCACCTCAAGTTGATTGAAGATCAGACGATAATCAGATCAGAAATAAGAAGCAAAAGTGAGAAAGCGAGGCAGTTCTCAAGTCGCAGAGCAGGAAAATCGGCTCGTTCCTAAGCCATGCGACATTGGCGGTAAAGGGCAGCACTTTTACCCAAATCCGAGCCGAATTAATCCATAATTTTGTTTAAAAGATGGGGAAGGATCCCCAGCCACACTTAACACGGAGGTTAAAATGGCTAATGTAGATGTGACCCGCATCGCGGGCAATATTGGTGCATTGAATGCGTTGAATTCCCTTCAGGGGATTAACAACCAACTGGCTGTCCATCAAAATCGTCTGGCGACTGGCAAGCGTTTGAACGAAGCTGCCGACGACCCGGCGGGTTGGGTATTGGCGACTACGTTCGATGTTCGCAAGCAGGGTATGAAAGTTGCCCTCAACTCGATTGGCGACGCCAAGAACCTGATGTCAACGATGGAAGGCGGCTTGCGCAAAGTTCAGGATATCCTGGTCAAGATGCGCAACAAGGCCCTCGAAGCTGAGACGGACAACATGTCCAGTGCAGAGTACGAGGCGGTCCAAACTCAACTGCGCGCCTACCGCGACGAGATTGACGATGTGGTGGACACGACAAAGTGGAATGGCAAAAACTTGCTTTCGCCTCAGACGACCAGCGGCAGTGGCGCTACCACCTCGTTGACCTTCCTGGCCGACGCCGATGGCACTGACACCACCTTCTCGTTCCAGGCTTTGGGCAATGTCAACGCCGATCAGGGTTTTTACGCCACTAGCGGTTCGGATACCTCGGCTGATGGCTTGGGCCTGGATGACACCCGCCTGACCGTTTCTGATGCTGCTACTGCTGAGACCGCTCGCCAGGGCATCGAAGACTCCTTGAACATCGTCAAAGAATCCCTGGGCCAGGTCGGCGCTTATACCGCCCGCTTGACCTTCAAGGAAGAGGCGCTGACGGTCAACTACACCAACGTTGAAGGGGCTTATAACCGCATCATGAATGCGAATATGGCTCAAGAACAGGTCGAAGCCAGCAAGTTCTCCATCCTGCAGCAGACCTCAACCGCCATGTTGGCTCAGGCCAATGCTGCACCGCAGTTCTTACTGTCCCTGTTCCGCTAAACAAAGCCGGTTCTTTCAATCGAACTACCTCGCTTCAATCAGGGGGGCGTCCCAGACGCCCCCCTGACCTTATCTCAGCAGCGATTGATACCGCTCGCTTCACAAAAGGAGAGTGTCTCATGGCTACGGTTGGCAGACTTGATTCTTACTTTACCAGCTTGATCACCGACTTGATGGAGATCGAGCGCGCCCCTCTCACGCGATATAAAGAGCAGCGGGATACGATCAGTATCCGGCGCGGGGCTTATATTGATTTGAAAGCGAAATTAGATGATTTGCAGAGCGCCGTCAAAGCCTTAACCAGCGCCAGCCTTTCCAATGTGTTAAGCGCCGATCGCAAAGCAACAGTGACCCTCGCCTCGGCTGGTTCTTCGGCCACTGTTTTGACCGCCGCAACTTCATCGGATGCCATCGCCGGGGAGTATGCAATCCACGTCACACAGTTGTCCAGGGCGCAGCGTCAGACTTCCACAGCCCAGGCTACCGCCGACCAGGCCCTGGGCAAAAGCGGGACGTTCTGGCTGGGAGGCAGCGGCGTGGCGCAGGCCGCGGTGCAAACTCCCACCAGCGCCGTCAGCGCTGCTGGCGTCGCCTCCCTGACCAGCGGCCAGCGGGAATTAGGTACTGGCGCTTATGTCGTTGAAACGCGCGACAACGAAGGTACGCTTGAGTTTCGACTGAAAGATGTAGACGGAAATACTGTTTCAATCGCGGATATTGATGGCGAGGCCGGCTCTTTTACCTCGCAGTGGCAGAAGGTGAGCGCCGGTGAATACAATACCGGGCGCGGCCTGACCTTTACTCTTAGTGAATCAGCCAGCGAAGCGATTTCTACCACAATTAACTACACTGCGGCAGGGGTTGGCGTAGCGGTGGACGCCGCTGATTCGCTCTTGAATATTGCCGCCGAGATCAACTCGGCGAACCAGCCGGTGGGGCGCGATCTGCGCGCAACGGTAGTTGGGACGCAGTTGGTGTTGACCGCCGCTAATACGGGGACAGCGCACAAGATGGTGTATACGGATGGCGTCGGACTGGGCTTTTCGGGGGTGGATAGTGTCTCAGCCCAAAATGCGCTCTTCTCCGTCAATGGAATTGATTTCGCCGCCAGCAGCAGCACCGGTTTGAAGAATATCATCAACGATGTGACGATTAACCTGGCCAGCGACGCAGAGGGCCAGGACGCTACCTTGACGATTGACCCCGATCTCTCTAATGCCCGCACAGGAATTGAAAATTTTGTCGAGAAATTCAACGCGTTACAGAGTTACCTGCAAACCAAGACCGCCATCACTTCAGTCAACACTGGCGATTCGCTCAGCTTTACCCGTGGAACCTTGTCGGAGGATTATGCCTTCAGTTCACTGCGCACCGAACTGCTCTCTCGCTTTGCTTCCAATTTTTCAAATGCTGGCGCATTCGATAACTTGCGGGACATTGGTCTGAAAATCAATGATAGCTTACAAGCCACCATTACCAACTCAGATTTGCTGGACAGCGCCTTACAAAATAATCTGACGGGTGTCCAATCGCTGCTGGATCAGGTCATGGGAGATTTTAATCGGCGTCTTGAAGTATTTACCGGGTCTTCAAATGGTTATATCAACCGCGCGGTGGAGTCTTTTGAGCAGCAAACCACAGAACTTGACCAGACGATTGATAAATACAACCTGTATTTGACCGAGCGCCAGGCCAACTTGATGCAGCAGTATGGCGAAATCCAGACCCAGTTGACCACCCTGAGTTATACGCAGCAGATCTGGTCAACCATTTACAACAGCACCATCAATCTGACTACCTAGCGCATTCTTTACCGCTTCCGTTTTCACAAGTCCTTCACATTCAAGCGCTTAAGTTCATCCTATCAGAGCCGATAACCAAGATACGTAACTTCTAAAATTGTTGGAGAAAGATCATGCAAACTGCTTACCATACTACAGAATATCGTCAGCAAGAAGTAATGGGCGCCAGCCCAATTCGCTTGGTAGTCATGGCTTATGACCTGGCAATTCAGGCTTGTGAACAGCATGACTTCTCGCGTGCGATTCGAGCCATTAGTGTTTTGCGAGATGCGCTAAATTTTGATGCTGGTGAAACCGCGGTCGGTTTGTTTCGTTGCTATCAATGGTGCCTGGACTCTATTCGCCGCGAGGACTACGCAGCCGCGGAGCAAACCCTGCGCGAATTGCGAGAGGCCTGGGTGACGGTGGAGAAACGGATGTCGCCCGCCTCGCGATTTGCACAAACGGTTCAATCCAGTATCAACATGGTTTCGGCTTGAAAATGTGAATAACGATAAGCCAAAAAATCAATAGTTGTTCCGCCTCGCAAAGGCCCGGCAGGTTTATTCTCTGCCGGGCCTTTGTATTCTTTTCAGAGAGGCGACACAGACCACTTTTGTCGTATCTCTTACTGTATCGTTCACACGTTCTTTAGAATGGCTTCATCTGGGGTTTATACAGCCGGTTTACTCCCCATGCTAAGATGCTCATACCCGAAATCTAAAGGTCGCCTTGAAGGAAAGAAAGGAGTCTGCAATGAGTTTTTGGAACGTTTTGCGCATCGGCGCATCAGCCTTAAACGCCCAACGGCTGCGTTTAGATATGATTTCAAACAACATTGCCAATGCTGAAACCACCCATACCGAGACT
>CAIQJJ010000912.1 GCA_903872065.1 uncultured Anaerolineales bacterium | reverse complement strand
ATTTTGGTATGGGTTCGGCTCAAGCATGTTGCTCATGAAACTCAGCAAACCATCTATCAAGTCAAACATCGCTTGCTGGATGATTATCTGCGCCAGCAAATTAAATCTCCTACCGTTCAAATGTGTCTTGCGTAAGTCCTATTTAACTTGAAGGAGACAAATAATGATCATCTCTTTTACTTCCAAAGAAACCCCGATCCTCTCACAGGTGGGAGGGAAAGCGCAAAGCCTGATTAGCACAACACAGGCTGGCCTGCCAGTTCCAGAAGGACTGGCGCTGACGGTAGAATTTTTCCAACCCTGGACCGATCAGGTCAAGGCAACCCCAGCCTGGCAAACCCTGCTGGGTCATCCAACCAAAGAAAACTGCGACAAAGTCAAAGCGATTGCAGAAAAACTCTGTTTGACGGAACGCCAAAAATCGCAGCTTGATCAAGCCATGTTGGAGCTGGATGGCATCGAAGTGTTCGCCGTTCGTTCTTCATCTCCCGAAGAAGACCTGGCTGGTTCCAGTTTTGCGGGGATTTACGAAACCTTCCTGGGTACAGCAAGAGGCAGACTGGAAGAGACGATCGCCCGCGCTTACAGTTCTATGTTCGACTTCCGGGTCATGGCGTACAAGACCCAAAACGCTATCAACCTTGAAGGTACCTGCATCAGCGTCATTATTCAGAAGCAAATTGCCAGCGAGGTGAGTGGGGTTGCATTCTCTCTCAATCCTCTGAACAACTGCTATGACGAAGTGATGATCAACAGCAGCTTCGGACTGGGCGAAGCAATTGTGTCGGGGCGGGTCACGCCCGATATCTTTGTCGTGGACAAAATCACTCATGCCATTGTGCATAAAAAATTAGCCAGCAAAGATTACGTGCTTGTCAGCTCAAAGGGGGGCGGGGTGGCCGAACTGAAGTTGGATGATCCCACCAAACCATCGCTGACAGATGCCCAGGCGGTTGAAGTGTCGCAACTGGCCACGCAGGTGGAAGCGCATTACCGTATGCCAATGGATATCGAGTGGGCCTATGCGGATGGCCGGCTCTACCTCTTGCAAGCCCGTCCGATCACAACCTATGTCCCCTTGCCAGACATCATGATCACCAGGCCGGGCGCGGAGAAATATCTTTATCTCGATCTCATCGTATTATCGCAAGGATTTGATGAGTCACTGTCGGTGATGGGCAATCAAATCTGGGGACAGATGCTGGAAGCGATTAAAGCGGATATTGGCCTGTTTGATCGCGGTATGGATGGCGCGGTGTTAAACATTGAGGGGCGACAGTATGTTCATTTGTCAAACGTCATGAAAGGGTTGGGCATGAGAGCCGCCACTTCTATCTGGAAAACCTATGACAAGCCCACGCGCAAGACTATCGAATCAATTGATTTATCCGTCTATCTGCCGGCGCAGACACCAGAACCGCTGCGTGGCTTGACGTGGAGAACATTGAAATACGCCGGAAGGGCGATGGGGGCTGCGCTGCGAGGATTGCTCAATCCAGACAACGTGGAGAAAGCCTATGTTGAAATGGTTAAGGATGATATTGCCCAGAGCAAACAATTAGCCATTCAGGACATCCCGTTCCGCAACCTGGTTGACCAGTTAATTGACCGATTCGCCAGGCAAATGGATGCCAGTATCGCTATTATGTTACCGGCCATGCTGGCGCTCCCGCGCCTGCAGCGTATGTTCAAAAAAGATGGCGTTGATGATTTATTGCTTGCGCTGCAAATGGCGCTCAACGGCAATCCAACCTCGGAAATGGGGCATCTGATGTTTGAACTGGCTAAGTTCCCTGAGGTGCAGGAAACCGAAACGGGGGAACAATTTGCCCAAAAATTAGCCAACGAAGACGTTTCACCTGAATTCCAGAAAGCGTTTGAAGATTACATGGATAGATTTGGCTGTCGAACGATTCGAGAGATTGATATTGCCACGAAGCGGCCGTATGAAAACCTGCCCGCCTTCTTCCAACAACTTAAAGCGATGGATATTCACAGCGATCTGTTGGCAACGGTGGCCCAGCGCCGAGAGAATGCCTATGGCAAATTGCTGGCACTGGCCCGCCAAAAGGGGAAGGAAAAGCAGTTCAGGCAACAGGCACACCTCCAGGACAATTCTGGCTACCGTGAAGCACCGAAGTATTTCTTCATCATCACAGTGGATTTGATGCGTCAGCGTGCATTGTCTCTGGGCAAGGCATTTGTCGCTCAGGGGCGACTCGACGACCCCGCGCAGGTGTTTGATTTGACTGTTGATCAACTGACCGCTGCCCAAATAGATCGCTCGCTGGATATTCGGGCATTAGCAATCCATAATATGGCCCCTCGGGCGAAACAGACCAAAGTGCAAAACTGGCCGCAGATTATTGATTCCAGGGGCAAGATTTTTCGGGCGGTGCGAACGGCTGTCAATGAAGGAGAACTCATTGGCGATCCCATCGCCCCAGGTGTGGTACGTGGTATTGCCAACATCCTGCACGACCCTTACGAAAAACCGCTCAAGAAAGGGGAGATTTTGATCACACGCTCCACGGATCCTGGCTGGACGCCGCTGTTTATGAATGCGGGTGGTGTTGTGTTGGAAGTAGGTGGTGCGTTGCAGCATGGGGCAATTATTGCCCGTGAGTATGGCTTGCCCTGCGTCTCCGGCATCAATGGGGCCACGATGAGCATCCCCGACGGGGCCCTCATTGAAGTGGACGGGACAAACGGCATCGTGAAGATCCTGGAGAGAGCCAATGTTATGTGATCTGCATATTCACAGCCATTATTCCTCCGGCACCCAAAGCCTTGCAGAAATCATTTCGGAAGCTCTTTCCAAGGGCATCCAGTTGATTTCTATCACCGATGATGACTCGATAGAAGCCTACAAAGAGCTTCCGGAATTGGCAGTGAAAATGGGCATCTCCTATATCCGAGGGCTTCAGGTCACGGCTTCCCAGCGTGGAAGCTTATTCCGCCTGCTGGTTTATGATTTTAACCTGGAAAATCGGGCTTTACGGGAGCTCCTATCGGAAAATCAACGTAATTGGGAAGAGTTGGGAGAAAAACTGATTGCCTTTCTGTCTCAGTTCCATCCGGAGCTTTCTACGGAAGGATACAGGCAGCATCAGAAAAACCCCAACTACGGCGGCTTCAAGCACAACAGCTACATGGCCTCGGTAGGCATGGATGGCAGCGATGACGGCGGCACAAAGCGACTTTTGCAGCATCGAGAGGAGATGATAAGGCTCTTTAGTAATTTGGCCTTCCCCCCCATGGAAGAATTGATCCAGATCATCCATGGGGCCGGGGGCAAACTCATCATACCTGGGGGATATCTGCGCAATCCAGAGACGTTCACAGCAGATATTGATCGGTTGACCGCTATGGGAGTGGATGGCCTGGAAGTATTTAGCGCCAGCTATGATGAACAGATGACTAAAGCCGCTCATGATTATGCTGCTAAGAATAGGCTTCTGATTACCGGAGGGGGCGACGGTCACGGTATCTGGGCTAATCAGGAAAAATATGCCATCGGGGCTAGGATTGTGAAGTTCAGTGAATTGAATCTTGGTGATATTCAGATATATCCGTAATGTGTTTGGGGATTACTCTGACCCCATCGTATACAGAAACAGGCTCAAGTAAAAATCCCCCCATGCTCCCCTAAACGAAAACTTCCTGCAATTTCACCCCCAGTGGGTAAGTTTACGGAAAGACTTTTCCTTATATGATCTATCAAGAACGCGGAGAGCCTTGTTGCGCAAGACGCGCCGCCGGTGGGCCGTGAGCACTGGAGTGGGCTACGATAAATGGTCCCGCATCCCTTTCGCCAATGGAAAAGCCTCCAAATCGATCTCCCTCTGCGGTTTT
>CAIQJJ010000911.1 GCA_903872065.1 uncultured Anaerolineales bacterium | reverse complement strand
TCATCCTTTGGGGTGTTGCCCAAACATGATCTCTGACTTGCGAAACTGTTGGAAAATGGAGGTTTTGTTCATACCATCCTTTTTACCAGCAGTTTCATCTTTTGTTAAGGTGCAATTTGTTTATACCTGAACTCTAAACTCAAGATTTTACAGCCAGAACAAATTCCATGCAACGCGCCATATTGGATAGTTAAGGTCGGTAGGCTTCTTTGCAAGCATTTTGCATTATAATCACCTATAAGCAGAAAGGCTAAGTGATGAGACTTGAAAACGCACTTCGATTGCTTAAGAAAAATTCGCCTGCGCTCAATCGCCTGGGGGTGAAATCTTTAGCGATATTCGGTTCGACAGCGCGAAATGAAGCGACCCCTTCCAGTGATATTGATATCCTGGTCACATTTCAGTTTTCCCCTACCTTTGACCAGTATATCGAAACAAAATTCTTTCTGGAAGATACGCTCGGTTGCAAGGTTGATTTGGTAACACAGGATGGCTTAAAGCCTCGAGTGCGAGCGGAGGTAGAAAGAGAGGCGGTCTATGTCGCGTGACCCGCGTCTTTACCTGGAAGATATTCAGAAAAGCTGCACCAAGGTCTTACGCTTTACGGCGGGGCTTTCGTTCGAGCAATTTACGCAAGATGATCTCAAGTATGACGCTGTGCTACGCAACTTGGAAATCATTGGTGAAGCCGCCAAAAACGTGCCAAGCGAAATACGCCAGCGATTTCCGTTCACTGAATGGCGGAAAATCAGCGGCTTTCGGGATATTGCTGCCCACCAATATTTCAGCATTAGCAACGATATCGTGTGGGACATTGTGCAAAACAAAATTCCCGGCTTGAATGCACAGATTGAACAAATCTTGATAGAACTATCTGAATGAAAGGATTTGACCTGCAGCGACTTTACAGCCAAAACATGGAACAGGTTGTACCATGCAGACCACTCTTTCTCCGAATTATTTTGGGTGAAGCGCAGCGAGCCAGACGCTCACCTGCTCATCCGCGGCGAGGGGATAAGGATAGGATAGGCGCTGCGCGGTCGCTTGCGCAATACGCCGGAACAACTGGCTGGTGGCGTTCAAGGCCCGCCAAATATCTGCGGCGTCATAAACGGCATGTCGTCTTGCAGGTTGGCCCATGCCAGGAAGTTGTAGAGCAATTGTATTATCTCAATAATGGGGGATAAAGACTTCCGAAATCTGTTGTAGTCACTTTGCCTTGTGTTTCTACAGCAGACTTCGGAAGTCTCCCCGCTGTTTTGAGAAGATACCACTCGAAAACGCGAGGAACTCAGCCACGATTACTGGCTAAATCCCTCTTTTCAACTGCCTGCCAAAATTCTTCTTCCGCTAACCCTTTTCCATCTCAAATACTTTGGCGGGATAATCCACGTCCACCCGGCCATCTTGCACTTGCCAGAGGGTGGAAGCAAAACGCTCGATGAAGTAGCGGTCATGCACGACTGCCAGGACAGTGCCTTCAAACAGGGCTAATGCCTGCTCGAAACGGGAGCGGGAGGGGATGTCCAGGTGGTTGATCGGTTCGTCCAGCAGTAAGAAGTTACAGCCGCGCGCCACCAGGACGGCCAACATCAGGCGGGCGCGTTCGCCAAAGCTCAAGCTGCCTGCCGGGCGCAGGGGATCATCGCCGGTGAACAAGAAGTAATGCAAGAACGAGCGCGCTTCGGTCTCGTTGAAGGGCGCGGTGCGCAAGATATGCACCAGGGCCGAGTGCTGTGGATCGATCCATTCCTGCTCCTGGCTGAGATAGCCCAGGCGAACGCTGGTTCCCAAACGGGCGACGCCCTGCACAGGCGGCAGCCGGCCGGCGATGGTGCGCAGCAAGGTGGTCTTGCCGCAGCCGTTCGGCCCAATGAGCGCGACGCGTTCTCCGCTGCGAATCACCAGGTTGAGGTCGCTGAGCAAGGGCTGGAAACCGGGGTAGCCCACCGCCAGGTTCTCTAACGCCAACACATCGCGGCTGACGTGTTCGGGATTGGCGAATTCCAGCTTCATCTGCCAGGCGCTTTTGGGCTTTTCCACCCGATCTTCGGTCAACAGACGGTCAAGACGCGCCTCAATGTGTTTGG
>CAIQJJ010000910.1 GCA_903872065.1 uncultured Anaerolineales bacterium | reverse complement strand
GGGCGAGTCAATTTTGCAGACGCACCTGGATGCGTTCAAAGCCCGCGCCCCAGAGCGCTTTCAAGTCTTTGGCGGTGTGGATTGGAGCGCCTGGCCTGAACGGGGCGAGGCCTTTCCAGAATGGGCCGCCAATCGTTTGCGCCTGCAGGCCGGCTGGGGGGCGCAGGGCCTCAAAATCTGGAAGCCCTTTGGCTTGGCGGTGCGCGACCCGCAGGGCAGCCTGGCGCGGGTGGACGACCCCCGCCTCGACCCCATCTGGCAGACCGCCGGCGAATTGGGCCTGCCGGTCTTGATCCACATCGCCGACCCGGCCGCCTTTTTGACCCGCTCGATGAGCAAAATGAACGCTGGGATGAGCTGCAGGGCCACGCCGACTGGCATTTTCTCAGTCCTCCCTTCCCGCCCTTCCTGGACATTGTCAACGGCCTGGCCAACCTGGTCGCCCGCCACCCGCAGACCACCTTTATCGGCGCCCATGTCGGCTGCTACGCTGAAGACCTGGCCTGGGTCAGCGCCGTGTTGGATCGCTGCCCCAATTTTTATGTGGATATCGCCGCCCGCATCGCCGAGTTGGGCCGCCAGCCCTACACCGCCCGCCGCTTCTTCTTGCAATACGCCGACCGCATCCTGTTCGGCACCGACTGCGGCCCCTCGCCGGAGATGTACCGCATTTACTACCGCTTCCTGGAGACCGACGATGAGTATTTCAACCCCAACCCCGGCGAGCTGCCCTGGCAGGGGCGCTGGTTCATTTACGGTTTGCACCTGCCCGATGAAGTGCTGCAAAAGGTCTACCAGGGCAACGCGGCGCGCATTTTGCGGCTGAAATTAAAAAATTGATCTTGCCATTTTGCCACTTACAAGCTAAAATGCAATGCTGTGTTTGAAAACCTCACCGAACGACTAGAGAATGTATTTAAAGAGCTGCGCCGCCGCGGGAAACTTTCCGAGGTGGATGTAGACGTTGCCATGCGCGAAGTGCGCCTGGCCCTGCTCGAAGCGGACGTCAACTATGCCGTCGTCAAAGACTTCGTTGCCCGCGTGCGCCAGCGCTCCATCGGCGCCGAGGTCTCAAAGGCTTTGAACCCCGGCCAGCAGGTCATTAAAATCGTCCATGAAGAGCTGATCGCCACCCTGGGGCAGCCCGACCGCTTGAACCTTGCCGGCCCCAAGCCGCGCGTGTTGATGTTGGTCGGCTTGCAAGGCGCCGGGAAG
This sequence comes from uncultured Anaerolineales bacterium, assembly GCA_903872065.1. Classification (GTDB taxonomy): domain Bacteria; phylum Chloroflexota; class Anaerolineae; order Anaerolineales; family UBA4823; genus CAIQJJ01. Next base: position 26,263 of record CAIQJJ010000910.1, on the reverse strand, counting down.
ACCACCGCCGCCGGCAAGATCGGGCGTCTGCTGCGCAAGCAGGGCGAGCGCGTCATGCTGGTCGCCTGCGACCCCTACCGCCCGGCGGCGGTCAAGCAGTTGCAGACCCTGGGTGATAAACTGGACATCCCCGTCGCGTACGAGCAGGGCGTCCCGCCGCCCGAAATGGCCTGGCGCGCCTTCGACAAGGCGCAAAAGGGCGGGTATTCCGTCCTGATCCTGGACACCGCCGGCCGCTCGCAGTTGGATGACGCTTTGATGAAGGAACTCAAGGCGATTGCCTCCCGCGTGCAGGTGGCGGATACCCTCCTGGTGGTGGACTCGATGATCGGCCAGGAAGCCGTCAACATTGCCAAAGGCTTCCGCGATTCGGTTTCGCTCTCCGGCCTGATCTTGACCAAGATGGATGGCGACTCGCGCGGCGGGGCGGCCATCTCGATCCGTTCTGTGACTGGCGTCCCGATCAAGTTCCTCGCCACCGGCGAGGGCCTGGACGCCATCGAAATCTACGACCCCGCCCGCCTGGCCTCGCGCATCCTGGGCATGGGCGATGTGATCGGCCTGATCGAAAAGGCTGAGACCGCTTTCGATCAAAAAGAGGCCGAAAAACAGGCGCAAAAGTTGATGTCTGGCGATTTTTCCTTGCAAGACTTCGCCGATCAACTGCGCCAACTGCGCAAAATGGGGCCCCTGGGGCAGCTTTTAGAGATGCTGCCCGGCCAGCTTGGTCAAATGGCGAAATCGGTTTCGCCGCAAGAGGCCGAGCAGCAGCTTAAACTGACGGAGGCGATCATCAACTCGATGACTGCTGAAGAGCGCCGCCGTCCCGATATTCTGAATGCCTCTCGCCGCCGCCGCATCGCGCGCGGCTCCGGGACCGATGTTCAAGACGTGAACCGCCTGATGAAACAGTTCCGCGAGATGCAGAAGATGATGAAGACGATTAAGAAAACAGGCGGGCGCGGTTTGCCGCGCCTGTTTGGAATGTAGCTGGTTGGGCAGCTGCCCAACCGCTGCCTGGTTTGCTTTCCCCGGCGACGGCCTGGCGTCCCTCCCGCCTCCTCAACCGCCAGCCTGGGAAAGCCAGCCGATCGGTAATGGAAGATTATGAAAGAATTTGTACGTCAGTAAGGAGATATACGCATGGTTCGCATTCGCTTGCGCCGCACTGGTTCCACTCACCAACCCAGCTTTCGCCTCGTCGCCGCCGATCGTGAGTCCCCTCGGGATGGTCGTTACCTGGAAATCCTGGGGTCATACAATCCCCGCACCGAGCCCTCGACGATTGAGGTGCAAGAGGCGCGTGTTTATGAATGGATGAGCAAAGGCGCTCAACCCAGTGAGTCGGTGGTACAACTGTTTAAGAATATTGGTCTGCTCGATCGCTATGCGCGCTTTAAGGCCGGTGAGCCGGTAGAGACTTTGTTGACTGAGGCTGCTCAAACCAAGCCGGTAGTCAATCCCAAGACTCGCCGCGCTGCCGCCAAGAAATAGCTTGCTCTTGCAGCCCTGGGTTATTCAAAGACATCCGAAGCCGTTTTTCAGGTTTCGGATGTCTTTGCCAAGAGGTAGTCTGTGAAAGAACTTATCGAATATATTGCTTGCTCTCTGGTGGACGATCCGACGCAAGTCAGCGTTGTCCAGAGTAAGCGTGGCGCGTCGCTTCATTTTGCGTTGCATGTTTCGCAAGAAGATATGGGGCGCGTGATCGGAAAAAGCGGGCGGGTGGCGAATGCCATGCGCTTGCTGCTCAATGTCGCTGCCGCCCAGGAAGGGAAACAAGCCCTGCTGGACGTCGAAGACCCGCGCGCATGACCTTCCCCGCCGCCGACGAATTTGCTGCAGGCTCGCCCAATGCTTCGGGCGAGCCTGTCTTCTTAGCGGTTGGGAAATTGCGCCGCCCGCACGGGGTGCGCGGCGAGCTTTCGATGGAAATCTTGACGGATTTTCCTGAGCGCATTCGTCCAGGGATGACTTTGTATGTTGGCGAGGATCGCCGCCCGCTGCGGCTGCGCTTGCGCCGCCAGGCCGACCCAGATTTGTTGGTGGCCTTTGACGGTTATTCATCCCCCGAAGCCGCCGCCGAACTGCGCAACCTGATCGTCTGCATCCAGGCTGAGAACTGTCCGCCGCTGCCTGACGGCGAATATTACCATCATCAACTGCTTCACAAGCAGGTTGTGGCCGACGATGGGCGGGCGCTGGGAATCCTGACCGAAATTTTGGAAACCGGCGCCAACGATGTGGCGGTGATCCGCCCGCCGAGCGGAGCGGAAATGCTGCTGCCCCTGATTGACTCAGTGCTTTTGGGGGTGGACGAGGCGCGTGGGGAAGTGCGCGTGCATTTACTGCCGGGCATTTTGCCGGAGGATTGAGTGGGTGATTGAGAATCAGTCTCGCCTGTATTGGGTTGCGTTTACGCTGGTAAAAGGGATCGGCGCGGTCCGTTTTCGCGCTTTGTTAGAGTATTTCGGCAGCGCCGAAAACGCCTGGCAGGCGCCGGGCGAGGCTTTGCGCGAGGCTGGCCTGGGCCAAAAGCTGGTGGAAAACCTGCTCAAAGTGCGCTCGCAAGTGGTTTTGGAGAAGGTCTGGCAGCAGATCGAGTCCCAGGGCATTCAAGTGCTCACCTGGGAAGATCAAAACTACCCGCCGCGTTTGAAACAGGTGGAACAGCCGCCGCCGGTCTTGTATTTGCGCGGCGATCTGCGCCCCGAAGACGATTGGGCGGTAGCGGTGGTCGGCACGCGGCGCATCACCGCTTATGGGCAGCAGGTGGCGGAGGATGTCGCCGCGACCCTGGCCCGCGCCGGCGTGACGGTGGTCAGTGGATTGGCGCGCGGGGTGGATGGCGTGGCGCATCAGTCCGCCTTGAAGGCTGGCGGGCGCACGGTTGCGATTTTGGGCAGCGGTGTTGACCACATTTACCCGCCGGAGCATACCCGCCTGGCCGAACAGATGATCGCTCGCGGCGGCGTGATGAGCGATTACCCTCCCGGCACGCCGCCGGACGCGGCGAATTTTCCGCCGCGCAACCGGATTATCTCTGGGATGTCCATGGCGACCGTCATTGTTGAGGCCGGGATTGACAGCGGCGCGATGATCACTGCTCGCTTTGCCATTGAGCAGGGGCGCGAGGTCTTCGCCGTGCCGGGGAACATCTACGGCGCGCAAAGCCAGGGCCCCAACCGCCTGATCCGCGAGGGGGCGCGTCCTTTGCTCAACCCGAAAGACTTGTTAGAAGCGCTCAATTTAAACCAGGTGGTCGAACACCGCACCGCTCGCTCGGCGCTGCCCACCGACCCGGTTGAGGCGCTGCTCTACCAGTTGATTGGGGCCGAACCGGTGTATATTGATGAACTGCGCGCCCAGGCCGGCATGCCGATTGAAAAAGTGACCGCCGCCCTGGCGATGATGGAGTTAAAAGGGATGGTGCGCCAGGTTGGCGGGATGAACTATACCAAAATCCGTGACGCGCAAGCCGACTATGTGGCCGCCGGAGAGTCTTGAGGCGCGAGGCGCTTTCAGGCCAGTCAAAAGGAGGACTTATGTTGGAGCATTACTACGCAGTAATTATGGCGGGCGGCGGGGGCACCCGCTTGTGGCCCTTGTCGCGCAAAGCGCGTCCCAAGCAAATGCTGCAGTTGGTTGAAGAAGGCACGCTCTTTCAAAACGCCATCAACCGTGTGAACGGTATCCTTCCGCCTGAGCGTGTGTTTGTTGTCACCGTCGAAGAGCAGGCGCTCGAATTGCAGAAGCAGTGCCCGGGCATTCCAGAAGAAAATTTTGTGTTGGAGCCGATGCCGCGCGGGACAGCCTCTGTTGTGGGCTTGGCGGCGGTGGCCTTGCATAAGCTGGACCCCGAAGCGGTGATGGTCGTGCTGACCGCCGATCATTTCATCGGCAATGTCGCCTTGTTCCGCGATCTGCTGCGCTCGGCGCATGAGGTGGCCCAGCACGATTACCTGGTCACCCTGGGCGTTACCCCCACTTTCCCGGCCACCGGCTATGGCTATATCCAATACGGCGAGCGCCTGGGGACTTTTGGCGATGCAGACGCATTTCGCGTCAGTCGCTTCCGCGAAAAACCCAGCGAAGAACTGGCCCGCCAGATGCTTGCCAGCGGCGACCACGCCTGGAACTCGGGCATGTTTGTCTGGAAAGCAGCCACCATTTTGGACGAATTTGCCCGCCAGATGCCGGTCTTGTTTGCGCAGCTTGAGACGATTGCGCAGGCCTGGGGGACGCCGGCGCAGGCCAAAGTCGTGGCGGAAACCTGGCCGCAAATTAAGACCGAAACGATTGACTATGGTATTATGGAGGGCGCGAAGAATGTTGCCGTGATTTCGGCGCGCGGCCTGCAGTGGAACGACGTGGGCACCTGGGACTCGTTGTTTGAGGTCAATCAGCCGAACAAAGAAGGCAATATCATCATCGGTGGTCAACATATCGGGCTGGATACTCACGGCAGCCTGGTGTACGTTACCCAGGAGCGCCGCCTGATTGTCACAATTGGCGTGGAAGACCTGGTTGTGGTAGATACCGGCGACGTTTTGTTGGTCTGTCGCAAAGACCAGGCGCAAAAGGTGCGCGATGTGGTCAACCAGCTCAAGCAGACCAACCAGGCGTATGTCTGATTCAAAGAAGCGTGGAGGAAGGTTCGTTGGAAGCTTATTGCGTTAAATGTAAAACAAAGCGCGAGATTAAGGAGCCGCAGCCGGTTTACAATGAAAATGGAACGCCGGCCACGCGGGGTATTTGTCCTGAATGCAATACGGTGCTGTATCGCATGGGAAAATCGCCGGCCCACGAGGGCATCAAGCCTCCTGAGCGGGAGGAAAATCGCCAGGGGCGGTTGGTGATTGTTGAATCGCCGGCCAAAGCGCGCACGGTGGGCCGTTTCCTGGGCAAGGGCTACACGGTCAAAGCCTCGATAGGGCATGTCCGCGATCTGCTGCGTTCGCAGCTTTCGGTGGATGTTGAGAACAGCTTTACGCCCAAGTATCGCGTGCCCAAAGAGAAGACCCAGATTGTCAAAGAACTGCAGGGCCTGGCCAAGACGCACGCCGAGATCTACCTGGCGACCGACCCCGACCGCGAGGGCGAGGCGATCGCCTGGCATTTGCTCGAAGCCGCCAAAATCCCCGAACAGTTTGCAAAACGGGTGACCTTTCATGAAATCACTGAGCCGGCGATTGCCGAGGCGTTCAGCCATCCGCGGACGATTGATATGGCTCTGGTGAATGCGCAGCAGGCGCGCCGCGTGTTGGATCGCCTGGTGGGTTACAGCTTGAGCCCGCTGCTCTGGCGCAAAGTGCGCAGCCGCCTTTCGGCTGGACGGGTGCAATCGGTGGCGCTGCGCCTGGTGGTGGAGCGCGAGCGCGAGATCGACTCGTTCCTCCCGCAGGAATATTGGACGATTGAAGCCGAGTTCCGCCCGCAGAAGTTGAAAGAGAAGTTTGTCGCCCGCCTGGCGCGCCTGGATGACCAGGAAATTTCCCTCTCGCAAGAGAGCGAGGTGACCCCCATCCTGGCGGACATGCAGAAGGCTGCCTACACCATCGTTAAGATCCGGCGCGGCGAACGGCGGCGCGTGCCGGCGGCGCCCTTCATCACCAGCACCTTGCAGCAAGAGGCGGCGCGCAAATTAAGCTACGCCGCCAAGCGCACGATGACCATTGCGCAGCAGTTATACGAGGGGATTGACCTGGGGCAGGGCGCCGTGGGTCTGATCACCTACATGCGCACGGATTCGACCAATGTCGCTGACCTGGCCCAGGCCGAGGCGCGCCAGTTTATTGTGGAGCATTACGGCGAGGAATTTGCCCCCAAAGAACCGCCGAAGTACAAGACCAAAGCCCTCGCCGCCCAGGAAGCCCACGAAGCCATTCGCCCGACCTCCGTGCTGCGCCAGCCCGAATCGGTGAAAGAGTTTTTGAACCGTGACCAGTTCCGCCTGTACCAGTTGATCTGGCAGCGCTTTGTCGCCTCGCAGATGACGCCGGCGCTCTTCGATACGCTGGCAGTGGATGTGGTGGGCAGCGCCGCGCATGTCTACTTGCTGCGCGCCTCTGGTTCGGCGATCAAATTCCCCGGCTTTCTCGTTGTCTACGAAGAGTCGCTGGATGAAGATCAAAAGGGCGAAGGGGAAGGCGATGTGCGCATCCCGGCCGGGGTGGCCGAGGGCCAGGCCCAAACCCTGGTCAAACTGCTGCCCGAACAACATTTTACCCAACCGCCGCCGCGCTATTCCGAATCCACCCTGGTGCGCTCGCTGGAAGAGAATGGGATCGGCCGCCCCTCAACCTACGCGACCACCATGGGCACTTTGCAAGAGCGCGGTTATGTGCGGCGGGAGGGCAAGAAGCTGCTCCCCACTGACACCGGACTTACTGTCAACGATCTTATTACGCAGCATTTTCCCAACATTGTGGACGTTGGCTTCACCGCCAACATGGAGTCGGATCTGGATCGGATCGCCGCCGGCGAGCAGGAATGGACGGCGCTGATCGGGCAGTTTTATTTTCCCTTTGCCGAGCAGGTGAAGTACGCCGAGAGCCTGATGCCTGAACTAAAGAGCGGGCCAGAGCCGATCGGCCGTCCTTGCCCGGAGTGCGGCAAAGACCTGGTGATCCGCTGGGGCCGCTACGGCAAATTCATCAGTTGCAGCGGCTTTCCCGACTGCCGCCACACCGAGGCCTGGTTGGAAAAGATCGGCGTCGTATGTCCCAAAGATGGCGGCGACCTGGTTGTGCGCAAAACCCGCAAAGGCCGCCTCTTTTATGGCTGTTCCAATTACCCCAACTGCGATTTCACCTCTTGGAAACTGCCGCTGGCGCGCCCTTGTCCGGCTTGCAATGGGCTGTTGGTCGCCGCCAATAAACAACAGGCGAGCTGTACCCAGTGCCAGGAGACGTTTTCGTTGGATGATGTAGCGGTTGAGATGGTTGAAGCCTGAGGTCTTTTGCAACGAGTTGGCTGATTTTGCTATCTTTCTTGCTTTAACCTGTTGCATATTTAGGCACTCTGGTCTAAAATAGAGCGGTAAGCGCTAATGCAAATTGAGGGTTTCCCTCCGAATTGAAGCGCATCAGATGATGTAAATCCATTTGTGGAGAAGAGATATGAAGACAATCACTGAACAAGTTCGCAATCCAAAAGTGATCGCCGGGGCGATCGGTTTCATCGCCGGGCTGTTTATCGGTCTGGTGATTCTGGGTTGGTGGCTGTGGCCTGTGCAGTATAAAGACGCCGCGCCAGTTCATCTCGAAGCATCGTATGCTGAAGATTATCTCCGTATGGCGATTGAGTCATACCGCGCCAACCCAGCCGATGTTGTGATGGCGAAGGCGCGCTGGGATGGGTTGGGCAAAGCAGGTAAGACGGCGCTTGAGAAAGTCCGCGCCAATCCCGGTACCTTAAGCCCGGATGTGATCAATGCCTTTGCGGCCGCCTCCGGCGCGGGGGCGAGCGCCCCCGGCGCCGCGACGAAAGCGCCCGCTGCAACGAAAGCCCCTGGCGCTAAAGCGACGGCGACGCCCAAAGGCGGCGCAGCCGCTGCTGCTGAGGAGAAGCCCGACAACACATTGAGGAATGTCTTGCTCTTCTTGATGTGCTTGATTACGCTTGGCCTGGCGGCGTTCCTAATTTATTATTTCCTCTTCCGTGGGACGCGCCGCCCGACCAAGTTGACCCCTGCCATGCAGGCGCAGCAGGCTGCACGCGAAGCGCAGGTGACAGACTACGCCGCACTGGGCGAGGAACCGCCCATGACGCAGTTCATGTCCTCCTACAAACTCGGCGATGACCTGTTCGATGAATCGTTCAGCATTGACAGCCCATCGGGCGAGTTTATGGGTGAATGCGGCGTCGGCATTTCCGAAACCATCGGCGTCGGCGATCCCAAGAAGGTGACAGCTTTTGAAGTCTGGATCTTCGATAAGAACGATATCCAGACTGTGACCAAGGTTCTCTTGAGCGCCAATGCTTTCCAAGATGAAGCGGTGAAGAGCCGGCTGAAGGCCAAGGGTGATGTTGAATTGGCCGAGATTGGCAAGCAGGTGGTGCTGGAGACCCAGACCCTGCAAATGGTGGCGCGGGTGGTCGAACAGACCTACGGCGAGGGCGCTTTGCCGCCCAAGAGTTTCTTTGACCAGTTTGTGCTGGAACTGGCCGTCTGGCAGAAAAAGTAAAATTAACTTCTCACTATGGAAAAAGACCTTTAGGGTTTCTGAAACCCTAAAGGTCTTGCTTCTTGTTTCTTCCCAAACAGCAGGTCTTCTTTTCGGCGGCGGTCCCTGGAACGAAAAAAGGCGGCATCTTTTGCCGCCTTTTTTCGTTTCAAGCCGGAAGATTACTCGATGCGCAAAATTTTAAAGCGCGTAACCCCATTTGGGGTTTCGACATTGACTTCCTCGCCGACGCGCCGGTTGAGCAGGGCGCGCCCGATAGGCGATTCGTTTGAGATGCGCCCCTTGCGCGGGTCTGATTCTCTGGAGCCGACCAGTTGGTACATTTCAGGTTCAAAGCCTATCTCCTGGATGGTTACGTGTGAGCCGACAGCAACCTCGTCCTTTTTGCTGGCGGCTTCATTAATAATGACCGCATTGCTCAGGCTGTATTCGAGCTCTTGAATGCGGCCCTCCAGAAAACCTTGATCTTCCTTGGCTTTGTGATAGTCGGCGTTTTCTGAGAGATCGCCCATTTGAATCGCATCGCGTAAGCGTGCGGCAAGCTCATCGCGCTTTGGGCCCTTAAGATCCTCAAGTTCAGCCTTGAGTTTTGCGAATCCTTCGGCGGTCAAATAAGTAGGTTCAGGCATAGCAGGTCTCCAAAATTAAGGAAATGGGTTAGGGTCTCGTCACTTCGTCAAACATTTTCTGATGTTCTTCGATGGCAAAACGGTCGGTCATCCCGGCTAAATAGTCACAGATCGTGCGTTCCAGGCCGCGCTCCGCGAGATTTGCCTGGACGTGATGCGGCAGGGTCGCCGGCTCAGTTTGATAAGCCTGGAACAGATCGGTCAGGATATGTTCGGCTTTGACCGCCATGCGCATGACGCGATAGTGGCGGTATAGATTGGCATACAAAAAATCTTTAAGCTGCCGGTTGCGGCGGTGCATGTCTTCGCCAAAACCGATCACATTATAGGGCAGGCGCTGCAATTCCTCAGCGCTGCGCGCCCCGCTCTCGCGGATTTTGCGCTCGGTGCTTTGCATCAGGTTGCTCACCTCTAAGCCGATCAGTTGGCGGATGATCGCATGGCGGCTTAATTCATCCAATATGCTGCCGCGCCAGCCCAACGCCTCGCTGAGGATTTCCCACAGGCTGATGCCTTCCAGCATCGCCGGCGTGATCATCCCCGAACGCAAGCCATCATCCAGATCATGGGCGGTGTAGGCCAGCTCATCGGCTGCGTTGGCAATTTGCGCCTCCAGACTGCCGCGCAAATGGGGATTGTAGTCGGAGGCGTCGGCGCTATCGTATTCAGATTCGTGCTTGACGATGCCCTCGCGCACTTCCCAGGTCAGGTTCAGGCCGGGGAAATCGAGATAGCGCCGCTCAAGGTAGGTGACGATGCGCAGCGATTGCTTGTTGTGGTCGAATCCGCCGCGATCTTTCATCAGCCGGCTGAGCGTTGTCTCGCCCGAATGGCCGAAGGGTGGGTGTCCCAGGTCATGCGCCAGGCAAATCGCCTCGACCAAGTCTTCGTTGGCGCCCAGCGCCCTTGCCACAGTGCGCCCGATCTGCGCTACCTCCAGGGTATGCGTCAGGCGGGTGCGGTAGTAATCGCCCTCATAATTGATGAACACCTGGGTTTTGTATTCGAGGCGGCGGAAGGCAGTGGTGTGCAAAATGCGATCGCGATCGCGTTGAAAGGCGGTGCGATATTCGGCCTCGGCTTCAGGATAGGCGCGCCCGCGACTGTCTTCGCTGCGCATTCCATAGCTGGCTAGAAACCGGCTCTCATTATTTTCAAGATCTTGACGAGTATACATAGTTTAATTATACCGCGTGGATGATTGTCCCTACAGGATCGCCGCACAACGCGCGCCTGACAGCCCCCGGCGTCTCGCCGGAGAAGATGTAGCCGCGCAGCGCCGGGTTTTCTTCTACCAGGCTGAGCATGGCGCGGACTTTGCTTTGCATGCCGCCGGTGACATCGGTGGCGCTGGCGCCGGCCAGGCTGGCGCGGGTGAAGTTGGCCGGCGTGATTGCGGGGAACAACTGCTGGCAGGCCGGAAAATCCAGCCAGACGCCCGGCTCGATTCCCGCCAGGAAGATTTTCTCTGGCTGCAACTGGCGCGCCAGGTAGACGAACAGATCCTCCGTCGAAAGGATCGTGCCGCCGCGCACCGTGTCGAAAATGGTATCGCCCTGGATCAGCGGGATGATGCCGTGAGAGAGGGCGGCGCACAGCGGTTCGAGATTCCACGCCGCTACCTGCCCATCCGCCGCAATCGTCATCGCCGAGGGTGGAAAGCTGATCACCGGCAGGCCGGCCGCGCTCAAAGCGTCCAGCACCAGGCGGTGCAGCGCGTTGGCGTCGCGCCAGACCTCAACGAAGCCGAGCCAGTTCTCTGGGCTGTGGACTCCCTGGCGCGTGCGGTGTTTTTGGGCCGAGACGTGGCCGAACGATCCTGAGCCGTGGCCGATGACCAGGCGCAGGGCCGGGTTGTGGGCGCGGGCGGCGGCGATCTCTGCGCCCAGGCGGGCCAGCGTCGCCGGGCGCGCCATGCGCGGCTGATTCTTGTCGGTGATCAGCGAACCACCTAGTTTAAGCAGTTGTAAAGGAGGCGCAGCCGTGGACAAGCGGTTCTACCTTTCCGGCCGGTTTTCTTGCACAGTGGTGATGATGGCGCGCGCCGCGCCGGCGCTGCGCAGCGCCTGGGCTATCCCCTCCGCCTCTTCGGCCGCGCACAGGGCGATCATATTGCCGCCGCGCCCCGCGCCAGAGAGCTTGGCCCCCCAGGCGCCGGCGCGCCGCGCGGCGCTCACCAGCAGATCCAACTCATTGCAAGCGACGCCCATTTTGCGCAAAGCGCCATGATTGGCGTCCATTAACGGCCCAAGCAGTTCGATGGCCCCATTTTCAATCGCGTGGCGAGCAGATTGGGCGATGGCGCCGGCCGAATCGAACAGCGCTTCGAAATGGGTGGGGTCGGTTTGCCAGGCCTTGCGCACCTCGCCCACGGCGAGTGCGGTCGGGCTGGCGATGCCTGTATCGCCGATCACGATTGTGAACGAGCGCCCGACGGCGAGAGGCTCAATGCTGTTGCCGCGCTTCTCGTTCTTGATGAAATACACTGGTCTGGCGTAGGTGATGACCGTGTTGTCAATGCCTGAGGGAGTGCCGTGGTGAATTTTTTCGATCTCGTAGGCCAGTTTACAGACTTCGCTTTCGGGCAGCGGATGCCCCAGGAAAGCCGGCAGGGCGCGCAGGAGGGCCACCGAAACGGCCGCCCCCGACCCCAAGCCGGAGGCGACCGGAATGCTCGAACTGATCTTCACCGTGCAGGGGGGCAGGCGCATCACTTCTAGCACTGCACAGACGAGGCGGATGGCGGCCGCCAGGGGATGCTGCTCATCCAACTCGTTCAGTTCGGCGTCTAAGCCGATGTCCGGCGCAAGGATGCGCGTCGCTCTGCCGGCATGGTTGGCGCTGACAGAGACTCTCGCTTCCAATTGCAGCACCGGCGCGGCGATCGCCGGCCGGCCGTAAACCACGGCATGTTCACCAAAGAGGATCATCTTTCCAGGGGCAGCGGCGCTTATGGAGTGCATGGGGTCAGGGGGGTGGGAATGCAATCTTGCGGAATGTTGGGGAAGAGATAGAAAATGGCTAACACGGTCAGCCCGGTCAGCAGCAGGGTGATTTGCAGCGGGCGGTCGCTGAAGATGACCTCTTCGGGCGCGCCGCCGCTGGATTTAAACTGCAGCAGGTATAGATAGCGAAAGATGCCGTAAATGACAAATGGGATGGTCAGCATCATGGCGTGATTGGAGGGCAGGTTGGGGGCCGAGAAGGTGTACAGGCTGTAGGTGATGATGGCCAGGGTCGTGACAATGGTGATCATCTGGTCAATGAAGGCCAGGTTGTAGCCCTGCAGCACGCGGCGGTGGGCGTTGGCGTTTTCGGCCAGCAGGGTCAGTTCGGCGCGGCGCTTGCCGGTTCCCAAGAAGAGCGCCAGGAAGAAGGTGAAGATGTATAACCAGGGGGAAAAGCGCGCGACTGTGATCAGCGCCACGCCTGCCGCCACGCGAATGACATAAAATAAGGCCAGCAGCACCACGTCCAACACCGGGTAGTGTTTAAGCCATTTCGAGTACACCAGGTTGAGGAGCAGATAAACAAGGGCGATGGCCATGAACCAGGGCGAAAGCAGGTGCGCCAGGGGGAAGATCAGCAGCAGCAGCAGCGCCGCGACCAGGCGGGCGGTCGGCGCGGGAAGCTGCCCGGCGGCAATGGGGCGCAGCCGTTTGACAGGATGCTGCCGGTCGGCCTCGACATCCGCCAGGTCATTGATGATATACACCGTGCTGGAGAGCAGGCAAAACAAAACGAAGCCGCCCAGGGTGTGCAGCAGGGCGAGCGGGTTTTCAAGCTGCCGGTCGAAAATCAGCGCCGGAAAGAGAAAGATATTTTTGGCCCACTGTTTGGGGCGCATGGTTTTCAGGATGGCTTTCAGAAGCGATAGCATAGAGGCTTAAGCAGGTAAGACAGCAACGCTGTAGGGAATGGTATAGCCGCCGTCCACGGTGATCACCTGGCCGCGGATCATCTGGGCGGCGGGGGAACAGAGAAAGGCGACGACGCCGGCCACATCTTGCGGCGTTGTCAGCCGGCCGGCGGGGGTGGCGGCGGCGTAGCGCTGCACCAGGTCGGTTTGCTGCATGATGCTGAAATGTTCCAGCGCTTCGGTCAAAACCATGCCGGGCGCGACGGCGTTGACGACGATCCCTTTGGGCGAAAGCTCGACCGCCAGGTGACGCACGATCGCCTCCAGGGCGGCTTTGCTGGCTCCGACCACAATGTAATCGGGCAGGGCGCGCGTGGCGCCCGGGCTGGAGATGGCGACGATAGCCCCGCCGTGGCGCTTCTCCATTAAAAGAGCGGCGCGCTGGGCGGCGAAGAGCAGGGCGCGGGCGTTGATATTCATCGTCCAGTCCCAACCTTTAGGCTTCTGCTGCATGGCCGGGCGGTTGTAGCCCGAAGCGGCGTTGTGGATGAAGAAATCCAGCGCCCCAAATTCGCTCTCGACCGCGTCGAACAGGCGCTGCAGATCGTCCAGATCGCCGACATCCGCCTTAACCAGCAGGGCGCGGCGGCCCAGGGCGCGAATCTGCTCTGCGGCAGCCTCAGCCGGGGCGCGGTTGCGGAAGAAATTGATCACCACATCCGACCCGTTTTCGGCCAGGCGCAGGGCAATCGCCTTGCCTATGCCGCGGCCTGAGCCGGTAACGAGGGAGATTTTGCCAACAAAAGGGAAAGTCATAGTAGGGTAAGTATATCATGCCTTGCGCTTTACCCTGAGGAGAGCGATTTTGGTGGCGTGGTTGAATGGGGCGGGATCGGCGGGCAGCGGCCTTGCTTGCGCATAGCCGAAACAGTCCTGAGGGACAGGGATGAGCGCCTCCAGGCTGAGGTAGCCGTCGGCGCACAGCCTTTCCAGCGTCTTCAGGTATTCCGCCCCGCTCAAGAATAAGGCGTTGTTGATCGCCGCCAGCCAGCCTCCATCGCGGAGCAGGGGGCGCACTTTGTTGATCAGGCGGGCGCTTTCGTTGAGCAGATCGACGCGCCCCCGCGCTGTGACCGAGAAGAAGGGCGGGTCTAAAAAGACGCAGTCGAACCGCGCGGCCGGGCTGCCGGCGCTGGCGCGTTTCAACTGGCTCACGCCGCTAAAAAAATCGCCGGCGTAGAAATCCGCCGCCCGGAAGGGCAGGCCGTTCAACTCGTAAGAACGGCGGGCGAGCGCCAGGAACTGCCGGTCGCGATCCAGTTGGATCACCTGGGCCGCCCCGCCGGCCAGGGCGGCCACGCCCAGGCTGCCGGTGTAGGCAAACGTGTTCAGCACGCGCTGGCCGGCCAGGTTTTGCCGCGCCCATTCGCGCAAATGGCGGGTGTCCAGGTAAAAGCTGGTATCCTGGTGCAGGCGCAGGTCGAGCGCATACCATACGCCATTTTCGCTGACCCGGTCGGCCGGCGTATCGCCGTAGGTAATGCAGCCGCGGCGCAGCGCATCCCCTGGCGGATGGCGGGGGGCGTGGCGTTCTTTCACCACCACGCAGCGCAGCCACGGCAGGCGCTCCAGGTAAAACGCTTGCGCCGCCCTTAGCGCCGGGCGGAGCGCCTCGGGCGGGTCGGCGTGATTGATTAAGACCAGCGTCTCGGCGTACAGTTCGGCGCTCAGGTCAAAGCCGCCCTCCACAAAACCGTTGAACAAGCGCCATGCGCTGTGCATGGCGCTTGGGGCGGCCTCGAACCGCGCCGCCCGCCCCTGCCAGGCGCGCTCCAGCGCCGCCCGGATTAAACCTTCATCCAATCCAACACCTTCTGGATGTATTCATCCCAAAACGCCCAGGTGTGTTCGCCCGGCCCTTCGGCGTAAGTGTAATCGAAGCCAAGCGGTTGGATGAAGTCGCGGTAGCGGCGGTTGTCTTCGATTAAGAAATCGCCCGCGCCGCAGCACTGGTAGAGGCGCGGCTTCTCAGCGGCCTGCGCCGCCTGGCCGGCCAAAAAGCGCAGATCGTTGGCGCTGCCCGGCAAAAGCGCCAGGTCGCCGAAGATATTGGTCAATTCTTCCATCCAGCGCTGATCGCCGTGGCGGTGGACATCGGCGATGCCGACCGCGCCGGAAAGGCTGGCGGCGGCGGCGAAGCGCTCAGGGTGGGCCAGCGCCATTTTGAACGCCCCGTAGCCGCCCATCGAAAGCCCGGCCACGAAGTTATCCTGGCGCTGATCGGAGAGCGGGAAGAGGGCGCGCGCCACGGCGGGTACTTCCTCGCTGATGAACTGCCAGTAACGCCCGCCCTTGGCCATATCGGTGTAAAAGCTGCGCTCGACGGCCGGCATGACCACCGCCAGGTTGCGCCGTTCGACGTAGCGCTCGATCGAGGTGCGCCGCAGCCAGATGGTGTGATCGTCGGACATGCCGTGCAGCAGGTAGAGGGTGGGGACTTTGGGCTGCGGCGAGGTCTGCATCTCCGCCAGCGGGCGCTGCGGTAGGATGACGTACATGGAGGTACACAGGCCGAGGGTTTCGGCAAAGAAATTGCAGTGAATGAGAGGCATGGGATGACTCCTGAAGATGGCTCCTGAAAGGGTTGGGATGCGGCGGCCTCTGTTGGGAGACCGCCTGGCGCGGTTTAATCGGCGTCCAGGCGGCCGACGGTTTTCTCCACTTCGGCCAGGATTTCACCCGATTGGACCAGCGCCTTCATCGTGTTGTGATCGGGGTACAGGGGGCGATCCACGTCCAGGTGGGCGACGTGACGGCGGATGACCTGGTGGGCGGCCTGCACGCCATACCCTGGCGTGAAGCTCTGCTGGGCGCGGCGCAGATCCACCGCCTGGGCGGCGGCCATGACCTCGATGCCCAACACGCCGCAGGCGTTCTGCAGGATTTGCCCGTTTTTAAGGGCGGTGTTCATGCCCATCGAGACGAAATCCTCTTGATCGGCCGCGGCCGGGATGGACTGCACACTGGCCGGCATGGACAGGATGCGCTGTTCCACGATCAGGCTGTCGGCGGTGTACTGCGAGAGCATCAGGCCAGAGAAGAAGCCCGGGTTGGGGGTGAGGAAATCGGGCAGGCCGACCGAAAGCGCCGGGTTGGTCAGGCGGTTGAGGCGGCGCTCGGACAGTACGCAGACCATGGTAATGGCCGCCCCGGCCATATCCATCGGCAGCGCCACCGGCGAGCCTTGAAAGTTGGCCCCCGTCAGAGTCAGTTTGTATTCGGGCAAGAAGATCGGGTTATCGCCCACCCCGTTAAGTTCGATCTCCACCTGCTGGCGCGCCCAGCGGATGGCGTCATGCGCGGCGCCGATCACCTGCGGCGAGGAGCGCATTGAGTAGGCGTCCTGCACTTTGGTCTTGACCTTGCCGCTTTTCAGGTCGCTGCCCTCAATGCACTTCAGAATGGCTTTGGCGCTGCGCACCGCGCCGGGGAAGCCGCGCAGGGTGTGCAGGCGCGTGTCGTAGGGCTTCAAGTTGGCCAACAGCGCCTCCAGGCTCATCGCGCAGGCGATCTCAGCCTGCTTGAGCCAGCGCTCCATGTCGTAAATGTGCAAGGCGCTGATCGCTGTCAGCAAGTTCGAGCCGTTGATGGCGGCCAGGCCATCGCGCGCCTGCAGATCGGGGATGGGGATGCCGGCGCGCTGCATGGCCTCTCGCCCGGGCAGGCGCTCGCCCTGGTAAAAGGCCTCGCCCTCGCCCATCAGCAGCAGAGCGGCCTGCGCCATGGGGGCCAGGTCGCCGCACGCCCCGACCGACCCCTTCTGGCAGACCACCGGCGTCACCCCCTTGTTGAGCAGTTCAATCAGCGTCAGGGTGATCTCCGGGCGGCAGCCCGAATTGCCGTGGGCGTGAACGTTGATGCGCCCGGCCAGGGCGGCCCGCGCCTGCTCCACGGGGATCGGGTCGCCGATGCCGGCGGCGTGATTGTAGATCAGGTAGCGCTGGAACTGCAGCACCTGCTCATCTGTCAGCACTACCTCGGAAAACTCGCCGATGCCGGTATTGGTGCCGTACATGATCTCTTTGGCCGCCAGTTTGGCCTCCAGCATGGCGCGGCAGGTCTGGATGCGCGCCAGCGCCGCCGCATCCAGGGCGACCGCCTCGCCGTGGCGCGCAATGGCGACCAGTTTTTCAATCGTCAGGGTCGAACCGTCGAGAACGATGGTCATATTATTGTAATTCTTCCAGAGTGATGCCGATGTACGAAAGCACGATGTCGAGCGGCCAGTGGCGGTGTTCCTCAAAGGCCTCGCGCAAGTCTTTCAGGGCGCGCAGTTTTTCTTCTTTGTTGAATGAGAAACGCCCCGGTGGGGCGATTTCCGTCAGGGCGCGATGAATACTGCCAGGGGTCTTATCGCTGTTGAGCAGCGCCTCTTTCAGATATTGGCGCTTGAGTTTGTGATAAAGAGTGTGATCCATTCCAACTTCCTTGCGGCCAGGAGACATAAGCCTCTTGCCTGTCTATTTGGTATAATTAAATTATTATACTCAGATTCCAGCTTTCATGAACCTGAGCTTTAATTCAGTAGTAGATCATTATCCACTCCCCACTCCCCACTCCCCACTCCCCACTTCTTCCATGATCCTCACCACCTCCCGCCACATCCGCGAAAACATCCAAAAAGTCATCGTCGGCAAAGATGACATCATCAATTTGGCCCTGGTGTCTGTACTGTGCGAGGGCCACGCCCTGCTCGAAGATGCGCCGGGCACTGGTAAGACCACCCTGGCGCGCGCCCTGGCCATTTCCCTCGGCTGCACCTTCCGCCGCATCCAATTCACCCCCGACCTGCTGCCCTCAGACGTCACCGGCTTAAACTGGTTCAACCAAAAAGCGCAGGAATTCGAGTTCCGCCCTGGCCCCATCCTGGCCCAGGTCGTCCTGGCGGACGAGATCAACCGCGCCACCCCGCGCACCCAGTCCGCCCTGCTGGAGGCGATGCAGGAGCGCCAAGTGACGGTGGACGGGGTCAGCCGTCCCCTGCCGCGGCCCTTCCTGGTCCTGGCGACGCAAAACCCGGTCGAATTGGAAGGCACCTTCCCCCTGCCCGAGGCGCAGGTAGACCGCTTCTTGCTGCGCATCGCCGTCGGCTACCCATCCGAGATCGAGGAGAACGCCATCCTGGAGCGCTTCCGCGCCGCCGACCCTCTGCCGGCCTTGAGCGCCGTCGCCAGCCCGGACGAGATCATCCAGCTTCAGCGCGAACGCAGCCAGGTGCGCGTGGAAGAGAGCGTGCGCCAGTACATCGTGCGCATCGCGCGCGCCACCCGCCAGCACAGCGAGATCGAACTGGGCGCCTCGCCGCGGGCGACACTGGCGCTTTACCAGGCCTCGCAGGCCTGGGCCGCGCTGCAAGGACGGGATTACGTCTTGCCGGACGATGTCAAGCGCCTCGCGCCGCCAGTTATCGCCCACCGCTTGATGATCGCCCCCGCGGCGCAATTGCGTGGGCGCAGCCCGCAAGAGCTGCTGGCTGATATTGTGGATACGGTGCCGGCCCCGGTTGAAAATGAATGACCCTTAAAAACTGGGTTCCCTTCCTCGTGATCTTGCTGGCGGTCGGCGTGCTGGGCCGTTTTCCGTTTGTGACGGCGGTCGCCAGTTCGCTGCTCTTCATCCTGGCCGTGGCCGATTGGTGGCAGAAGCACGCTCTGGATGGGGTTGTGTACCGGCGGCGCGCTCACTATACGCGCGCCTTCCCGGGCGAGCGCGTCCCGCTCAAGATCGAGATCGAGAATCGCAAACTGCTGCCGCTTTCCTGGCTGCGGGTCGAAGACCCCTGGCCGAAGGCGGTCGGGCCGGTGGATGAGGATGTCCTCGCCCCCACGCATGACCCCACCCTGGGCTACCTGGTCAACCTGGTCAGCCTGCGTTGGTTTGAGCGCGCCCGCCGCAGCTATGAACTGCTCTTTCGCACGCGCGGCGTCTATCCCCTGGGGCCGGCCCGCCTGCAATCCGGCGATCTCTTTGGCATCTATCAAAACGATCGCTTGGACGAAACGTCCGACGAAGCGGAACGGCAGCCCTGCCGCACGCTGACCGTCTTCCCCGCCCGGCTGCCGCGCGAGACGTTTCAAACCCCCTCGCAAGACCCGTTTGGCGATCAGCGCACCCGCCGCCGCCTGTTTGAAGACCCCAGCCGCTCGATGGGCGTGCGCGAATATCATCCCGAAGACGAATTTCGCCGCGTCCATTGGCCGGCCACCGCACGCACCGGCCAACTGCAGGTCAAGGTCTTTCAACCCATCTCGGCGCAGGTGACGGTGCTGTGCCTGAATGTCGCCACCTCGCCGCGCCCCTGGGAGGGGATTTACCCGGCGCTGCTCGAACACCTCTTGAGTTCCGCCGCCACCCTGGCCGAGCAGGGCTTGCAGGCCGGCCACGCGGTGGGGATGATCTCCAACGGCTGCCTGGCCAATGCCGACCATCCCTTCCGCATTGCCCCTGGCCGCTCGCCCAGGCAGTTGGCGCGCCTGCTCGAAGCCCTGGCCGGCGTCACGCCCCTGGTGACAGCCCCCTTCGAGCGCTTCTTGCTGCGCGAAGCGCCGCGCCTGCCCTACGGCGCTACGCTGATCGTCATCACCGCCATCGCCACGCCGGAACTGGGCGAGACTTTGCTCAGCCTGAAACGCCACGAGCGCAAAATTTTGCTCATCTCACTGGCCGCGGACCCGCCGCCATCTCTGCCGGGCGTGCGCATCTTCCACCGCCCCTTTGCTTAATGCTCGCCGCGATCCCCCTCTCCCCTCGCTTTTGGCGCACGCTGGCCGTCCTGGCGCTGCTTTTAATGGAATGCAGCGGGCTGGCGCTGCTGCTGCACGGCTGGTCGCTGCTCTTGGGCAGCCTGTTCACCCCGCCGCGCTCGCCGCTGGCTTTCGGCCGCGCCCTGCTCGTTCTGAATGTTCTGACCGCGGCGGTGTATCTCCTGGCCGCCTGGCTCAACCGCCAGACCTTCAGCCTGCGGCGCAAGCGCGCCGGGCTGGCGGCGGCGGTCATCCTGGGGTTGGCGGCGCTCATTGTCCTGCTGCTGGATCGCCCCTTTGCGCCGCAGTCCTACTCCCTGGCCGAGCGCTTCAATTCTCCCTTTCATTCCTTAAGCGACGCCGCTGCCCTGCTGCCGCCGGAGTTCATCCTGGCTTTCAGCGGGCTGCTCTTATTCTGGCGGGCGGTGGAACTGGCCGCCCTGCCGGTGGAGCCGGCCTTGATCCTGGGCAGCTTTCGCCTGTGGACGCTGGTCTTCCTGGCGTATGGCCTGGCCGGCGATGCGGCGCTCTCCAGCGCCCTGGCGGTCTTCCTGGCCGGCGCCTTGTTTGCCCTGGTGACAGCCCGCGTGCATGCCCTCTCCCGCCTGCGCGGCGGACGGCAGTCGCCCTTCGACCGGCGCTGGAGCCTGACGATCGCCCTCAGCGTGTCGTTCAGCCTGGGCCTGGCGCTGTTGATCGCCGCCCTGGCGCAGCGCTACGCCGGCCAGGTCTTGGCGGGAGCAGCCCTCTTTGTGCGCCAGGCTTTCTTGATCCTGGTGTTGGCGCTGATCATCCCGCCCCTGTCCCTCTTTTTGAGCGGGCTGCTGCGCCTGGGCGAGGCGCTGCACTTCACCGCCGTGCTGGATCAAATTTCGCAGATGATCAAGCACCTGCTGGCCTTCTTCGAGAGCATCTTTGGGCCGGAGCGCCAGCCGCCGGAGATCCACCTCCCCTTTTTGAAGCCTGTCCTGCTGTGGGGGGCGCTGCTCTTGTTGGGTGTGCTGCTGCTCTCGGCCCTCGGCTACCGCGTTTGGCGCTACCGCCGCGGCGATAAGGAGCAGGTGGAGGCGCTGCCGGCGGCCGCCGACCTGGCCGGCCGCCTGCGCAGCCGCCTCAAACAGCAGGCGGCCGCCCTGGCGGGACGCCTGGCCGGCCTGCTGCGCCGCCCCGACCGCATGCTGGCCGCCGCTCGCATCCGTCGCGTCTATGGGCTGCTGCTGCGCCTGAGCGCCGCCCTGGGATTCCCGCGCCCGCCGGCCAGCACGCCGTTGGAGTTCCTGCCCGTTTTGGAGGCCGCTTTCCCTTCGCTGCGCCAGGAACTGCGCACCATTACCGAGGCCTATTTGGCTGTGCGTTACGGCGAACTGCCCGAATCTTATCATGAAGTGCAGGCGGTGGACGCCGCCTGGCGGCTGCTGCAGGCCGAGGGCCGCTTGCGCCTGCGCAAGCTGGCCGCGCATGGCGCAGGATGAGGCCAGCCGGTGATTGATCCCACTCTCCGCCGCCTCCAGCCCTGGCAAGCGCTGCGCTTTGACCCCTGGCGCGACCTGACCCTCTTGGCCTTCGGCCTGATGGAATTGAGCTGGCTGACGCCGTGGTATTTGCTGCTCAGCGCGGCGGTGACGCGCGCTGTCTCGCTGCCGCGCGCCGCTCTGTTCTTCGGCCTGGTCTTCATTGCCGCCAATTTGCTCACCCGCTGGGCCGACAGCCAGGCCCCGCAAGCCGGGCGACTGCTCTGGGCTGGCCTGTTTGGCCTGGGGAGTTGGCTGGGCTTCCATACCTTGATCTACGCCGTGGGCGGCCTGACGATCGAGGTCATCCTCAGCCGCTTGAATACCTCCAACGCCCAGGCGGCCTTCCCGGCCGAGTTCCTGATCGTCGCCGCCGTGGGTTGGCTGATCTACCGCGCCACCCTGCCCGAACGACACATCTTCGGGCCGGCGCGCCTGTTGAGCGAATTCCGCCTGGGCCTGATCGCCTTCCTGTTCTACGGCCTGGCGGCGCTGGCGGCGGGCGAAACACTGCGCGCCGGTCTGTTGTATGTCTTTCTCTTCGCCGGTCTGTTGACCTTGAGCAGCGGGCGCATCGCCACCCTGCAGTATTCGCGCAGCGGGCAGCGCAGCTCCTTCGACCGGACGCGCCTTTTCGGGCTGCTGCTGTTTGTCGTCGCCATCATCGGGCTGACCCTGGCTACGGCGGCGCTCTTTAACAGTGATCTGGTCTACCAGCTTTTTGATTGGCTCTATGCGCTCGTGATCGATGGCCTGGCGCTCTTGAGCGGGCCGCTGCTGCTGTGGTTCACCACGCGCCGCCCGCTGGTGATCGGCGGCGCTTCGTCCACCACCCTCCCCACGCCGGCCGCCACGCCCCTGCCCGAAGAGCCAACCGCGGAGACGGGGCCAGGCCTGGTTCATCTGTTGCCGCAGATGGGGCCGCTCTTGCTCTGGCTGGCGCTGATCGGCGCTCTGCTGGCGGTGCTGTTTGCGCTGCGCCGCTCCTGGGGTTCGACGCGGACAAGCGCCGCGGAATATGAGACGCTGGAGGGGGAAGGCGCTCTGAGCCTCTTGCAGCAGGTCGCCCGCCGCCTGTGGGAGGAGGCCGCCGCCCGCCTGGGGCCGCGCCGCCTGGAGCAGCAGTTGGCCGCCCAACGCATCCGCCGTGTGTACGCCGCCCTGCTTGACCAGGCGGCCCAGGCCGGCGCGCCGAGGCCGGCGGCTCTGACGCCGGCCGAGTATCAGCCCACTCTCAGCCGGCTCTTCCCCGCCGCGCAGCCCGAATTGGCCCTGATCACCGAGGCTTACCAGCGCGTGCGCTACGGCGAACTGCCTGAGACCCTGGCCGAGGTGCAGGCAGTGGAAGACGCCTACCGCCGGGTGGTGGGGGAGCAGCGGTGGGCGCATCACGCCGGGGAAAATTGAACCGCCAGGCGCAAAGATGAACCACGAATAACACAAATTTCACGAATAAGAAAACAAAATCTGTGAAATTTGTGGATGAATCAGCCGGCAGGCTTTCGGGTATAATAGCCCCCGTAGCCCTTCTCTATCCCGCGGCGTTTTCCGGCGGCCTGGGGCGTCTCAGTCTGCTGGCGCAAAACCATTTTCAAAATAAGGAGATAACATCATGACCAAGAAAAACTGGATCGTTCCTGAACTGATCGTCCTGGTGCGCAACAAGCCTGAAGAAGCGGTGCTGACGTCGTGCAAAAACTATGGGTCCCCCCCGGCCCCTTTAGTGTACAAACTCTTTGCTTGTCGGACCAATGCGAGACATGCAGCGCGGTAGTGTCTTCCTAGCGCCTCGCCCCACCGCTTGAGCGGCATCCCATCCGCTCAGCCGCCCCGGTTGATTCATCTGCCAGACATCCTATCAGGCAGAACAACCGGTCTTCCTTTCGCCGCGCGATCGCCCTCGTGCGGCGTTTTTTTGTCCTCTTTGTAGAGGCGGAGTTTCAAGCCGCGGGTTTGGCAAATGCCGCCGCCGGGAACGCCGAGAGAGCCAGCAAAAACTCAGCGGACTTTGCGGTTCCAAATTTCTTTTTTCCCCGCGGCGCTGCCGGCAAAATTTCGAGTATAATATGCGCCGGCAGCGCCGCGCCGCGGCCTGTTATACTCTACGCTGCCCATCTCTATTCCTCCGTGGAGGTCATTCTTGCCGTCCGGGAAAAAACATGCCCTTGCTACCTGCATTGCCGCCGGTATGCTTTCCCCGTTCATTTACCTGAGCGGCCAACCCGCGGCCCACACCCTGGCTTTTACCGCCGGCTGCATGGCCGGCCTGGTCATTTCTCCTGATCTGGATGTGCGCCATCGCGATACGCACGCCGAGACCATCATGCGTCGCTCACTCGGCTGCCTGGGTGGGGGAATCTGGAACCTGCTCTGGCTGCCCTATGCCTATCTCATCCCGCATCACCGTCATCCCCTGAGCCACTGGCCGATCCTGGGGACGGCTGTTCGCCTGCTCTACCTGTTCGCCCTGCCGCTGATCGTTTATTGGCTGGTCGCGCCGCGCCTGGGCTGGTCGCCGGCCGATTTATTCTGGCAGCCCGTCCTGTGGTGGGCGGTGGGCGGCCTGGCCCTGGTGGACGCGCTGCACTGGCTCATGGATCGCCTGCTTTAAGCTAATCCTGGCCGGCGGAGCGTCTCCGCCGGCGCGAACCGTTTTGTAATCAAGGAGAAGAGATCATGCCAAAGAAAAAATGGGCTGTTCCAGAACTGATCGTCCTGGTGCGCAGCGCGCCCGGGGAGGCGGTGTTGACGGTGTGTAAAACAGGATGGGCGGATGGCGCTGGCCCAGCGAGCGGAGACTTTTTGTGCCGGTCTTATGCGCCAGGCGGCGCTTGCCCGGAGTGTTCAACGATTGCTGCTTCTTGAGCGCGGTCGGCGCCGATCGCCTGCTCTACTCTCATTTTCTTATTCTTCAGGAACCCTCATGCCCTCAGAAACCTCTCCTTACCATTCAATCCAGGTCGCGCGCCGCATGCCGCGCCTGCCGCTCGAAGGCAGTTTGGACCTTACCTACCGCTGCAACAATGTCTGTCGCCACTGCTGGCTCTGGCTGCCGGTCAACGCCTCAGAGCAGATGCAGGAGTTGAGCTTCGACGAGATCCGCGACATTGCCGCCCAGGCGCGCGCCCTGGGGACGCGCTCCTGGCATATCTCCGGCGGCGAGCCGATGCTGCGCGAAGATTTCAGCGAGATTTTCGACCTGCTCACCCGCAAGGCGACGCAGTACTCGCTCAACACCAACGGCACGCTGATCACGCCTGCCATCGCTCAACTGCTCACCCGCAAGGGCAATAAGATGGTTGCTCTGTATGGGGCTACCGCCGCCACGTATGATCACGTCACGCGCAACCCCGGCGGTTTCGAGCAGGCCATGCGCGGCTTTCGCTATTTGCAGGAGGCCGGCGCGGGCTTCACTGTGCAGTTGATCCCCATGCGCGACAACTGGCATGAATGGGAGCAAATGCAGCAGCTTGCCGATTCGCTCAGCCGCCATGTGCGCGTGGGGGCCGCCTGGCTCTACAAGTCGGCCTGCGGCAGCGCGGCGCGCAACGCTGAGATTGACCGGCAGCGCCTCGATCCGCGGGCGGTGGTGGAACTCGATTTGCCGGATATGACCGGCGTCGGTGTTTCGGCGTCTTCCGGCGGCCATCAGCCGCTGCTCGATCTGCAGCAGGGCGATGATCGCATCTTTTCTAGCTGCGTTGCCGGGCGGCGCAGTTTTCATATTGACCCCTACGGTGGGATGAGCTTTTGCTGCTTCATCAAAGATCCCGCCCTGCGCTACGATCTGCGCCGTGGGACGTTCCAGGACGCCTGGGATCACTTCATCCCCTCCCTGGGCGATGCGGTGCATGGCGGGCCGGAATACACCGAGGGCTGCGCGACCTGCGATCTGCGCGGTGAGTGCCGCTGGTGCGGCGTCTACAGCTACCTTGAACATGGGCGTTATTCGGCTAAGCTAGATTATCTGTGCGCCGCGGCGCGCGAGAACCGCCAGTATCGGGAAGATTGGCTGGCCAATCACCGCCGCTATTATCAGATCGGCGGCATCACCCTGCAGGTGGACTCCGACCTGCCGATGACGCCTGAGACCTTCAGCAGCAAGCTGGAGCTTTTCCGCGTCGACGGGCCGGGCGAGGATACGGTGGCGCTGCGCCATCACTTTCAACTGCTCGATGTGCAGGGCAAAGACCTGGGCAAGCAGATCTATCGCCGGCCGCCGTGGGCGATCTACCAACTGGGCAATTCCTGGGTTTACCTGGGCATCTCGCCGCAGGAGGACAATCCCGACCTGCACCGTGTGGCGACCTTCAACCACGATCACACCCGCGCCCGCATTTACAACAAGGATGAGGATCAGTTCCTTAAGGGCGGTCATAACTCTTTAACGCTTTTCCCCTCCGATCAAATTCTGGTGGCGCGCCTGCTGGCCGACCGCAATGGCTGTTACCTGCACTCAGCCGGCGCTATTCTGAACGGGGCCGGGATGCTGTTTGTGGGGCATTCAGAGGCCGGTAAGTCTACGACGACGCGCATTCTGATGGGTGTACCCCATCCCGAACCCCACCCCCAACCCCTCCCCATCCTGTCGGATGGAGAGGGGGGGACGAACCCTTCCCATTCGCTAGGAGGGCAGGGTGGGGGTTTCCCAGGGCGAGGGATATCGCGCCGGCTTGGAGGTTGAGATTCTCTGCGATGACCGCAATATTGTGCGCCGGTTTACGCGGCAGGATGGAAGCGCCGATTGGCGCGTCTATGGCACATGGAGCCACGGCGATGTGGCCGAAGTCTCGCCAGCCTCCGCCCCTCTGCGGGCGATCTGCTTCATCGAGAAAGCCGCTGAGAACACCCTGATCCCTCTGCAGGATGGCAAAGAGATCAACCGCCGTCTGCTGGCCTGTGTCATCAAGCCCTTCGTCACCGCCGATTGGTGGAACAAGACGCTGGATGTGATCGAGGCCCTCGGCCGTGAGATTCCTTGCTATGTGATGCGCTTCGACAAAAGCGGCGCGATTGTGACGGAATTAATCCAGTTGGCCGGCAGCGCGGAAAAGCAAGCGGCTTCCTGACCTTCCTATGAGACCTTGTCAACTGTGTTAGGACGGATGGCAGGAAATTCATAGGAAGGACGGGAAGGGAAATAAGAAAGAAATCTTCTTGATCTTCCCGACCTTCCTGTGAGACCTTGTCAACTGTGTTAGGACGGATGGCAGGAAATTCACAGGAAGATCAGGGAGACGGGAAGGGAAATAAGAAGGAAATCTTCTTGATC
>CAIQJJ010000909.1 GCA_903872065.1 uncultured Anaerolineales bacterium | reverse complement strand
GCCCATTCGGGTATTCGTGTCCGGCTGCTCTGAGCCGCTTATTCGTGGACGGCTTGCCTGGAGATCGATCACCGCGGATTTCCCACCAAACTTACCTCCAGACTTGGAATCGCTGGGATGGCTTTGGCTTGACCCAGGAACAATTTGCCGCACTGATGGGGATCAGTGTGCGCACGCTGCGCAATTGGGAACAGGGCCGGCGTGTTCCTGAAGGCCCGGCCCGTGTGCTGCTCCAGGTAGCGGCCAGGCATCCAGAAGCAGTGTTGGATATCGTGCAGCCGAAATCCGTAACCGCCCACAGCACTTAACCAGCGGTTTGCCGATCTTTGGCCTTTGCCAATACAACGAACACCAGGGTGGCGACCAGACCGATGCTCAAGCCGCCGTACCAGATGGTCGGCGGCCCGAAGCGATCGCTTAGTATCCCACCCATTACCGGGGCAATCCCGGCGGCGACCGGCCAGCTTAGCCCAAACAGGCTCATGTAGCGGCCGCGCATATCCGCCGGGGCCAGGTTAGCCACATGCGTGGAGGCGGTCGGCATCAGGATCAACTCTCCGCAAGTCATAATCACCATGCTGATCCAGAACCCCCAAAATCCACTCGCCAGCGCCACACTGCCATTGGCCAGCGCATAGAGCAGCGTGCCGGTCCCCAACAACCACAGCGGAGGAAAGCGCCGCGTGAAGGTTGTGACCAGCATTTGCAAGGTGACGACCATGGCGGCGTTGGTAGTCGCCACCCAGCCGTATTGATACTCCGGCACGCCGAAATTGGTCTTGGCGTACACCCCCATCATCAGCCACATCAGCGTGGAACACATCTGGGTCAGCGTGAACGCGCCCACGAAGGAGAGAAAGGACTGATCCCGCCAGATGCGCCCATAGCCAGCGAAGCGTTCGCGCGGCGCGGCGGTCGCCGGGCTGCCATCGCCGCCCGCCGCCGCCGCCCGCTTGGGCATCGTTTCGGCGGCGAAGAAGGCCATCAGCAGCCCATAGGAACCCAGGCCAATCGCCGCCATGTAGAAAGCGGTGGCGTAAGAGTGGGTGGTAATAAAACCGCCCACCGCCGGGCCTATGGCGATCCCCAGGTTGTTGCTCAGGCGGGCCAGCGCATAGGCGTCAGGACGCTTTTCAGGGGAGATCAAATCGGCCAGCATGGCGTCGCCGCCGATCCGGTAGAGCGGGTTGAAGGCCCCCGACAGGCTCAGCAGCAGCGCAAAGGCCGCGAAACTATCCGCCCGGCTCAGAAAGACATACACCACCCCATTGACGATCAAGCTGAAAACCATAATCCATTTGCGTCCCAGGCGGTCGGTGATCGGCCCGCCGATCAGAGAAGCCGCCAGGCCGACCACTGCGTTCAGGCTGGCCAGGCTGGCGATAACCGCCAGAGGCAGGGCCAGGCGCTCGCTGATATAGATGTACAAAAACGGCCAGATCATACTGGCCCCGGCGGAACTGATCAACATGCCGGCCAGCATCAGCCAGAACTGGCGCGGATATGACTCGAAAGTTTTTTTGATGGTAGTAATTTGCATAAAAGTGTTTTTATCTCAGATTTTTTGCACTATTTGGCCGCCCGCCCTCGCTCAACCAGTTTTTGCGCGTCCAGAATGATAATCTGATTGCGCTCGATTTGCAAGATGCCGTCCACTTCCAGCGCCTTCAGTGAGCGGTTGATCACATCGCGCACGGTGCCAAGCCGGCTGGCCATTTCATCCTGCGTCGCCCAGGCGCGGCGCGAGACGACCAACTGCCCATTCCGCAGTTCGGCGTGGTTCATCAGGGTGTGGGCGATGCGCGCCTGCACGCTGCGCAGGCCAAGGTCCTCCACCAGTTGCAGATAGTACAGCACTTGCTCGCTCAGGTGTTTGAGGCAGGCCAGGGCCAGCGCCGGGCAGCGGTTGACCAGGGAGAGCAGCGCGCCGCGCTCAATGCTCCAGGCCGTCACCTCTTCCAGGGCGATTACCGTCACCGGGTAGGCCGCGCCGCCGAAAGCGGCTTCTACGCCGAACAGTTCACCATCGTGCAAGAGCATAGCAATCTGCTCGCGCCCATCCACGGCGGCGCGCACCACCTTGATCCAGCCCTTTTCCAGCACGTACACATAGTCCCCCGGATCGCCTTCGAGACAGATCACCTGGCCGGCCGCATATTCGTGGGGGATCATCAGCTTCGCCAGGGCCTGGCTGGCTTCCGCCGGCAGGGCGGCGAAAATGCGCAAGCTGGCGACGACCTGCCGGGCGCGCTCGGGGGTGGCGGCGGGGTAGGTGGACATGGCCCTTTCACTCGCTGCTGGAACGTTCATACCACGCCGCCTGGGCGCGGAACATGCGGGCATACAGCCCATCCACCGCCATCAATTCCGCATGGCTGCCATCCTGCACAATCCGCCCGCCATCCATCACCAGGATGCGGTCAGCGATGCGCGCCAGGCCGAGACGGTGCGTCACGATGATGGCGGTCTTGCCGCGGGCAGAGTCGAGGAACATGCGATAGACGCGGTCTTCCTCGAGCGGGTCAATGGCGGCGGTCGGTTCGTCCAGGATGATCGTGTCGTGAGGGCGGTACAGGCCGCGGGCGATGGCGACCCGCTGCCACTCGCCGCCGGATAGGTCAACCCCGCCGAACTCGCGCGAGAGCATGACATCCAGTTCGGCCCCGGCGCGGCGTCCGCGACGCTCATAGTAGCCGGCCTGTTCGAGCGCCTCGCTTGCCCGCTCGCGTTGGGCGGCTTCGGCGCCGGCTTCATCCTGGGCCGGCGATCCTGCCACTCGGACGTTCTCGAAGAGCGTCATCCGGTAGCGCTGGTACTGCTGAAAGACAGCGGAGAGGCGCTGGAAGCGCGTCGCCTCGGATGCCTGGCGCAGGTCAACCCCGCCGGCCTGCACCGATCCGGCGGTGGGATGGTACAGCCCGGCGATCAGGCG
>CAIQJJ010000908.1 GCA_903872065.1 uncultured Anaerolineales bacterium | reverse complement strand
GATGACCTTTTTACAAATTGTGATGCGCTTACACTCAAGGGAGCTTGTATGGATTTTAACGTGATTACCACGCCGGCGCAGTTCCATGCGCTGGCCAAAGAATGGAATGAATTATTGGCGGAAAGCGCCGTTCATGCGCCATTTTTACGGCATGAATATTTGAGTGGTTGGTGGCAGACCCTGGGCGGCGGCGAGTGGCCGCAGGGAGACTTGTGCATTGTCACCGCCCGCCGCGAGGGCCAGTTGGTCGGGGTCGCCCCCTTATTCCTTACCCAAAACCGCGACCAACTGCCTGCTCTGATGTTGGTGGGCAGCATTGAGATTTCCGATTTCCTGGATGTGATTGCCCGCCCGCCCGATTTGGCTGACTTTCTGGATGGGATGTGCGCTTATCTCAAGGCACTGGCTGCGCCGGCCTGGCGCGTCCTGGATTGGTATAACGTCCTTTCCGACTCGCCGACGCTGCCCGCCTTGCAAGCCGCCGCCGAGCGCCAGGGTTGGAAGTTTGTGCTAGAACCTTACCTGCCTGCCCCCAATATCCCCCTGCCCGGCGATTGGGAAAAATACCTGGCGGAGCAGGTGGAGAAGAAGCAGCGCCACGAGATCCGCCGCAAGATGCGCCGCGTTGAGGAAAGCTCCGACGCCATTCACTGGTACATCGTCCAGGACAGCGCCAGTCTGGAGGCGGAAGTGGAGGCCTTCCTGGCCTTGATGGAGCAGGACCCCGACAAGGCCCGCTTCCTCACCCCGCCGATGCGCGCCGGCTTCCACAGCATTGCCCGCGCCGCTTTTGACAACGGCTGGCTGCAACTGGCCTTCATGACCGTCAACGGCGAAAAGGCCTGCGGCTATTTCAACTTCGATTACGACAACCGCATCTGGGTCTACAACTCAGGCATTGACTTCCGCTTCCGCGAATACTCGCCCGGCTGGGTGCTGCTGGGCTACCTGCTGCAGTGGGCCAACCAGGAAAAGCGCAGCGCCTACGATTTCATGCGCGGCGACGAGGAATACAAATATCGTTTTGGGGCTGTCAACCGGCATGTGATGCGGGTCAGGGTGTTCAGGGAAGGAGTGTCCTGATGCCAGCCAATGATGAGCATCCCATTTCGCAGGAGCATTTGATCGGCTTTATTGGCCTGGGCTGGATGGGCTCGAATTTCGCCAGACGCCTGGTGCAGGCCGGCTGGCGGCTGCAGGTTTTTGATCGGGTGGCGCAGAAGCAAATGGCGCTGGTCGAAATCGGCGCTCAGCCTGCCGATGGCGCGGCGCAGATGATGCAAGACTGCGCGGTGGTGTTTACCTCGCTGCCCAGTTCGGATGTCTTCGAGCAGGTGGCGCAAGAGACCCTCCTGCCCCTGGCGCGGGCGGGACAAATTATCGTGGATTTGGGTACGACCCGCCTGGGGCCGACGCGCCAGATCGCCGCCGCGCTCCACGAAAAGGGCGCCGCCCTTCTTGATGCGCCGGTCAGCGGCGACCCGCGCACCCCGCTTTACATCTTCGCCGGCGGCGACGCCGGCGCTTTTGCTCGCGTCAAGCCGCTGCTGCAGGTTCTGGCTGATCCCGATCACCTGACCTGGGGCGGCGAGAGCGGCTGTGGGCAGATTTTGAAGGGAGTCAATCAGTTGAGCATGGGCATCGTCAAGGCGGCCTGGCTGGAGGCGCTCAGCTACGCCACGCGGCAAGGCCTCGATCCCCTGCTGGTCAAAGCGGCGGTGGGCGGCCCGCAGGGCTGGCGCGCCGAACTGGCCGAAACGGCGCAGCAGATCGCCGACGGAAAGGCGGAATTGCACGACCTGAAATTTGCTGAACTGCCCTATTTCTTAGGCGCCGCCGAACAAGCTGGAATCGAACTCCCCTTGACCCAGGCTTTATTCGAGTTCTGCGATCCCGGCCCGCGCGACTGGCGCGACAACATGAACCGCCCTTATGTCTCGTTCTGGTATATGCTCAACCAGCTTTAGCGCACCCGGCGCGGAGCTCCCCACCCGCCCACATTGACCTCTTGCGGGCGATCCGTCCAGACGCCGGCGATCGGCGTCTGGCATTTGGGGCAGGTCCCCTGCGCCGTGAGGTGGTAGGCGCGGATGGTGTAGCCGGAGCGTTCGATCAGCGCCGCCTGGCACTTGGGGCAGCGCGTGTCCTCGTAGTTTTTGACCCGCCCGGGGAGATTGCCGGCATACACATAGTGCAGCCCGGCCTCCTCGCCGATCTCCGCCGCCTGCAAGAGAGTCTTAATCGAGGTGGGCGGCGGTTCGGTCATTTTGTAGTCGGGGTGAAAAGCGGTCACGTGCCAGGGGATGCTTGGGGAGACCGAGGCGATAAAGCGCGCCGCTTCCATCAGTTCGGCGGCGCTGTCGTTGAAGCCGGGGATAACCAGCGTGACGATCTCCAGCCAGAGGCCCAATTCATGCACGCGGCGGATCGTATCCAGCACATTTTGCAGCACCCCTCCGCAGCGGCGGTACTGTTGATCCTGCATCGTCTTCAAATCAACCTTATACGCATCCAGGTAGGGGCGCAGGTAGGCCAGCCCTTCAGGCGTGGCGTTGCCGTTGGATACATAAGCGCATTTCAACCCGGCGGCTTTGGCCAGCTTGAAAATATCCACCGCCCACTCCGAGGTGATCAGCGGCTCATTATAGGAAGAAACGATCACCCGGCAGCCATTGCTCCGTGCGTATGCCACGATCTGCTCCGGCGAGGCGCGGCGGATGTAATGGAGCGATTGATCTGAGGCCGGATCGCGCAGCGCTTGCGAGGAGAGCCAGTTCTGGCAAAACTCGCAGTGAAAATCGCAGCCCAACATGCCAAAAGTCAGCGCCTCTTCCCCCGGCAGAAAGTGCGCCAGGGGTTTCTTCTCAATCGGGTCGGCCTGCAGACCGGCCACATACCCCCACGGCACGCGCAGCTCTCCGCTGCGGTTGAAGCGCACCTGGCAAACGCCGCGCCGCCCAGGGTGGATCAGGCAGCGATGGGCGCAGGCGAAGCAGCGCACGTCCTGGTTGGGCAGTTTCTCTACCAGTTCACCCGTGCGGGTGAGTTCATCCAAATGATCGCCAATGCTGGACATAGACACTCTCCAGAATGAAATACTTAAGCGCGCTGAGCTTGTCGAAGCGCATTCACCGGTCATCCTTCGACAGGCTCAGGATGCCTCCCGTCAGGCGCGCTGAGCTTGTCGAAGCGCATCAAGATATCCACACAAGTTCACATTCACAATTATAATCAGTCTTATTGCAATCCGCGTTCCCCTCATTCTCCAGCGCCGGAGCAAATGATGTCCCCCTCACTAGACCTCGATACATTCATGCGGCTGAAATCCTACCTCAGCAACGCCCTAAGCCAGGAACTTCAAAACAACCCCCCCGGCGGCAATCCAGCCCAGGCCGGGCGGCAGGCATTGGAAGCGATCTGCGCCCGCGCCAAGATCAACCTGGAAGCCGCGCTGCGCGAACAGCTTTTCCAGCAAATCCTCGCCGACCAATTGGGCTATGGGGCGATCCAGCCGCTCCTCGAAGACCAGACGATCAGCGAAATCATGGTCAATGGGACAAACCCCATCTACATTGAGCGTTACGGCCAACTGATCGAAACCGAAGCGCGCTTTGAGAGCGATCAACAAGTGCTGCGGGTGATTGACCGCATTCTCCATCCCCTGGGGCGGCGCGCCGATTCCGATCACCCCATGGCCGACGCCCGCCTGCCGGACGGTTCGCGCGTCAACGTGATCATCCCGCCGGCGGCGGTGGATGGCCCGTGTATCACCATCCGCAAGTTTTTGCTCAACCGCATGACGATGGAAGATTTAGTCCGCGCCGGGGCCCTGACTGAGAACATGGCCGAATTTTTGCAGGCTTGCGTCGTGGCGCGGCTTAATATCCTCATCTCAGGCCCCACCAGTTCTGGTAAGACCACCTTCTTGAATGTCCTGACCGGCTACATCCCCGGCAACCAGCGGATTGTCACCATCGAGGATGCCGTGGAACTCCAGCTTAAGCAAAAGCATGTTGTCCGCCTGGAGACGCGCAACGCCAATATGGACGGCAGCGGCGAGGTCAGCACGCGCGACCTGGTGCGCAACGCCCTGCGCATGCGCCCCGACCGCATCCTGGTGGGTGAAGTGCGCGCCGGTGAGACGATGGACATGATCCAGGCCATGAACACCGGCCACCACGGTTCAATCACCACCGTCCATGCCAATTCCCCGCGCGACGCGATCGCCCGTCTGGAAACGATGGCCATGATGGCCGGCCTGGAAATGCCCCCTGTTGGCGATCCGCCGCCAGATCGCCTCAGCGATCAACCTGGTGATCCACACCACGCGCCTGACCGACGGCGCGCGGCGCGTGACCCAGATCACCGAGATCTCTGGCATGGAGGTGGATGTCGTCACCATGTCCGATATATTCAGGTTCGATCAGACCGGCATTGGCCCGGATGGCAAAATCCTGGGCAATCTCCGCCCCACCGGCTTGCGCCCCATGTTCACCCCGCGCCTGGAGGCGGTTGGCTATAAACTGCGCCCCGAAATCTTTGGCGCCGGGATCACGCGCACAGGTATTTAGAAAACAGTTTCTCTGCCAGCCATGCGCTAACTACAAAAAGCTCTGCATCCCTTGCCACAGGAAGCTTCCGCCCAGGTAGAGAAAGAACCCCCCGCAAAACAAGATCAAACCCTGGTAGAGGCGGTCGTTCATCCAGCGCCGTCCGCCGCCGATCACCGTCGAGAGCAGCGCGTCCCAGGCGAAATCGGCGCTGATATGCCCCAGGAAGAAGGCCGCGATCGCCGCGGCGTTGATCGCCTTGGCCATGGCCAGGTAGCCGGCCCCCACCGTCACCCACCAGGCGTACCAAAACGGATTGCTGATCGTCGCCACGATGCCCACCCCCACCAGTTGGCGCGGATTCATCGCTTTGGTCCCCTCCTCGGCTTGCGGCAGGCGGATTTTCCCCCGCAGCGTATCCGCCACCAACATGCCGCCCATGAAGAGCAGCAGCGCCCCACCCACCAGCGCGATCAGGGTTTGCGTGGCGGAGTGCGCCAGCGCCGGCCCCAATCCGAAGACAATCAGCAGCACCAGCGAGAGTTCCATGAAGGCGTGGCCGGTCGCCACCAGCGGGCCGGCGCGCCAGCCCTGCCGCGGCGACTGGCTGACAATCGCGGTTGAGACCGGCCCCGGCGAAGCGACTGCGCCCAGGGCGACCAGAAAGGAAAAAGTGAAGATGGCAAATATTGAGGTGGGAAGCATGAGCAGGGTTCCTTTAAATTTTTGGACAATCATACCATCCAATTGCAGATCAAAAAGCCTCTCTTGAGCCACTTCTTTTGCAGCCAGACCGGGTAGCCTCTGCGCCGCAGGGCGGCCGCGCTGGCGGCAAACCACTGCCGCAGGCCAAAGGTCTTGAGTGGGGCGCTTTCCGCCGCTGCGGCCTTCCAGTCCTCGAAGAAATCATAGATTTTCTCGCCAGGGATCACGCGGTGGATGAAGTTCTTGGGCAGGATGGTTTGAAATTCGACCACCTCAAAGCCCAGGCGGAAGTTGGTGTAAAAGACCAGCGCTTCTTGCCGCCAGACCAGGCTTTTGTCCGCGGTGTTGTTTTCCACCCGGCGCAGCACATTCGCCGCCCAAATGCTGCCATACGGGTTGGAGGTGCCTTCGATCAGCAGTCCGCCCGGCAGGACGTCGCGCCCCATCTGTTCCCAGGCCGGGCCGACATCTTTTTCCTCGTACTGCCGCAGGACATTGAAGGCGCGCAGCGCCCGTGCTTTTTCGCCACGTTGCAGCGGCAGGTTGAAACCGCCCAGGCGAAAGAAAGTCGCTTCATCGGCAAAGGGTAGGGCGCGTTCGACCCGCTCCGGGTCAATTTCGACCCCCAACACCTTGAGCCGCGGGTTGATCTGCTGGAAGCGCGCCGCGCTCTCCAGCGTGGTGAACGGCTCCGCCCCGTAACCCACATCCACGAACAAGGCTTCGGCGAAGTCGCCGTCGCGGCGTCGCAGCAGAGCAGAGTCGTAGAGCAGCAAAAAGGTGTCCACCTGGCGCAGGCGGTTGCGGGCAGTCTTGCCGCGCGTCGGCTGCCCTTGCGGCCTGGCGGGGCGCGCCAGGGGATGCTGTGCGCCAGCGCCGGGACGCCTGCCAGGGTTCATTGCAGCGCATCCACAATCAGGCGCACATTGTGGCGCATCATCTCCAGGTAATTGGGCGCTGGGCCATCCGGCGGGGTGATCGAGTGGCTGTATAAGTCTGTCACCACCTTCACGCCCGTCTCCTTGGCGATCTGCTCCGCCAACTGCGGGTTGGCGCCGGTTTCCAGGAAGATGGCCGTCGTTTGCACCTGGCGAATCTTATCCACCAGGCGCGCCAACTGCTGCGCCGAGGCCGCCGCCTCGCTGCTTGACGAGGGAATGAGCGTCCCCACCACTTGCAGGCCATAGCGGTCGGCAAAGTAGCCAAAACTTTCATGGTTCGTGACCAGCTTGCGCCGTTCCGCCGGGATTTGTTGAATCTGCGCCTCGATCCAGCCGTCCAGCGCCTTGAGTTTTTCGATATAGTCCGCCGCGTTTTGGGTGTAAGTTGCTTTGCCTTGCGGGTCGGCCTGGATCAACCCATCGCGGATATTTTCCACATAATGGATCGTTAGCAGGGGGTTGAGCCAAAAATGCGGGTCGCCCTCATGCTCCTCGTTGGCTTGTCCCTCCTCGGCGCTCCCGGCGCGCTGCGCCAGGCCGGCCGAGGCCTCGATCACCAATCGCTCTCCGCCGGCGTTGCTGAGGACCTTTTCCAGCCAGGCTTCAAAGCCAGCTCCGTTGACGATCAACACCTGGCTCGCCGCCACGCGCGCCACATCTTGCGGCGTAGGCTCGAAGGCGTGCGGGTCCAGGCCGGCTGGCAGCAGCGCCTCCACCTGCAAACGCTCGCCGGCCACGTTTTGGGCGATGTCCGCCAGGAAGGTCTCCGCCGCCAGCGCTTTGAGCGTCTGCCCGGCGGTCGGGCGTT
>CAIQJJ010000907.1 GCA_903872065.1 uncultured Anaerolineales bacterium | reverse complement strand
TCAATGCCAGTGAAATCAAGAAATTCAAGCCGGGTTAATTGCCGGCAGCCGAAAAAGGACGCTTCATGACCTCTCGCCGCCTGATTGAAGAAACCTTCCCGCTCAAAAAAGTCTCGGAAGACTCGAAGCATGAGAAAAACGTGCGCCACGGTCACATCAGCACGCTGCACATCTGGCCGGCGCGCCGCCCACTGGCCGCCTGCCGGGCGGCGATCATCGCCGCGCTGCTGCCCGACCCAGGCGATGAGCAGGAACGGCGGGAATTAAATAAAAAGATCGAGAGCCTCACCCGCTGGGGCAGTGAAAATGGCCCGGCGCTGGAGTTCTTTCGCCAGGAAATTCGCAAAGCCCACGGCGGGCGAGCGCCGCGCGTGCTGGATATGTTCGCCGGCGGCGGGGCTATCCCATTGGAGGCGATGCGCCTGGGCTGCGATGTGACTGCCATAGATTACAATCCGGTGGCGTGGTTCATCCTCAAGTGCACGCTGGAGTTTCCGCAAAAACTGGCCGGCAAGACCTGGCCGCTGCCCCAGGGAGACCGCAGACCTAACCCCCAACCTAACCCCCAACCTAACCCCCCAGCCCCCTTCCCTGAAAGGGAAGGGGGGGAGGGAAAGGGAGCTGTTCAATCCAGTTTCCTGAGCGATGAGGAGGGCCGGCCAGGTACTTTGGCCGATCACGTGCGCTATTGGGGCGAGTGGGTGTTGGAGAGGGCGCGGGCTGAATTATCGCCCTATTACCCGGTGGTGGATGGCCAGCCGACGGTGGCGTACCTGTGGGCGCGCACTGTGCCTTGCCCCGACCCAGCCTGCGGGGCGGAAGTGCCGCTGCTGAAAACACTCTGGTTGTGCGATAAAGACGAAAAAACAATGCCGGATACCCCCGAAAACCGCGCCCGCCCCGACTTTTTGCGAGTGGCCAAAACCCGCAACACGAGCAGGGTGGTGATCAATGCCCGCCGCGCCCTGCGGCTGATTCCCAATCCCGATGAAAAGCGGGTGGATTTTGAAATCTGGGCGCCTGGGCTGAAAGATGAAGTTCCAGAAGGTACAATGGCAAGCGCGAAATCTCGGTGTCCAATTTGTGGAGTCAACCTATCCCCTGATTACATCAAAGGATGTGGCAACTCAGGTAAAATGGGATCTCGAATTACAAGCGTTGTTGTTGACGCTGAATATGGCAAAGAATACCGTATTCCAATTCAAGATGAAATTCTAGCAACCCAAAGAACTTCTGCTAAATTGAATGACATTGGAAAAGAAATTCCTTTTGGATTACCTAGTGAACACCAGAACAAAAACCCCAGAACTCTCATAGTACAACTTTATGGGATGAAAACATGGAGGGATTTGTTTGCAAACAGGCAATTACTTGCAATATCCACAATACTTAAATGGGTAAGATTATGTCGTCAGGAATTGCAGAAACATAAATATCCAGATCAGTGGCAATCTGCAATCGTCGCGTACTTAGCCCTATTTGTAGACAAAACGGCTGATAGAAATTCTAGCCAATGTATATGGATTTCAACTAATGCAGAAAAGGCATCTGGTACTTTTGGAAGATTTGCATTGCCTATAACTTGGGATTTTGTTGAAATATATCCTTGGACTAATGCAGCCGGAGGTGCAATAGGCAATCTTGAACATATAGCAGAGTTTGCCGAACACGCACTTTTAGCAACTTGCTGTGCAAATACACCAAAAATTTTATTGCAGTCGGCAACAGACAAACTAGATTTACAAGTTGACTTAATTGTAACAGATCCGCCCTATTACAATGCAATTCCATATAGCGATCTGTCCGATTTTTTCTACGTCTGGCTCAAACGCTCTGTTGGAGATTTGTTTGGTGATGTTTTTGAACTAACTGCTACTCCAAAATCCAATGAATTAGCACTACGCTTACCACATGCTGACATTCCCGAAGAACATACACCAGAATGGTATGAGGATGGAATGGCGCTAGCATTTCATCGTGCTTATGAAAGGCTAGTTGAGAATGGAAAAATGGTCATTGTGTTTGCTCACAAAGATCCTGATGCTTGGGAGACACTTGTTAATGCAATGATCAAAGCAGGATTTACTGTCATAGGTTCTTGGCCTATTGATACAGAACGCGAAGGACGAGTTAGAGCACAAACTAGTGCCGCTTTATCATCATCTATATGGATGGTTTGTCGGAAGCGCCCCGCCAACGCCGGCGTTGGTCGTTACGCGGCGGTCAAGCGCGCCATGCAGGAGCGCATCACCGAACGCCTGCGCTATTTCTGGGATATGGGCATCAGCGGGCCGGATTTCGTCTGGGCGGCGGTGGGGCCGGCGCTGGAATCCTATTCGGCTTACGACGAGGTGCGCCGCATGGATGGTTCGGTCTTTACGGTGGGCGAGTTCCTGCGCGAGGTGCGGCGGATGGTGGCGGATTTCGCCCTGGGCCAAATTCTCAAGGGTCACTCCACCGAAAGCCTGGACGAGTGGACGCGCTATTACCTGATGCACCGCAATTATTTCGGCCTGGAAGAAGCGCCGGTGGGCGAGTGCATCCTGCTCTCGCAGGGCTACGGCCTGGATCTGAACGATCTGCGCTCGGCGCGCGGCATGATGCTGAAAAGCGGCAGCGGGGATGTGCGCCTGGCCAAATGGGACGAGCGCCGCCGCGACGACCTGGGCGATCCGCATCCCAACGGCGGCCTGCCGCTGATTGATATGCTCCACCGCCTGGTCTGGCTGTGGGCGGCGGGAGAGACCGCCAAGCTGCGCGCCTACAGCGACGATCACGGCCTGGGGCAAAATGATTTGTTTTGGTCGGTGGCCCAGGCGATTTTGGAGATGGCCGAACCCAAGAGTCGCGAGCGGCAACTGCTGGAGGCGCTGGCGGCCTGGGGACGGGGGCGCTCCCGCCCGGCGGCGGAACAAATCAGCTTTGTGGAATGAGGCCCGGCAATGTCAAAATATGCTGAGAT
>CAIQJJ010000906.1 GCA_903872065.1 uncultured Anaerolineales bacterium | reverse complement strand
TGGCTGCGTCAGGTTTTGGATGAACGTTTCCGGCAGTTGCGGTGGGAATTTGGCCGGGAAAGAGTGAAAACCGTGCGCGGCGTAGAGACTGTCTTTCTGGTGGAAATCTAAATCGCTGCTTAAGAGGTTGACCAGTTGACGGCGGTACGCCGTGTCAGTAAGGGCATTCGCGGTGGAAATCGGAGATGAAAAAGAATGATCGACAGATTGCATGAACGTCTCTTTGTCAGGATGCTGCCTGCACACATTGGAGAAATTTCTGGATGCGCTGGGCAGATGGATAGAGGATAAGCGTTGGTATTATAATGGATTAGGTTTGTGTGTCCATCGGTCAGGTAAAGGACTTATCAGCGAATCCTTCCAGTTAGATTTCACACTTCAACAGCCTCATCCGTAATCCTCAACGCCTGATCCAAAATGGCGCAGCCCTCGGCCAATTGCTCTTCCGTGATGATCAGCGGCGGGATGATCAAAATTGTATGCCAATGCGTATAGACATAAAGTCCGTGATCCAGGCAGTATTTGCGCAACGCGTTCATTGCCGCGCTGGATTGGTTCCACGGCGTCAGCGCTTCTTTGCTGGCGCGGTTCTTGACCAGTTCCAGGATGCCAAACAGCCCAATCGAGCGCGCCTCGCCCACCGAGGGATGGTTTTCTCCCAGGTCGCACAGCAGGCGGTGCAGGGTCGATCCCAGTTGAGCGGCGCGCTCGACCAGGCGATCCTCGCGCAGCACGCTGATATTGGCGATCGCCGCTGCCAGCGAGATGGGGTGGGCGGTGTAGGTCAGCCCGCTCTCGAAGACTTCGTGATCGAAATGGTGGGCGATGGCCGGCTTCATCGCCACCGCCCCAAGCGGGGCATAGGCGCTGGTTAGCCCCTTGGCCATCGTCATCAGATCGGGGATCACATTCCAGTGATTGATCGCGAACCAGCGGCCGGTGCGCCCGAAGCCGCTCATCACCTCGTCGGCGATCAGCAAAATGCCATATTGATCGCACAAGGCGCGCACGCCGGCCAGGTAGCCCTCCGGCGGGATGATCACCCCATTGGTACCAGTGACGCTTTCGAGCAGGATGGCGGCGATGGTGTGGGGGCCTTCATACAGGATAATTTCGTGCAGATGGTTGAGATAATCCTGGCAAAAGTCGCTTTCTGAGATATTTGGGTTGGCGCGGTGAAAGGTGGAGCGGTAGCGATAAGGGTCGAGGAAATGCACCACGCCGGTCATCAAGTTGGGCTCCCAGGCCGTGCGGCGCGGGTCGCCGGTAGCGGCCAGCGCGCCGGCGCTCGCGCCGTGATAGGAGCGGTAGCGCGCCAGGATTTTGTGTCGCCCGGTATAGGCGCGGGCGAGCTTGATGGCGTTTTCATTGGCGTCCGCCCCGCCCAGGGTGAACAGCACCTTGCTCAACTGCCCGCCCGGCGAGACCTCGGCCACCAGTTTGCTGGCCAGGGCGCGCGGCCGGCTCGCCATGCCGGGCGCGGCGTAGGGCAGCTCGGCGGCCTGCTGCTGGATGGCGCGCACCACGCGCTCGTCGCCATGCCCAATGTTAACGCACATCGTCATCGAATTGAAATCGAGGTAGCGTTTGCCATTTACATCCCAAAAATAGACGCCTTTGGCGCTTTTGACGGGGATCGGGGTGACTTTGGCCTGCGCTGACCAGGTCCAAAAGGAATGTTCGAGAGCGGTGGGCAAGATCTCCGCGTCGGGGAAGTCGCTCCACGGCGAGGGTTGGGCGGCGACAAGAGGAAGAAGGTGGTCTTTATCGTTGTTGTTTGCTTGAGTCATTGGACATCTCCGCCGGAGATTATACCTTTTCATGTTAAAATCAGAGGCGCTGATCTGGAGAGCGTAACGGTTTGTGCAAGGCTTTCATTAATTATCCACAGATTACATAGATCTTAAGCCAGGTTTGCAAAGATTAACCACGAATAACACGAATTTTCACGAATAAGAAGAATAAGAAAAATTTGTGTAAATTAGTGGTTTTAACTGGCTTTGCTTCTAGCAGCAAAATCTGGATGACCTTTTTACAAATTGTGATACGCCCACTCCGCAGATTGACGTAGATAGGAAGTAAATATACTTGGCCGGGCGCAAATTGTGTTTTCTGTTTTAGGGAAAATGCACAATCTTTTGCTATGCCAAATATAAATCAAAGAAAAGGGCAAAATCTATGAGCGAATCTCGTGTGGTTGTCGTGAAAGCTTCCCAAACCGGGCGGCAGGCGCTCGAACAAGCCGGCGATGCGCTGTACCTGGTAATCCAGTTTGCCGATGGCAGCTTTGCTGCGATGAAACCGGCTGATCTGCGGGCGAAATTGAATATGTGGAAAATTCTGGATAAGCCCCTGGAGGAAGCGCCGAAAAATGTGCTGGCCCCGCATCGGGTGGAGACGATCTTAGAGGATGCGCCCGATTTGGAAGCGCGGCGCGGCGCATTGAAGGCCGGCCAGGCGTTGGCGGCGGTTTCGGCGGCGGGCGAGTTCCGCATGCTGTTGGTCGCCGGTCAGACGTTCCGCGGCGGCGGGCCGCACGGCGAGGCAGGGACGAAGGGCCTGGGCACGCTCTCGGTTGGGGCGGGAAGCACGCCGCGCTCCGCCGCGCCAGAGCAAGCCCCTCAGAAGCGCTATATCAATGTCGAACTGAAGGACAGCGAGGAGAAGCATCTCGATCCAAAGACCAAACCGCTGAAAAAGGAAGATGTCTACAGCCTGATCTTCGATGTGGATGTGGAACTGCGCGCCACCGCCATTGCCACCAAGGGGGTGGAATTTGCCTATCAATTTCAGGAGGGCGAGCAGTTAGTGAAAATGACTGTGCGCCTCGAGACGGAAGATTTCGATTTGTTCGGCGAGCAGGAAAAGACGCTCTTGGTGCCGCGCACGGGCAAGTCGAAGAACAAGGCCTCTTTCTTGATGCAGCCGCTGCACGATGGCGAGTGCCAGGTGAACGCGGTTTTCCTCAAGGATGGCAATTTTGTCCAGGTCATCGTATTGAAATTTTACGTGGGTGAGATCTTCCAGGCGACGACCCTGGGACGCGGGGTAGAAGCGGCGTTTGCGGTGCAGCCGCGCGATGTCAGCCTGACGATTTTGAGAATGGCGGATGAGTTCAAGCTGATCTTGATCTCGCCGGGGGTGGCGGCGACGGCTACCCTGCCGATCAAGCCGATGGAACTGCAGGATATCGCCTTGCAGGCGCGCGAGAAACTGCTGGCGGTGGTCAACTTCACCCAGGACAAGCGCGCCTTTTACCAGGCGGCGCTGGATATCCCACCTGAGATTGACGCGCAAACCTCGCGGCAGTTGGCCGAGGTGGGCTTCCGCCTGTATCAGCGCATCTTTTTTGGTCCTTCAGCCGATGAACAATGCAAGAATTTGGGGCGCAAACTGCGTGAACTGGCGCAAAAGGAAAAGCTGAAGATCCAGATTTTTTCGCAAGAGTTTGTTTTACCGTGGGGACTGCTCTATATGGCCGATCGCTTCGACCCCAACCGGGTGGATGTCCAGTTGTTCCTGGGCTTGAAGCATATCATCGAACACATCCCCTTGCAGCAAAGTCTTCTGGTGACCAGCAGTCGTATGGATGCCAGCAGCGGCCTGACGGTTGGTTTGAATGTCAACACCGATATTGACAAGCAGACTCGCTATCCGCTGGTGGGCAAACAGTTGGAATACTGGCAGGCTTTAAAGTCCGACGGGGCGAAGGTGTCGCTGATCAAACGCACTACCGCCTCGGAAGTGACCGGCGCCCTTTCCGATGGGCAAGGCCCTGACCAGGTCTTGTATTTTTACTGCCACGGCCTGGCGCAGGGGGTGGACGATGTAGGCGGCGTAAGCGCCTCGACGCTGATGTTGAGCGGCAGCAGTCGCATTACCTTAGACGATCTATATATGTATGCGCCAACCGACGATCATTTCGCCAATACCCCCCTGGTCTTCATCAATGCTTGCGAGTCGGCCAAGCTTTCCCCACTCATCTACGATGGGTTTGTGCCATATTTCATGGCGAAGGGCGCCCGCGGCGTAATTGGCACCGAGGTGGAAACCCCGGCGCTCTTTGCTATTGAGTGGGCGAAACGCTTCTTCGACCGCTTTTTGAAGGGTGAATCGGTGGGCGAAATCTTTTTGGCGCTGCGCAAAGAATTTTATGAGCAGAACCGCAACTTAATGGGCCTGCTCTATGCTCTATACGTGGATGGCGATACGCGGTTGGATCCGGGCGTGGCGGCTTAGTCCAGCATCATGATCATGTCGAAGCAAGGGCGTCCGGCGGACCAGGTAGGGGTGAAAGTCCCCACTTCGCGAAAGCCCGTCTTTTGGTAGTAGTGACGCGCGCGTGCGTTGTGGCCGTAGACGCCCTCCATCAATACCATATTCTTGCGCCCCAGTTGCCGGGCAATCCAGGCGATATGCTGCATGAGGGGACTGCCCACGCCCTGGTTCTGGTAGGCATCGGTCACAGACGGGGCCACGCGGCAGGTGTCTTCGGCGGTGATCGCAACGCCCACATTGGCGTAGCGCTCGATCTCATGCGGCGGTGTAGAAAGCTGCAAGATGAAATAGGCAATGATTTCTCCCTCGCCGCGCCCTTCACCTTCCAGGCGCGCTGAGCTTGTCGAAGCGCCCTGCTCTTGGTCGTCCAAGCGCGCTGAGCTTGTCGAAGCCTCCTGTTTTTGAGCGCCCAGCAGGACACCCACCATACGGATGAAATCCGTCTCCACCGCCGCGCACAACTGATCTGCCGTGGCCTGGTCGAAGGGGTGCGGCGCGTAAAGCGCCTTCAACTCCTCCGACAGGCCGAGAAAGTAGCGCCCTAGCATGGCGGCGTCTGTTTTCTGGATAGGGCGGAAGGTTAGTTCCAATCCGCTGCGGGTGGTGATGGCTTTGCTGATACAGGCAGGGTTACTGTGAATATCATCAATGGTTAATTGGGGGTCTTTACTGCCACGGGTCATGCCAGGGGTCTCCATTTCGAGGATAGGATCGCGA
This sequence comes from uncultured Anaerolineales bacterium, assembly GCA_903872065.1. Taxonomy (GTDB): domain Bacteria; phylum Chloroflexota; class Anaerolineae; order Anaerolineales; family UBA4823; genus CAIQJJ01. Next base: position 1,000 of record CAIQJJ010000906.1, on the reverse strand, counting down.
GTTAATTGTCCAACGCGCCGGCGTTGATCCAGTCCGTAATCTTTTGAATATCTGCATCAGAAAGTTTCGGACTGCGCTTTGGCATTTTACCACTGTTGATCAAATCCACCAGGATACTGTTGGCGGAGTCGCCGGCGGTCAGAACCGCGCCATCTTTTGAGCCGGCTATCAGGTCGGCGTAAGTGTTGAGCTTCAAATTTTCGTAAGTCTTTTCACCGCCGTGGCATTTCACACAGTTGTTTTGCAAAATGGGCAGGATATCGGTCTTGAAGCTGACCGTCGCTCCGGATGACGGTGGGGTCGCAGTGGCGGCGTCGGCCTGGGGCGCTGCTTCCGTGCTGGTTGCGGCCTGGGTCGCGGTGGGCTGCGCGGTTGGGGGGATGGCTGTCGCCGCATCGGCTGCGCCGGCAGGCGCTTTATTTACCGTTGCGGCTGCATTCTGTCCGCCGCACGCGCTGAGCAATAAGGCGGCGAGGATGATCCATAAAGCCATTGAGAGATTTGGTTTTGATGTAGGGAACATAGTGTTTTTCTCCTTAATGAATTGGATAAATTATATCGTTTTTATGGATAATTAGGGTGTTTGAGGCACAGTCTAAGCAACTGCTAAGATATAGCCCAGGGAGCGAATGAACACGAGACCCTTAGGGTTTTCTTAAACCCTAAGGGTCTCGTTTCAAAAAAATCAACCGTAGCAGGGCGCTGCTCTCTTAAGGTTTTTGCAGCGGTTCCACCAGATCAACCCACAAAGCCAATGGGATAAGCAGCAGTTCCCGGTCATTGCCCTTTGCCGCCTGGCCGCTGGCGATCATCGCGTCCATTTCGGCGGCCCAACTATCCTGGTAGGCGCGGATCACCTCATCTTGCCAGGGGGTAGCGGGCATCTCCAGCGCCTTGTGCGCCGCGGCGGCGTCCGGCGCGACCAAGAGCGAAACCGCATGACCGGCGGTGAAAGTCTCGCGCAGATAGCGCAGGAAATCGCTCTTTTGCTCAGGCGGGA
>CAIQJJ010000905.1 GCA_903872065.1 uncultured Anaerolineales bacterium | reverse complement strand
GGTCAATCAGCGTCGCGCCGAGGCGCTGCATCAAGTCCAGGGCGGAGTTCATAATGTGATCCACACGGGCGTCGAAGCCCCAAAAGTTCCGCGCCACGCCAAGCCGGCGCTGCCGCAAGCCGCCGCGGGCTTGAAACGCAGCGAAATCCACCGCCGGCTGCCTGGCGCGCGTGGCGCGGTCGGCGGGATCAAAGCCGGCCAATACATTCAGCAAGAGGGCAGCATCCTCCACAGTGCGCGCCATGGGCCCGGCGGTGTCCTGGCTGTGGGCGATGGGGATGATCCCCGTCCGGCTGACCAGGCCCAGGGTGGGCTTGATGCCCACAATGCCGTTGTTGTGCGCCGGGCAGATGATCGAGCCGTCGGTCTCGGTGCCGACCGCCGCGGCGCAAAAATTGGCCGCTGCCGCCGCGCCGGAACCGGAACTGGAACCGCAAGGGCTGCGCAGCAAGGCATAAGGGTTGCGCGTCTGCCCGCCGCGGCTGCTCCAACCGCTGCTGGAATGCGTCGAGCGAAAATTTGCCCACTCGCTGAGATTGGTCTTGCCCAGGATGACTGCTCCCGCCCGGCGCAGTTGTTGGACGATGAAAGCGTCTTCCAACGGATGCGCCTCCAGCAGCGCCAGCGAACCGGCAGTGGTGTGCATGCGGTCGGCGGTATCAATATTGTCCTTGATCAGGATGGGGACGCCGTGCAGTACAGAGCGCACCCGCCCGGCGCGGCGCTCGGCGTCTAATTGCCCGGCGATGGCGAGCGCGTCGGGGTTGCACTCGATCACCGAGTTAACCGTCGGCCCATGCTGATCCAATTCTTCGATGCGCTGGAGGTAGGCCTCGGCCAGGCGCACAGCAGTCATTTCCCCCGAAGCTTGCAGGGATTGTAGTTCACGCAGTGAATATTCTTCCATGCTGAAATTATACATCCTTTTCTCTCTCGCCAGCGCTTACCAACTGGCGTCAATCGTTTTATAATCGGGAGGTGATAAAAACTCGGTTGATCCGATCATTCCCAGGAGATATTATGACCAAGATTACCTTTATGGGCGCCGGCAGCACCGTCTTTGCCCGCAATGTCCTCGGCGATTGTATGCTCAGCGAACCCTTGCGCGAGGCGCACTTCGCCCTGTACGATATTAACGGCGAACGGCTGGCCGAATCCCAACGCATGTTGGAAACTCTGAACAAAAATATCAACGCTGGCCGCGCGACGATCACCACCCATTTGGGCGTCGAGAACCGCCGCCAGGCTTTGGATGGGGCGAAATATGTGATCAACGCCATCCAGGTGGGCGGTTATGAACCCAGCACGGTGATTGATTTCGAAGTGCCGAAGAAATACGGCCTGCGGCAGACGATCGGCGACACGCTGGGCATTGGCGGCATTTTCCGCGGTCTGCGCACCATTCCAGTTTGCCTGGATTTCGCGCACGACATGGAAGAGGTCTGCCCGAACGCCTGGTTCTTGAACTACGTCAACCCGATGGCGATGGTCACAGGCGGGATGCTGCACGGTTCGAGCATCCGCACTGTGGGCTTGTGTCATTCTGTGCAATCCTGCGCCGAGTGGCTGCTGAGAGGCGTGGGGATGTGGGAAGAGGTGCAAAAGCTGCAATGGAAAATCGCCGGCATCAATCACCAGGCCTGGCTGTTGGAAATCACCGACGACGGCAAAGACCTCTACCCGGAGATCAAGCGGCGCGCGGCGGAGAAGAACCGCCTGGCCCGCCAGCCCGGCGCGCAGAAGCATTGGGACATGGTGCGCTACGAGATGATGCGCCACTTTGGTTATTACATTACTGAGTCGTCTGAGCATTCCTCCGAATATATGCCCTACTGGATCAAGAGCCAGTACCCCGGCTTGATCGAGGAATTCAACATCCCGCTGGATGAGTACCCGCGCCGTTGTGTGAACCAGATTGCCGAGTGGAAGAAGTTGAGCGCCAGCCTGGTGCAGGATCAAAATTTGACTCACCACCGCACGCATGAATATGGTTCCTATATTATCGAAGCCATAGAGACCGATGTCCCGTTCCGCATTGGCGGCAATATTTTGAACACCGGCCTGATCACCAACCTGCCCTCGAAGGCGATTGTCGAAGTGCCGTGCCTGGTGGATCGCAATGGGGTGCAGGGCTGCTACATCGGCGATCTGCCTGAACAACTGGCCGGCCTCAACCGCACCAATATCAACGTGCAGCTTTTGACGGTCGAGGCGGCTCTGACCGGCAAGCGCGACGCAATCTACCATGCGGCCATGCTGGATCCGCACACCGCGGCAGAACTGCCTCTCGATCAAATCCGCAACCTGTGCGATGATTTGATCGAAGCGCACGGCATGGGCGCGATGTTCCACTAACCCCTGCAAGGACGAAACCGGGGTAACGAGGCAAAATGTGGTAACGACTTCAGTCGTCTCTGTAAGCCAGAACGACTGAAGTCGTTACTACAAGAGTTAAGCATCGGGTTATCCTGCAGATTTCACCGACCCTGATTCCTTTCGCTATCTCTTTGAGAATTTGCCCACCGATCTCGACGCATTATGCAGCATCGTGAATGGGCTGACCGTCCATCATATCTGGAAGGATATTGGCCAACTAAACATTTCCGAAGAACGGCAAAAAGAAGGAAATATCCGCGCCGTTCGAACCAAGTTAGCCCGAATCATGGAAATGGATCCAAGACCGATTACCCAGGCGCGTCCGTTTGAAGAACGTCTCTATGGGAACTGTCGCGACCAGGCGCTTATGTTATGCTCCTTCTTGCGCCATTCGGGCCTCCCCGCCCGCGTGCGGAAGGGTTTTATGGCGAATTTCCCGGGGCCAAAGAAGTACGATCACGCGATCTGTGAAGTGTGGTCCAATACCGATCATCGCTGGCTGATTGTGGATGTGCAAATAGATAATATGCTGCGTGAGGTTCAGCGCTTGCCTTCTGAAGCGCAGAGCTTTTTGGCGGCGCGCAGCGCACAGGATACAAGCCCTGAGGATTTCCTGCACGCCGGGCAGGCCTGGCTAAAGTGCCGCGCGGGTGAGGATGACCCGATGAATTATGGGGTCGAGGGGGACTTATGGGGCTGGTTTATGATCCGTCACAGTCTGCTGCGCGATTTATTGGCCTTGAACAAGCTTGAACTGCTTCCCTGGGATCATATTCCCGGAAGTTTCATTGGCCCCGACCGGATCGACCCCACCCCTGAGCAGTATGCTTTTCTCGACCAGGTTGCAAAAATGACCCTTGCGGCTGATGATGCTCTGGACGAGATCGTTTGCTTCTATCAAGAGACGCCCTCCTTGCACGTACCTGAGGATTGGGCCTACACGTGATGCGATCGAAATTTGCCCATTCTGCAATGGATCTTCTTACGATCGGCGAGGCGCGCGATGAGTAATATGATTGATTGGCTGTTGGAAAAGCAAAATCCGGCGATCCGCTATCGCGCGATGACTGAACTGCTGGATGTTTCGAAAAGCGACCAGGAAGCAAGCCTGGGATACCAAGAAATATGGGCAGCAAAGGATATTCAGGCAATGCTGGCCCGCCAGAACGAGAAAGGGATTTGGGAACATACCGAGAATGAATACGGCGTACATACATCGCTGCGCTATCTCACGGCTTTTGCCGAAAACGGCCTGCGCCAGGATAGCCGCCTGGAGCATGCTGTGGAATATGCAGTCCGTTTTCTCGTCGAAAAAGAGACCGCTGATCTCAGTCATGATTATTCCGGCTGCTCTAATGCGTTGGTACTGCGGGCGCTGGTGATGCTGGGCTATCATCAGGAAATTGGCGTCAAAAGCCTGATCAACCGCTATGTTGAGACACAATTATTCGACGGCGGATTTATCTGCCGGAGGCTGTTAGCCAAAAGGCCCGATCGCAAAGGTTGTTACAAAGCGTCCGTGGCGGCGCTGCTGTTATATGCCGAATGCAAACGCCAGGGGATTCCGTTGTTGGGATGCGAACAGCTTGTGGAGTACTTTCTGAAACGAGATGTATTCTTCAGCAGTGGGGATAAGGCAAAGCTGCTCTTAGATGGGAAGCCTGGCTGGCGGTCGGTTGACAATTTCTTCCCGGTCGAAACAATGCGCATTGGACTGCCCCTGATCGTCTCGGCGTTGAGCATCCTGGGCGCGGGGAATCAGCCATCGTTGGAAAGAGCCTGGGAGTACCTCGCGAGGAAAAAGAATCAAGATGGTCGCCTGGCGTTAGAAGGTACGTTGACCAAACAACCCTGCAAGTTTGGCAAAGTAGGCGACGAGAATCAATGGGTAACCTTTTACGCCCTGCTTGCTGAAAAATACCGGAGGTAATGGAATTAAGTTCCCAGGCGCGCAGGTGTGTTGCCCTCTAAGACGAGGCGCTTCGCACCCAGGTAGCGACCAAAGCACTGCAGCGCCTCATCCAGGGCGGCAAAGAGCGCCTCGTCTGGTGTAACGCCGGTCTCCCACCACCAATTTTTGATCGTCAAGGTAGCATCTTTCTTCTGGCGCACCGGCTCAAAACGGGCAACCAGGCGCTCGCCGTACAATACTGGCAGCACATAATAGCCGTACTCGCGCCGTTCCGCCGGCGTGTACACCTCCCAGCGATAATAAAAACCGAAAAGCTCTTCCAAGATGGGCCGATCCCAGATCAGATTATCGAGCGGAGCAAGAAAGGCAGCCTGCGCCGGAGATGGATCGTCGCGCAGGATTGGCTCTAGCAGGGCTTGATCTCGACTGAGCAGGTAGAAGGGAACGTCGAAGCCTTCAACCTGCGCTCGCAGCACTTCGCCGCGCGCGAGCAAACGCTGGAGGGAGGCGAGGCGCTGCTTGCTGTCGAAGGGGGTGCCCTGCCGCCAGGCCTGGCAGGTGCGTTCCCAAAGCATCCCCACCGCGCCCAGGCGGCGCAGTGCGTACCAATCGTGATAATCTTCGTCGCTGGGGTTGGGTTCAGGGGCGTCCAGCAATTCTGCCGGGATGTGCCGTTCGGCCAGATCGTACACTTTGCGGGTGTGAACTTTGTGGTGGATGACCAATTCGCCGCCGAAGTACATACTCTCCAGGGCGGCGCGCGCCAGGCTGGTCGGCCCCCACCACCAATCCACCTTGTGATTGTGTTCCAGGTCTGATGAGGTGAGCGGGCCGCGCTGCTCAATGGCGGCGCGGATGGTAGGGGCAATGGCGCGCACCGCCTCCTGGCTGCGCAGCTGCCGCAGGACACTCTCGCGCCGGCGGCGGAAATAGGGCCAATCTTCCACTGGATAGATTGCCATCTGCTTATCCCAGCCATCTACCAGCTTGCGGTCGCGGTACAGCATTTCATCGAGCATGGCGGGGGTGAAATCGGCCACGCGCGATTGCAGCACCAACTCAGCGTTTTTGCCGGCGATGTCCAGCGGATCGAACTGGACGCAGCCGACGCGACGGATGAAATCAAGGGCGCCGGCTTTGCCATGCAAGCTGCGCGGCGGCCATAAGTTTTGACAGGCCAACAAAAAGCGCCTTGCCTGGGAACGGGTGAGGAAAAGGTCAGTCATCTTGTGCCGCTTTTTTACCATTCCCCGGCGTAGCGCACCGAGTAGGGAGAGGCCTGCTGTTCGTTCCAGGCGTGCAGCAGTTCGACCATCTGACGTATATGCAGAAAGTCGTGATCTACCCAAGAAACGAGCGCCTCGCCGGCGCTGAGGGTGAAGGGGGTTTGCTCCGGCCCGAAGTGCATTAACAGCGACGCATCCCAATCCGGCGCGTCCAGCGACCGCAGCCAGGCCAGCGAGACCTCGCGCTCCTCCAAAAAGCCCTCCAGAGCCTGGCGGCAGCTTTCCGTCTTGCGGTACTCTTCGGTGGAGGCTTGTCCCCACATTACTTTCAGGCGCTTGCGGAAGTCGCCCCGTTCTTCATTATAAACATGTTCCATGACATCTTTCATGGCCCAGGTCTGCGGATTGGGTGTCCACTGGGTGTGCGCTTCGGGAAAAGCCAACGCCAGAGAGTGAATGACTTTGGCGTTGGCGCTTAATTGGCGTATGATTTCAGCCAGGTTGATCATGGTGTTTTCTCCAATCTATTTAAACGTCTGGCGCTTCGATGCCCATCAAGCCTAACATCAGATAGACTTCGCCGCGGTGATGGATTTCATGTTCGATCACGTGCCAGACCGCCCAGCCCATTGTCGCCTGGGCGCCCCAGGGCAGCGCGCAAACCTGGGCCAGGGCTGCATCCAGGGTATCCCCGGCGCTGGAGTCTGATGATAGGGTAAACTGCTTCTCGGTGAGGGCATGCTCTCTGGCTAATAAAGCCTTGAGCGCCTCAAGGGTTGGGTAATCGGCGGCCTGCGGCGGGGCAGCGTGCCAGCGATTGGCAGTGTAGCAGCGCAGCCAGCCCTGCTCTGTACCAGCGATGTGAACGACTGTCTCACGCAGCGACCATAATTCGGGACGCGGCTTGAAGTCGAGTTGGGCATCGCTCAGTTTGTCCAATGCGGTCAGCAAGCCGCGGCGGACCTCATTCCAATGTTGAAACAATTCTTGCGCCTCCATACCGGCTCCTTATGTAGAGTCTCTATTTTGGTTGTATTGTTTTGCCGCCTGGCGCAAGCCCTCGGACCAATTCTCTTTGGGCAGCTCGCCGCACAGTTCAATCAGGTTGCCATCTGGATCGCGTAAGTAGGCGCTGCGCATACCCCAATCCGGGAAGTCTTGCGGGCCAAGTACCATTCTAATGCCTTGCGCTTGCAAGTGTTCGACCACTGCATCCACATCCTGCACACCAACGATCAGCATGGCGCGGTCTTGCGCCTTGACCTGCGCCGGCAAGTGGAGGGTACCCAGCGCCTCGGCCATCGCCTGGCGGCGGAACAGCGCCAGGTTGGGCAAATTGCGACCCGGTTCGGCAAACGAGGCGTAGCTGTCCGTCTCGCTGCCCCACAACACTTTCAAGCCGAGTAGATCGCGATAGAAGCGAAAGCATTCGGCAAAATTCACCACCAACAAACGCACGTGATCAATGCGCATTTTACACCTCTTCATTGGATAATTCTTCTTGGATTATCTGTTTTCTCCGCTGATGGCTTAATCCAGGCGCGGCGGGCCTTGCTCGATGCGCGCCAGCACGCCGGCTTCATCCAGACCCCACAACCCCTCGATCCACCAGGTGACGCCGGCTTCCTGCCAGGGCTGCAATTTGGCCCGCGTCTGCGCCGCATCCAGTCCACCCGTCTGCCCCTCGACCACAATGTCGAAGGGCGTGGCCAGGGTGCGGTTGGCGTCTATGTAGGCTTTCATCTCGCCGACATCGGCCGGGGTGACCTCTTCAAATTTGCCCTCGCGGTTGATCTTGGCCGGCAGCAGGCCGTCGCATTTTAAGACGCGCCGCATGGAATTCTTGCGCGGCCAGACGCCCACCACCCACAGCGGCGGGCGCGGCTGCTGCACGGGCTTGGGCGGGTAATGCTGCGGATCCACCAGGCTCAACTTGAGGTGAAAGTGCTTGCCGTCGTAGTCGAACGGCTCGCGCTGGTACAGGCGGCTTAAAATATCAATGCCCTCATCCAGCATTTCGGCGCGGGCTTTGGTATCAGTTACCTCGTCTGGGAAGCCTTGCCAGCCCATCCAGACCGCGCCAGCCCCCAGGCCGACGATCAAACGCCCGTTCGAGGCGTGATCGAGGGCGGTGGTTTCGCTGGCCAGTTTCCAGGGACGGCGCAGCGGCATGGGGATGACCATCGTCCCCAGGCGGATGCGGCTGGTTTGCATGGCGGCGGCGGTCAGCGCCACAATCGGGTCAAGGCACCAGATGGCGTCGCCCATGAAGCAGCCATCCCAGCCGGCTTCCTCGGCGCGCTGCGCAAGCCGCGCCGCGCCCAGGGGATCAGTGTAAGGGAGAGTCACACCGTACTTCATTTAATTAATCTCCAGGCCAGCGCGCCAATACCCGTTCGAGGTGATCGGCGGCGCGGGCATCGTTGTCGCGTGCTTTTTGAATGATCGGGATCATTTGGCGGCGCACCGCCGGGTCAGCAAAGAGCTTCCACCCTTCAGGGCTGCCGTTGCCGCCGGCCAACGCCCACAGATCCCACATCAAGGCGTGATCGCCGGCATACAACGCAGCCGCATGGTACAGGTCCTCGAGAGCGTTGCGGTGAACGATGTCGTCGCCGCCAATCGTCATACCGGTCAGGAACTGCGAGCCATACCAGCGCGCTTCGGCCACCGTCCCCACTACGTTATCATGCACCTGGTGGCGCTGCTGCAAGATGGCCGTCTCGCCGTCCGGGAAATCGTCATCCTGAAGAAGCTGATCGGCCCAGGCGTCATAGGCGGCCAGGCCATTGGCGCGCTGCTGGTACCATTCGGGCGCGTCAGGCTCAGGGCGCACGACCGGCGTGCGGGCCACCGTGAGCATCCATTCCAGCGCGCTGCGGTAAATTTCTTTCAACGGCGGGGGCTGGCGTTTGCCCGTGAGGATCAAAAAATCGTGCGTGTCCTCGAACCAATTCCGCTTGCGGAAATAGCCGGGTGGCTCGAAGGTCACGCCGGCGTTAAATTCGGGAAACTGCTGAAAAAAGTTCCAGCCGATCAGCACCTCGCCGCCCTCATCATAGCCGGTGATGAGGCAGGTCTCCGGCGGGCCGATCACCCCGTCGGCGCACACCGGATAACCCTTTTGGAGGCTTTCAAACAGGCGTTGGCAGAACAACTCGCGCTCGCTGCCGGTGCGCTTTTCGACAACCTCATACGTGTAGCCGGCCGCCTCGAAGGCGCGCCGCGACGGCGCCGCGGGGTCGGCAGACATATAGAACAGGGCGACATTATCGCCCTCCCAACCTTTTTTCCAGGAGAGAAAAGAAGCGGCCCCGGTGACGCCGACAAAGAAGGCGTAACTGCACGGCACGCGGCAGGCAGGCTGTATGCCGCGGCAAACGCGGCAGCCGAGGGTCTCTTCGTTGAAATACTCCATCAGGGCGCGCATGACGGAGGGCAGGATGATGTCTTCGGGACAGCGCGCGCCGCCATCGTAGAAGTGAATACGGGGAACGCCTTCCAGTACCAGGCGGGTGGGAAATGTGGTCATTATGGCTCCTTTGTACTTGGATCATAGGCCCTCAAGCCTGCGCCCTGGGCGCGCCATCTTGAGGGGATTGCTGCTTCTTTATTATAGACCGTTTGTTCTACCCGTCAAGCGTCGAACGCGCCAAGGATCGTTTCCAGGGCAGCCAATAGTTTTCATTGACAATGAAAACTATTGGGGGTATGATTTCACCATGAATGAAAACAATTGGAAGTCCCGCTGGTCAAAAGAGCAAATCAAAGCCATGTTGTTGGAACAGCGCCAGGCCTTCTGGCAGCGCGACACGGGGGTTGAGCGAGAGCAGCTATCCATGCTCGAACGCTCTGCCCAACTGCCCCATGCCGTGATGATCTCCGGTTTGCGGCGGGTTGGAAAGTCTACCTTGTTGGCGCAGCTTGCCCATCGCCTGGGGGCGGAAGCCTTTTACTATGTTAATTTTGAGGATGATCGCTTCCTGGGCTTTCAGGCGGAGGATGCCAGCGATTTATACCAGGCGCTGCTTGAACTCTTTGGCGAGCGGAAGATATTTGTGTTGGAT
>CAIQJJ010000904.1 GCA_903872065.1 uncultured Anaerolineales bacterium | reverse complement strand
GTCTGTACCGCGGCGGTGATCTGTACCGCGGCGGTGATCTGTACCGCGGCGGTGATCTGTACCGCGGCGGTGATCTGTACCGCGGCGGTGATCTGTACCGCTCATCGCGGCGATATAGATCATCGCAATGTCTTCTCTTTGGCGGCGGAGGCTGCCGCACGCAAGCGCCGCTCCACTTCTTCATCCGATAGGTCTTCGACGGATTTGGCGGCGTTGAGATGGGTTTGTCCTTCGACAGGCTGCCGTGGCGGTGTGGTCGAGGAAGCGAATTCTTTTACCAACACCTCCTCTGCCAGGTAGTCACGGATCGCAGCGATAGTAGGATAATCAAAAACCAGGGTCACAGGGAGCGGCTTCTTCAATCCCAGCGCCGCGCCCAGCAGGTTGCGCAGTTCGACCGCCATCAGCGAGTCCAGCCCCAGTTCACTGAGCGGCATGCGTTCGCTGACCATGGCGACTTCCATTCCAAGCACTTTAGCCGCTTGCGCCTGGATGAAATCGAGCAGCAGGCCGCGCTTGCGTTCGGCAGGCGCCGCGCTCAGTTGGCGCAAGAAAGCGGGTTGGGTTTCGGCTGCGGCGGCCCCAGTTTTTTCGCTTGCCGGACGCGACTGATCAGGCGCAGCAGCGTCACTCGGTTTTAGCGCCGCGCCTGGCCAGCTTGCTGCGCCTGGCCTCAGCGCCGCGCCTGGCTTCAGCGCCGCGCTTGGCTTCAGCGCCTCTGCTGCTACCAGTCTTAGAAACGGCGGCAGATTGGCGTGATTCGCGCCGAATCCAGGCGCGGCCATGAAGCGCGGCCAGTTCATGGGGCTGACTGCGACCTGCGTCGCCACTCCGCGGGCGGAGAGGCGCAGGAGCAGGTCGAGCGCCTGCAGACCTTGCTGCGGCGGGATGCTCTCAAGGCCCTGGGCGGCGGAATGCTCGATCAAACTCTTGGAACCAGCGCTGCGTTCAGCAGCGGCGCCCACCTCTGCCCAGACGCCCCAGTTGATGCTTAATGCCGGCAGCCCCTGGGTATGTTGTTCCGTGGTTTCTGTACCGCCTACTGCCCACTGCCCACTGCCTACTAGTGTATGTCGCCAGTGAGCCAGGGCGTCCAGGGCTGCGTTGGCGGCGGCATGGTTGCTCTGGCCGCGTGAGCCAAACAGGGAGGCTACCGATGAATACAGGACGAAGAAATCCAGCGGCATGCCCTCGGTCAGACGGTGCAGCAGCATCGCTGCTCCGATCTTGACGCCCAGCACAGTCTCAAAACGCTCCCAGGTTTGATTGATCAACGCCGCGTCTGCAAGCTGGCCGGCTGAGTGGATGACGCCGCGCAGGGGAAGGGGCAGGGCGGCGATTTGGGCAAAGGCGCGCTGCATGTCGGCTTCTTGCGTCGCGTCGCCTTGCAAGACGAGGATGTGAACACCGCGCTGCTCCAGGGCGCGCAGGGTCTCACTGGCTGCAGGGGTCGGCTGGCTGCGCCCAAGGAGCGCCAGGCTGCGCGCGCCTTGATCGGCCAGCCACCCGGCGGTGAGCAGGCCCAGGCCGCGCAAGCCGCCGGTGATCAGATAGGTAGCGTCAGAGCGGACAATCGCCGGCATACGGACGACAATTTTGCCTATCTGTCGCGCTTGCTGCATATAACGAAAGGCCGCAATGCTTCCTGTGGCAGGGATGCTCTGCCCTGCTTCCCACTCTCCACTTTTCACTTTCCACTGCTCGTTGAAGGTCGTCACTGGTAGGGGGTGCAGCGCTCCGCTGGCCAGGTCAGCGACGATTTGGCGCAGGATGCCGGCGATCAGATCAGGCTGTGTGCGCGCCTGCTCGCTCCAATCAATAATGAAGTACTGCCGCCCTCCGCCAAGTGCGGCTGCCTGTTCGGGCGTGAGCAGTCCGCTCTTGCCGATCTCCAGGAAACGCCCGTTTTCGGCCAGCACGCTCAAGCTCTTGGGGATGAAGTCGCCGGCCAGCGAATTGAGGATGAGATCTACCCCCTGTCCATCGGTCAGGCGTTGAATCTCATCTGCGAAGTCGAGGCTGCGCGAGTCCATCACATGAGGCGCTCCCAGCGCTTGCAAAGCGGCGCGCTTTTCAGGGCTGCCAGCGGTGGCAAAGATTTCTGCTCCGGCGCGTTGGGCAAGCTGGATGGCGGCCATGCCGACGCCGCCCGCCCCGGCGTGGATCAAGACCTTTTCGCCGCGCTGGATCTGCCCCAGGTGTTCCAGGGCGTAGCTGGCGGTGATGAAAGGAATTAAAGAAGAAGCCGCTTCCTCGACGCTCAGGTTGGCCGGGCGCGGGGCTACAAAGTCCGCCGGGGCGATGACGTAGGCGCTGAATCCACCGCCGCGCTCGGCCCCAGCGCCGCGCTCGGCCCCAGCGCCGCGCTCGGCTTTGCCATTCCCGGCCAGCGCCATGACGGGTTGGCCGACATGGAAAGGCGCTCCCTCGCCAACCGCACTGATAACGCCGGCGCATTCCCCACC
>CAIQJJ010000903.1 GCA_903872065.1 uncultured Anaerolineales bacterium | reverse complement strand
GCTGATTCCCGCCGCGGCAGCCAGCGGGCGGATACTTGACCCTTTCATACCCTGTTCCAGTAGATGATCGGCAATTTTTTCTAGAATGACGCGCCTACGAGTTTCGGTTTTTTCCATAGTTCATCATCTTTCCTTGACAATTATTGTAGCGAGCGCTACAATAATGCTGTAGCACTCGCTACAATAACCTTTCTCAGGAGTTTACCATGAAACGAATTGTTTTGACGGTTGTTTTGATTGCCTTCTTGACGCTCACCACATTTGCCGTTTGGCAGCATGGCTTTCTAGGCATTTTTGCATATCAGTTCCAAAACCTGGCAGGAATTCAGGTTTTTGTAGATCTTGTGATTGCGTCGAGCATCTTTCTGGTCTGGATGTGGAAGGATGCCAAAGCAGCCGGACGAAGTCCTTGGCCCTGGCTGATACTCACACTGACAATCGGTTCTTTTGGCCCGCTGATTTACCTGCTCCTCTATAAAAGCGCACGCGATTGAATGTTTCCATTTATATATCACGCAAGTGCTGCGGGAGCAAAATCATGTCACACAAGTTTCATAAGTTATGGTTAAAAATCACTGCCGTTATAGTCGGTTCTTTTGGACCAATCTTCTTTCTGGGAACAATGCTTTCCACATTGAACTGGCCCGCTTAACGCTGGATATCATCAGTTGGCCATTGGATGGGCAACAAACCTATCTATCTCCTGATACGCGGTTTTTATCTGCGCTTACTGGAGGATTCCTTTTAGGTATAAACCGCGTTCTCCCAGCTTGATAACCACAATCTTTACGCCCATATCAATCAGTTCATCACTGATCTCGCTCAACATCTGCGGCGTGATCAAGGCCAAGAATTCATAATCGGCTTGTTCACTGAGTTTTTGATCAACGGGCGGTGCAGGGCCATGAGCAATTCTTCGATACTGGGCAAGAAAATATCTACATAAGGTAAGGTGGCTTTGAAGATTGCGCGCCAATCAACTTGTACGCTAGGATGGGCAGGATCAGGAAAAGCCATATCCAGCGAGGTGATAACATGGGTAGCCCGAGCACGTTGGTATATCTTGGCCAGTTATGAACCATCCGCGGTATACATCTGGCGCATGAGTGGCGGATAACCAAAATGAAATAGCGCGGCTTCATTGAGTTTGGCGTAATCTATATCTGCGGCACAGAAGGCATCGTTGGTCCCCGGATGATGCAGAAATATGAGATCGACGCCTGGCGGGTTGATGATCACGGTATAGGATGTGGTGGCACGCTGATCTATAATCATGCCACGCGCTAAATCTTCCTCACAGGTGATGGATTAAATTTCAATAAACCAACGCATGGGGGCGGCATCTTCGTCAGAAGCAAAAACATACTGGTTCGTGTGAATGGGATGCATGGATGCATCATCGTATAAAAGGCATTCTACCCGCAGACGCGTCCCGGTGTACATCCGCATTGGCGTCAGCGTCTTAAGATAGCATGCCTGGTAACAGCTGCATGAGACCTTGCCCATGTATACATCTTCCTGGCCGGTTTTCAGGTTAGCAACGGTCACGCGGTAACTGCCAATAAATGCGTTGGACAAGATATTGCTGATCCACAGTTCGGGCTTGAAGCGCCGGGTGACGCAGTGATCGTAGCGCAGCGAAAGCGTGATGGGCCGCCAGGCGTTGGCGATCACCGGCCAGCTCGCTTTCGGGCGGCCAAAGTAATCAATTAGCGCATTCCCGGCTAACCCCGGCCAGGGTTCATTCACACCCCACCAGATCACGCCGCTGGTGACGCCGATTTTGCGCCGAATCTCCTCGACCAGGAAGCGCCCCCCTTCCCCTTGCATCCACTGGTTGGCAGCGATCAACGTTTCCAGATCATCCAATTTGCCAAACAACCGCTCTGTGGAAGGGATGTCCAGCCACAAGTCGGGCAGGTTGTCCCAGGCAGCGTGAAAGGCGTGGTGCAGTTTCCAGATTGGATCGTCGCTGGATGGGATGGTTGGATTCGTCTCGCCGGTGACGTGCTGAATCGTTTCCAGGTTGGCAATGGAAGAGACAGAACATTCGGAAAAGAGATGGGCTTTGGCCTGCTGCCAGTAGTCGTAGAGCGAGGCGTAATCGCGGAAGCGGTGGTCGCCAATGGCAGGATTCCACGTCCAGATGCCGTGGGCTTCGCCTTCGCCTTCCATGCCGGATGTGATCTGATAGGGACGACTGCCATCCAATTGGGCGCAGAGATGGCCCAGCAGCGTCAGGGCGGGTTCGTCGTATTTGGGGCAGCCGCCGCGCCACTCGCGATTTGCAGTATCGGTATCCCCAAGGGCAAACAGCTTCTTCACATCCTCGCGGATGGCCTCCATGTGCGCTGTGCCAGAATCGACCGCATCCCAATAGTGATAATGCTCGTTGCCGCCCGACCAGATTACCACCGAGGGGTGATGGCGCAGCCGCTGAAGGATGGCCGCCGTTTCCTGGCTGAGAATGCGGTAAAAGCGCTCTGTGCGGGCAATGGTCTGGCAGGCCAGGGGAAATTCCTGCATCACCATCAGACCCAGCTCATCGCACAGATCGTAAAAACTGTCCTTCTCTTTTAGCCCTCCACCCCATACGCGCACGAAATTGACACCTGCCCCTTGGAATTGTGTCAGAAAGAGCCGATAACGCTCGGTAGTGATGCTGCCAGGGCAGGCATCAGGCGGCACCCAGTTGACGCCCTGGATGAAGACCTTTTGCCCATTGATGACGAGTTGCAGTGGAATATCTTCCTGCCCCTGCCCCTCACAGGGAATCCGCCGGACTTCACGCAAGCCGACTTTCTGCGTGAATGGTTCGGCCTTCCACCCCGTCCCATCCAGCGTGACCTTCAGTTCCAACAGGGCGGGCTGGCCCAGGCCATTGGGCCACCACAACGTGGGCGAGGGGATGTTGAGCGGCACGGCCAGTTGGTCAGCGTCTACCAGCGGGCAGACGCGCCGGATACCATCCAGTTCAACCGTCACCAGGCCAGAGGCCTTTTCGCTCAAGGTGATGGATACGATCACATCGGCGCGCTGGGCATTGGCGATGTCGGTTTTTACATGTGCGCCGGTAACGCGCAGCCTTTTGCAGATCAACAGTTCGGCATCATCCCAAATCCCCGCGGATTGAATCTTGGGGGCGAAATCCCATCCGTTGCCGGTGGTGCAGCGCGCTTTGGCGTTTTCGGGGTAGGCCCGATCCTCTGCAAAGGGCAGGATCGCTACCAGGAGTTCGTCGCCCTCCGTCAGGTTTGGCAGAGGGGCTTCCACCATGCTGAACATGCCTTCGTGTTCCAGTATCTTCTCGCCGTTCAAAAAAATCTGGCAGGCGTAATCAATCCCCAAAAATCGGTATACGGCCTCTTCGTCCAATCCCACCGACACGGCGGGCAGGCGCGTCCGGTAGAGCCAGACGCTCTGGCGCATCCATTCCACTTCGTGGATGCGCTCGCGCTGGTAGAGTTCATTCGGCGGTAAGCCAAAGGGTGAGTTTTGCACCGAGCAGGGCAGCGAGATGGGACACCAGCCCACTCCTGGCTGCTGCCCGGCAGCGAATTCTTCAGGGCTGAGATGGGTGATGTACCAGATGGTTTTCATGGTTTTTGAGATGACGTGGTAAACAAAACCTCCGCCGGTATCCCTTGCGCCTCGATGCCCGGCCCCATCCATTTGAATTCGACCGCTTTCCCGCCAGATTTTTTGAACATCACGACCTTGAAGGTGTGGAAACCTGCCTTCAGGCCAATTTGCCCCCAACCGCTGTTGTTGGCGGAGATTTGTCGGCCATGCAAAAATAGCGCACCGCCGGCCAGCATATCGTAGCCAACGCCGAATTCCATGCCGACGAAAAAGCGGTAAATGCCGTCAACGGGAACGTTCAGGAAGCCCTCGTAGACCAGCGCATGGTAGTTGTGCCGCAGGCGCGGCGGCGGCGCGATCCCCGGCGTGATTCCCTCGGCCAGAAAGGACAGGGCATCGAAATGGGTGCCGAAATTGAAATCCCCTTCAGCGCTGCGATAGTGCAGGCCATTAACAGGATTTTTCACGCTCGCCGAATCGTAGGAGGGCAGGATCGAGAGAATACGCGTGAGCGTTGCGCTGCGCCCGAGGTTGTCAGTGACAGTCAATTGCACGGTGTAGTTGCCCACCTGGGTATAGGTGTGTTCGACCTGAATCCCGTTGGCGGTTGTCCCATCGCCAAACGCCCAGGCAAACGAGACCAGCGCCGCATCCTGGCCGCACGATTGCAGCGCGTTGAAGGTCACAGTGACGGGCGGGGCAGCCATGGCGGGTTCAGCAGTGTATTCGATGATCGGCGAGCCATCGGATGGCGGGAGAAAGCGCACGTCTTTCACGTATTCGTTGACCAGGAAATTGCCATCTTCCAGGCTGGTGAGTGGTTGCCCCAGAATGTTGACGTTCTCGAAGGTGATGTCTGCGACGGCATGGTCGGCATCGAAACCGACGATGCGCGAGGTGGGCGCAGCCAAATACGAAAGTTCAGATTGCTCGCCGCCCACGTTTTTGTAACGGTTGATCGCATCGGGGTTGGTTCCGCCGATCAGGGCGATGTCTTTGAAATGCACGTCTCGGATGCTGCCGCGGCGTTCATCTTCGTTCCAGTGCGCCTTGCCCACCCACAGGTCGAACAGCGGGGCCACCGTGTCCTCAATCCGAATGTCCTCGAAGCGCACGTTGGAGATGGCCGCCCGGTCGCCGTTGTGGATGGTGATGCAGGCGTAACCCGGCATCAGATGGTGGAGGATGTCCACATTGTGCACCACCACATCCTCAATCTTTTCCATCTGGGTTTCGTAGCCGATTTCGATGCTCTGGGCGGCGTCGCTCCACAGGATGCAGTCGGTCACGAGCGTATTGATCGAGTTGCCATTATCGAGGCCCTTGATGCAAATGGCGTCATCCCAATTTCGGATGAAGCTGTTGCGCACCACAGCGTTCCGTGTTCCGCACAGATCAATGCCATCGCAGTTGCGGCGGCAGCAAATTTCCTTGAAGTTGTCAATCAGCACATCTTCGCAGTTATCCACCTTGACCGCCCAGCCGGCTGAATCGAGCAGAATGATGTCGCACAGCGTCAGGCGGCGGCAGTTCTTCACCTGGAAGCCGCCCAGCGGCCACGGCGATTTTGCCGCCGAAAGGATACCGCGCCCGCGCACGCAAACGTTTTCCACACCTTCCCCGCGCACAATGCCATACACATACGCGCCGCCCGCCAGGTAAACAGTCTGATTGCTTTGCAGGGTGATCGTGCCTGGGTTGTGAACGCCCGGCCCGAAGTAGATCACGCCCGGATCATCGAGGTTAGGCGCTTCGCTTTCGAGGGGGCTGGCGAACAGGTGCAGCGCGCGATGCAGATCGCCGTCGAATTCGATGGAGAGCTGCTGCGGTTTCGTCAGCGGAAAGCTGACTGTGTTCCCTTCTACCAACGGAACAACGCCGTATGATTTCGGACGAACATCCACAAAAGAAAGCGGCTGTTTCGTCTTAATCTTCACGGTTACTTCCCCGTCCATATCGAAATAGGCGAAGGGGGTGGTTTCGGGGAACAAGTCCATATCAGGGATGCGCGAAAAATTGACCTTCGCCAGGTACAAAACCAGGGGCGTACCGTTGATTTCGACGGTGTAATCGTCGGATGTGGCGATTCCGGCGGGGACTGGGTAGGTGACCACACGGGTTTCCTTCATTGTCCAATTTCTCCTCTCTCAAACGTAAGCGGGTAAAAGGCTGGCTCCTTTCCTGCCTGGCATGTCAGGCGTCCAGGGGTGATCTCGGTTAAACCTTCAGGATATGGGGAAAGAAGCTTCAAACCGGGCTTTAACTGAATCTCGATCTTCCCGATCTCGCCCTGGGCGCGCACAGCCAGGATGGCTGTCCCATTCACAGGCCCGTAGAGATACGCCAACGCCCCGGCGGCGTCAACTTTGCACGGGGTGACGGTGGACTCAAACACGCTCCGATACTGCCGCCAGAGCGTGTCGGCGTGGTGGCCGGCGGCGCCGTTCATCAGGCCGGTGGGTGAATGCCCGATGGCGGAGTAGATTTCGGGGCAAAGGTAGCGGGTAAACACATAATATTCTTGCGCCGGGCCGGTGCGCTGTTTTTCCACGGCGGCGGGCGCTTTCTCCGGCGGTCGAGAATAGCCATACCCGTGCACCTCGTCCAGCAGGATACCGCGCGTATCCTGCACCAACTCACCACCGATGTAACAATCGGACTTGATCTGGCGGGCGCGCTGGCCGATAAAATGGATCAGATCGAGAAAGTCTTTGCCGTAGGTGTCGGGGTGGTCGTGATGGTGGGCGGGATCGTAGCAGTAGACCGGCGGCGCGCCGCCGCACACCTGGTCGAGAAACAGGCCGTCCACGCCCAGGTCAATCAGCAGGTAGGTGAGAATGCGCTCCCAATACGCCTTCATGCCAGGCGCGCCGGGGCAAAACATCAGCATGGGGTAATCCATATTGTACACCGGGAAGCCGCGCCCATCGCGGGCAAAGAGTTCGGGGTGGGCCTGGTAGGTTTCGCTTTCGTCGCCGGCAGAGATGGCGTTGGTGTAGAAATAGGTGCGCGCCCCTTGCTGATGAATGTATTCGACCACCTGTTTGCTCAGGCGGTGGGCTTCGGTGTAATCGCCGCACAGCGAATCGAACATGAACAGGCCGCGCAAATCGGCCATGTTTTGCCACCAACCGAACTGGTAAAACAGCGGTGTGAAACCTTGCTGGCGGCCCTGCCGAACGGCCTCGTCTATTTCGCCTTTGACCTGCTCGAAGGTGCGCGGGCGGCCCTCATTGTCGAAAATCCACACCCCGGCAGCGGCTTCGGGCGGGTTGACCGGGGCCAGACAGTGGGCGTAGCGCGTTTCGGAGAAATTGCCTTGCTCCCACCAGGCTGGCCGCGAGCGCGGGCGTTGGAAATGGACGGCGAACCATTCTTTATATGGGCGCATGGCCGCGACCCAATTCTCGCCGAGGGCGATAAAGTGCGTTGGCAGCGCCAGCGTTTGCCCGGCCTTGAGCCAGACGCGCTCGAAGACGAAGCGAATCTGCCCATCCACACCCGCCGGGATGTGGCGGATGACCACATGGCGCTGCTCAGTATCGAATACGCCCATCGCCAGCGTACAATCCAGCCCGGCGGCGGCTGTCAGGCAGAAGGAGGCCTGTCCGGGGTAGGAGATGCGCAGCGGGGTCGTAGACGCCTCCAGTACGCCGCCGAAGAGCGGGTTG
>CAIQJJ010000902.1 GCA_903872065.1 uncultured Anaerolineales bacterium | reverse complement strand
GATCTTCTGGTTGAAAGCCAACGCAGCCGCTCACGGCTACGAACAAAAGGGAAATGGTTGGGTATTGAAATAGAAAATAAATCGCCTCTCCCATGTCTTGCCCCATGTGACATGAAAGAGGCCGGAGGAGTAAGTGATCGAAACCGGGTAGTACTATTTCTCTTCGATATTTACGCAGGCTTCGCCGATGGCTTCGATTACAACGTTGCCCTTGCCTTTTGGCACGTAGCGTTTGCCAGCGCGTAGCATGTAATCCTGGTATTCGCCATCACAAGTAACCCAGATCACACCATTCTTGCATTCAATGGCCATGTGATGCTGTGTATTATTGAGATTCAAAACCTCGTGGGGGCGAAGGATCAACTCAATCTTTGGAGTTTGTGACGTTAAATTCATTGTTATCTCCTATACTAATGCTCAGATAGTGCAAATTATCACATACTGAGACTAAGCGGTACAGAAGCAGATTGTGCAAATTGTAACCATAACAGTTGATGATAAAATAAACTGTACTGGTAGAAATTTTCCAAACTGTTAGGGTAAAAATGAATCAAAATAACCCCAAGATCCTGCGATATCAGCAATTAGCCGAAAGAATTGCCGAGCTTATCCGATATGGTACTTACCCACAGGGAGAAAGAATCCCTTCAGTGCGCCAGATGAGTCAACAACAGGGTTTGAGCATCAGTACAGTTCTTCAAGCTTATTCGCTTCTGGAAAGTCAGGGGTTGATCGAAGCCCGCCCTCAGTCCGGCTACTATGCCCGGACCCGGGCTGAGATCCGCCTGCCCGAGCCGGAAACATCCTCCCCCCCAGCGCGACCCGAGTCATGTCAGCCTGCGAGAATTGGTGATGATGTTGATGCGCGATTCTTCGAATCCAAATCTGGTCCAGCTTGGGGCGGCACTTCCTCATCTCGACACCCAACTCATTCAAAAGCTCAATCGCATCATTGCCAGGATCGTCCGTCAACAGGGGGTGAATGCACATCAGTATCATTTCCCACCGGGGCTGGACGCGTTGCGCCTCCAGATTGCACGACGCATGGTCAGCGCCGGATGCAACCTTTCACCCGGCGATATCCTGGTCACGTCCGGAGGAACGGAAGCCATTGACCTCAGCTTGCATGCAATCTGCCGGCCGGGCGATATCGTGGCAATTGAATCCCCATCTTACTTCGGCACGCTTCAAACGTTGGAAGCACATGGCCTGCGGGCACTTGAAATTCCAACCCACCCGCGCGATGGAATCAGTCTGGATGCGCTGGATTTTGCCATTGAACATAATCCCATTCGCGCGGTCATGGTGATATCCAACTTCAATAATCCATTAGGCTGCCAAATGCCGGACGATCGCAAAAAAGCGCTTGTTGAATTGCTGGCAAAGCGCGATATCCCTTTGATCGAAAATGACGTCTGTGGGGAACTGTATTTTGGCGAAAAGCGCCCACTGGTTTGCAAGTCTTTTGACACAAAGGGACTGGTTGTTCTTCTATCATCCTTTTCCAAGGATATTGGCCCGGGGCTGCGCCTGGGATGGGTTGCGCCGGGTCGGTACAACTCTGAAGTGGAATGGCTCAAATTCACCCTGAGTGCATCATCTCCCACTCTGCCTCAGATGGCGGTTGCTGAATTTCTCGAAAGCGGGGG
>CAIQJJ010000901.1 GCA_903872065.1 uncultured Anaerolineales bacterium | reverse complement strand
GGCCAAATACTTTACCTGGGATGGCCCATTATTCCGCAACTTGTCTTTTACCTCGCGCCGCGACCCCAAGCGGCACAGAAACAAAAGTACCCCTGTAAACAACAAGCTCTCGAGTGGATAGGTGATCAGGTTCGGATTGCGCGGATCCTTTATCCCCGCAAACACCGTTGCCCACTTACCCCAAAAAATGCTGAACGGTGCGCATAAACACCTTCAGCAAAGACCGCTGTTCTTTTTCCTGGTTGTTTTTGATTTGCGCCATCGCCTTGGGCCTCCTTCATTGCCATGCTTCTCTATAATATTACCCAAATTTGCTCGATTAACAAGACCTATTGCGAAAAATCGCTTGTCTGTTTCTACCGATCCCTTTATCCCCTATATGAAGCAAACCTGAAGTCGGCTGTGCGAAAAATTACCGTTCGTCGCCCCTGTTCCCAGGGCTGTTTTCTTCACCTTCATCATCAACCGCGTCGAAATCAATCTCCATCCCATCATACTCTTCGTCCTCTTGCTTTGAACTTGTTGGGACAAGCTGCCCTTTGGAGCCGAGCCGAAAATACTGGGAAACCACCTGGTAGATCATGTTCGCGAAGGCTGGGGGGACAAGTTCGGATTTCTCTGGGAAGGCGCGCAGGCCTTCAAGTTCCTTGCGCTCGCCGCTCTGCTCCCTTCTCGCTTGCGTCAGTTGCACAGAGTTGACAATCATCCACGAAGCCAGCGTGAGCATGTCTTCGCGCTCCAGCCCCACCAGCATATCCAGGGCCTGGCGTACAGTAGGTTCGTTCATCAGAAGGCTGTCGAGCTTTGCTCTGAGAGCTTCATACTCAGATACCTGCAGCAATCCTGCTGCCTGGTAGACATCGACGCGGGGCGCTTCCAGGTAGTCTGCGAGAGCATTCAAGAATTCAACGCTGCGCTTTTTTTTGCCGGTCACCAGGCCTGAGAAGTAGGCCGGCTTAATGCCAAGCGACTCTCCGATCTTGCGGAGAGGAATGCCGCGTTTTTTGGCATGATCCTGTAAATAGGCCTTCAAATTATCTTTGGAGGAAACATCCTCAGTTTTCATCGCGTTTTATCCTTGACTCTTATGGCAAAGCTCTCTATAATGTTGTCTGCATAGTAAATTATTTACTCAATGGTAAACATTGCGGAGTATCCTTCAACCAGTTGCTTGACGAGAGACCAATCCTTGAGAAAGGTTCGTGGCAGCACGATCTTGACAGGTACAGTGGTCAAAGAAAAGCCACATCTCTCGCCAAACATGATACGTTATCCAGGTCAGGAGGTCAAGCAAGTTTACGCAGTGTTTCAAGAACGGGTGCGCCTAGACGCCCGGAATATGTAGATCACGATCGTCGAAGAAATGGATGAATTTATCCATACAGCACTTTACCAACGAGCTATACACTCAAGACCTGTCTCCGAAATTCTGTCACAAACCCGGCATCACATCGCGCTAACTTGACGAGTGTTTCGGCCAGAGTATATTCGTCATCGCTCCAGACGTTCACCGGCCTGGTGTTTGCTGCCAGTGCATTGCGGGCCACACCCGTATAAAACTCTCCGGCGCTCCAGGCCAGCGACAAAATGTCACCTGCCGTTCCCAAAGCTTTGTCAATTTTGATCAAGTCATCAAACTTGACCAGGTCAATCGTGCCTCTCTCAAGGCGATCCAGGAAGGTGAATTCAACTTCGGCTTTGCCGGCCAACCTGCGCAGCGACTCGGCTTTTGCCTTGCGCGATTGGCGAATATAAGCGCCAATATCGTAATTGGTAATCACGCCGCCAGCGATGTAAATTTCCAGGATCGTGTCCTTGCTGACCTCATCAATCGGATATTTCAAAGCATTTGGGCTGTCGGGTGAATCAAAGCTGGCCGCAATTGTTTCCATAGCCGCCTGCCGGGTGTTCTCGCGGTCGCTCCCCCTGCCTGATTCGAGCAAAAATTGCCCGTATATGGTCGCTAACTTTTGCTGGACTATGGTGGGGTCGTTGCGGTACAGATCCAGAAAGCGTTCGATATCCGCAGCCATTAGCGCATTTTTCTGGCTGTCTGTTTGTTGGGAGTGGCCTTTGCGTGCTTCTGTCAGGAAGCTCGTGACGCCGATCACTTCAGAGAGAGACTCCAAATCCAACCCCAGCGCGCTGCAAACTCTGACCACAGCGAACAGCGTTGGGCGCGATGCGCCAGTTTCCAACCGGCTGATCAGACCAGCATTGGTGTTGGCCATGTCTGCCAGGTCTTTGAGCTGTAAGCCGCGACCCTGTCGGACGCGCCGCAGGTAGGTTCCGAGAGGAACGGTTTCAGTTTTTGGAGGACTTGGGTCTTGACTCATGTTCAATTATCCGCTTATAATAATGTAATATTTGTATAAATATAACTTTCTTGCTTATTTTACACCTGCCCACTGAACAGGGTGTACTTGTAGGAGAAATGACTTTGACCGAACTACCACAACACACAAAACCTTTGCTTGAAAACTTCAAGCACTATCTGATCGGCGCAGGCCGGGCGACATCCACTACCGATTCGTACTATCATGATGCTGTCCGCTACCTGCAATTTCTGGCAAAAACAGATCCTGACTTGCAATCCATTCACTTCAAGAAGGCCACACTCAAAGCCTTCGTCTATGAATTGACGGTGGATGGCATTCAGAAATCCACCATTCAGCGCAGGCTGATGGGTGTCCTGGCTTTTTGGGAATACCTGAACGACAACGAAATGGCAGAAAAACCGCTGAAGCTCAGGGAATTGAAGATTAATATCAAGCCGGTCACCAATCCGACCAAGTCGCTCTCTCACAACGATTTTGTTCGCTATATCGAGGGTTTACAGGATGAACTTGCAGCAATCGAATAATTTCATCTACAGCCGCCAGATGGCGGCTACTGCCTTGATCCGCCAGGCGGCTATTTCTATTCAGACTGCTTTGCAGTTACTGCGCGCCAACGTTCGGCATGAGGTATACCAGATGGTAATCGGCGACATCACACTGCGCCCCATTCCGTTTGAAATCGTGGAATACCTTGAGCTGCGCGACGCGTTGTACTCCGCGTCACCCTACCTGTTTCCAGCCATCACGGGCGAGGCTTTGCTGCCATCCAAGTTCAACAAAGCCCAACGTCAGTGGCTGGAAAAAGCCTCGGTGGAACAGACGCCGACCCATCCAGGTAAGTTGAGCGAAAGCCAGTTGAACGGGCTGAAGGCGCTGCGCTTCCGTATGGAGCGTCCTCGTTATCAGTGCACCCTGGCCATCGCCTTGTCGGTGCACCTGGCCTTGCGGCCATCCGAGGTTGCCAAGCTGCAGAAGAAGGATTTTGACTTCGATGATCGCAAAATCCGCCTGCGCGACACCAAATCCCAGGAGGATCAGGACTTGCCGCTTTTGGATGATCTGCGAACCCCTTTGAAGCGGTACCTGGCGCACTTGCCAAACGATGACGATTATCTGTTCATCAATTCAGCCGGCAACCCCTGGGATCGGCGGGATGTGCATGCTGTGGTGCGCCAGCGGGGTGTGCAGAAGGGGTTAACCACTACCGTTACCCCACGCCGCCTGCGCCCAACTGTGGTCAAGCAATTGATCCGGCGCGGGATGGCAACAGCGATGATCGTCCAATTGCTGCGCCACAGCGATGAGCGCACCATTCACACCAATTACATCGATTCATTGTTCGACGAACTGGGCGATGAAATGAATGCGACCTACCATCCCTTGTGGGATGCGCAGAGAACCGAACCGGATTTCACTGAAACTGAAGGAACACAAGACTATGTTAGCAATGACGAATCGGTCGAATATGGTCGAAGTTAAGGTGCGGGGCATTTTCTCAGGGAAAATGCTTACCCCAGGCCGGCCTATAAGCCGCATTCTGTCCGGCGAGGACGGGCTGGACGAGCCAGCCCGCCGCCGCGTGGGTGATCATCTATCTAGGGCGCAGGTTGCCCGGCGCCTCGTGCAGCCTACCCGGGACTGTCTCTCTTGCGAGGGTGGATGCGAGCCGCATCCT
>CAIQJJ010000900.1 GCA_903872065.1 uncultured Anaerolineales bacterium | reverse complement strand
TGACACACTCTTTCCCTACACGACGCTCTTCCGATCTGGATGCTGTATAGGCCTGCTTACGCCTCAGCCAAATTTCATAAATTCCTCTCCAACGACTAAAATCGGTACGCGTCTCATCAAATTCATCGTAACGCTCAAAGCGCCCATCCATCAGAGCCGCGTAAAAGTCTTCGCTCAAAATACCATATTTTTCTTCATACAGCGTCAAACGCCGTTCGAGAAGTTTCATCTCCAGAACAAGTTCATGCAGTTCCATAAAAAACACTCCTCTCTACCATCCTATAACTATCTTTATTATACCTCTCCCAACTTCTCAAAACTTAGCTATCCTTGACTTGCAGATGGCGTGGAATGGGGTATGATTGCGATTACCAAATTTTCTAGTGTAGAAACCAGCATGATATGTCCACTGTTTTAATCATCGAAGATGAACCTGAATTGAGTCGCGTGCTGCGATCGTATTTGGAGCAAGCCGGCTACACCGTCCTGCTCGCCGGGCGCGGGGACACTGGCCTGGCCACCTGGGAACAGCGCCGCCCTGATCTGGCGCTGCTCGATCTGAATCTGCCCGGGATGGATGGGTTGAGCGTCGCCCGCCAGATCCGGCGCAGCAGCGACCCGGCGCTGGCCAATACGCCAATCATCATGCTCACGGCGCGGGTGGAAGAAACAGACCAACTGATTGGGCTGGAGGTGGGGGCGGACGACTACATCCTCAAGCCGTTCTCGCCGCGCGTGGTGATGGCGCGCGTGCGCGCCCTGCTGCGGCGGGCGGAGGCGGCCCCGCAAGCCAATCGCGTCCTGCGCGCGCTGGACCTGGAAATAGACCTGGACGCGCACACCATCCTGCGCGCCGGCCAGCCAATCGAGGCCGACAGCCGCCCGCTGACCCCCACGGAATTTAACTTGCTGGCTTTCATGGCGGCGCATCCGGGGCGCGCCTTCGCCCGCTCCCAACTGCTGGAGGCTGCCCAGGGTGAAGCGAGCACGGGCGGACATGCGCCGGTTTTGTACGATGGCTACGAACGCGCCATAGACGCCCACATCAAAAATCTACGCGCCAAGTTGGAGCCAGACCCCAAAAAGCCGCGCTACATTGAAACCGTTTTTGGCGTAGGCTATCGCTTTGCCAAAAAATAAGCTCTCATGCGCACACGCTTAATCCTTTCCTTTACCCTGGTTGTGCTGGTTTCCATCGCCAGTATGGTATTGGTGATGCGCCAGAGCGCCGCCGGCGAAGTGCGTTTGTTTCTATATGGCGGGAGCGCCAACCTGGATCAAATCAAAAGCGAGCTGGAAAGCTATTACGCCGCCAACGGATCGTGGCAAGGAGTGGTTTTGCCCAGCGGCAAAGGCCGCAGCAGCGGACAGGGGACAGGCGCGTTGGGCGGGCAGCGGCTGCGCCTTTACGATCCAGATGGCAAGCTGGTCGCCGTCTCGAATACGAGCGACCAGGCGCCGGCGAGTCTCAGCGCCAATGAATTAGCCCAGGGAACGCGCTTGACCGCCAATGCGCAGACGATCGGCTATTTGATCAACGCGGGAGGAGCGGGAGCAGCCAACGGGCAAGAGAGCCAATTGATCCGGCGACTGAATAATGCTGCCCTGAGTTCCGGCGCGATCGCCGGCGGGGTAGCCCTGGCGCTGGCTTTCTTTTTGGCCTATGGTTTACTGCGTCCGATTAACGATTTGCGCCGGGCGGCCCTGGCCTTTGGCAGCGGCGACCTGGCGGTGCGCGTACCGAACCGCGGTTACAGCGAACTGGCAACCCTGGCCAGGGCCTTTAACCAAATGGCGGAGGCGCTGCAAAAAGCAGAGGCATCCCGCCGGGCAATCACCGCTGACATCGCGCATGAACTGCGCACGCCGCTCGCCGTGCAGCGCGCCAACCTGGAAGCCATGCAAGACGGGGTGTATCCACTGACCAGCGAAAGTTTGCAATCGGTCATTGAACAAAACCATCTGCTAACGCACCTGGTGGAGGATTTGCGCACGCTGGCGCTGGCGGATGCCGGACAATTGACCCTGGACTGCCTGCCCACCGATTACCCGGCGCTGATTCAGAGCATTGTCGAGGATTTCACCCCGCAATGCACGCCGCACGGGATTAACCTGACCTTCACCGTTGTCCCCCCCATTCCAACCCTACTGATCGACTCCCGCCGTGTGACACAAATTCTGCACAACCTGCTCTCCAACGCCCTGCGCCACACCCCAGACAACGGGCAGATTGAACTACGCATGGTCTCGTCTGGCGAGCAGGTTGAGCTAACTGTCCACGACTCCGGCGCCGGCATCCCAGACGAGGCGCTGCCGCATGTCTTTGAGCGCTTCTACCGCGCCGATGCCTCGCGCAGCCGTGCGGCAGGCGGCAGCGGGCTGGGCCTGGCAATCGCCCGCCAACTGGCCGAAGCGCATCCATGCGCGGCGCACGAGGGCGCGACGCACAAGGGCGCGGCGCACGAATACACGGATCAGAGTTCGACCCCGCAAGGCTCGTTAGACGCCGCCAATCACCCCGCCGGCGGCGCTATCTTTACGCTGCGGCTGCCAGTGCGCCAACAGGCGCTTTGGCCAGGCGAGATAGCCCAGGAATGATCTCTGTTCTTGCCTCACTAAACGCGGCGCTCCTGCGAGCCTTCGCCGATGACGAAAGGGTGCTTTTGCTGGGCGAAGATGTGCGCGACCCTTACGGCGGAGCCTTTAAAGTCACGCGCGGCCTGTCCAGCGCCTATCCCGATCGAGTTTTGAATACGCCGATCTCCGAAGCAGGCCTGGTCGGCGTGGCGGCAGGCATGGCGCTGCGAGGGCTGCGCCCGGTGGTCGAGATCATGTTTGGCGATTTCGTCACCCTGATCGCCGATCAAATCATCAATCACGCCGCCAAGTTTCGCTGGATGTATAACGATCAGGCGCGCGTCCCACTCTTGATCCGCACCCCAATGGGCGGGCGGCGCGGCTACGGGCCAACCCACAGTCAAACCTTGGAAAAGCTCTTCCTGGGCGTTCCAGGGCTGCGCCTGTTAGCCCCCTGTCATTTCGGCGATCCGGGCGCGCTGCTCTACCGGGCCATTCTCAACAGCGAAACGCCGACCCTCTTTGTCGAAAACAAGCTGCAATACCTGCTGCCGGTTTACACGCCGGTCGACTCCCTTGAACCTGTCAAAGAACTGGCCGAATTTGAACTGCAAGAAATTTGGCCGGCTCAGGATGAGGTCGCCGCCCCGCTCTACCGGCTGCGGCTGAAAGGCGCGCCGCCGCCCTCCGTCACCCTGGCTGCTTACGGGTACATGGCGGAACTGGCGCGGCAGGCCATCCTGACCCTGGCCTACGAGCATGAGATTTTCGCCGAATTGATCGCGCCGACCCAACTTTCAAGCTCGGATGCCGCTCCCGACGCCCTGCAGCCATTGTGGGAGTCGCTGCGCCAGACTCAGCGCTTACTCACGATTGAGGAAGGCACGCTGCCGCTCGGTTGGGGAGCGGAGATCGCCGCCCACGCCAGTGAGATGGCGAGGCCACTGAAATGGACGCGCCGGGTCGGCGCGGCCTCGACCCCCATCCCCGCCGCCGGCCCGCTCGAAGCAGCGACGCTGCCAGGGGTCAAGCAGATCGTCCAGGCCATCCAGATGATGGAAATATAAGCTTGTGAACACAACCATTCTCATTCCCCTGCTCAACCCGAATGAACCTGATGCCGTGATCGTCGCGGTGCATGTCCACGAAAACCAGCGCGTGGCGCGCGGCGACCTGCTCTTCACCCTGGAAACCACCAAATCCACCGCCGAGGTGTGCGCCGAGGGGGAGGGTTATGTGGTCGGGCTGCGCTGCGCGGAGGGACAGGCGGTGCGCGCCGGCGACCTGTTTGCCAGCCTCGCGGCTGCGCCGGCGGAGGCGGGTGAAAACCATCCTCAGCCATCCCTGCCAGATACCCCAAAAGCGGATCGCGCGCCAAGCAGCCTGCCGGCCGATTTGCGCATCACCCAGCCGGCGCTGGCCCTGGCGCAGCAGTTAGGGATTGAGCTTGCCAGCCTGCCGATTGGCCCGCTGATTACCGAGAAGATGATCCGCGAGCGCGCCGCGGCAGCCAGCCAATCGCCCCCCCCGGCGACTGTGCGCCAGATAGCGCCCTTCGACCCGACCGCCATCATCATTTACGGCGGCGGAGGACACGGCAAAGCCTTGATCGATCTGATCCGGGCGCTGGGCATGTATCGCATTGTGGGCCTGGTGGATGACGCCGTTGAACATGGCGGCTTGGCGGCCGGGGCAACGATCCTGGGCGCGCCAATCCTGGGCGGCGGCAAGGCGCTGCCCGACATCTATGCGCAAGGCGTCCGCCTGGCGGTCAACGCCATCGGCGGCATCAGCAATATCCAGGTGCGCATCAAGGTCTTTCGCAAGCTGGCCGAGAACGGCTTTGCCTGCCCAGCCCTGGTTCACCCGCGGGCGCTCGTCGAACCTTCGGCGGCGCTGGGGCCAGGGGCGCAGGTTTTTGCCCAGGCCTACGTGGGCAGCGAGGCGCGCCTGGGCTACGGCGTGATCGTCAACACCGGCGCTATCATTTCGCACGATTGCACATTGGAAGATTATGTCAACATTTCCCCCGGCGCCATGCTGGCCGGCAATGTCCAGGTAGGCGAACGCAGCCTGGTCGGCATGGGTGTAACGGTCAATTTGAATGTCAAGATCGGAACCGGCGTGCGCATCGGCAACAGCGCGGTGATCAAAGCAGATGTGCCTGAAGGGGCAATTGTGCGCGCCGGCAAGATTTTCCCTGAGACGGGGTGAGCCTTAAGCCTTTCCCTTTTCAGTTTCTGGCTCTGCGGCAGGGCGTCCCCCGCCAATCAGCGCCTTTTCCAACGCCTCGCGCACCGAGCGCGCCTCGACCACCTCGATCTCAGACGGCCAGGGTTCAGCCTTGCGCAAGCGCCGCGGGACGACCGCCGTCTTAAAACCGAGTTTGGCCGCCTCGCGCAGCCGGGCCGCCATCTGCCCAACCATGCGCAGCTCACCGGAGAGTCCAATCTCGCCAATCAGCACGGTGTCGGCGCGCACAGGAATATCGCGCACCGAGGAGGCAATCGCCGCCGCCATCGCCAGGTCTGCGGCCGGCTCTTCAATCTGAATGCCCCCCACCACATTGACAAACACATCTTGCTCGCCCAGGCGGATGCCCACGCGCCGCGTCAGGACAGCAATCACCAGCAGCAGCCGGTTGATGTCCACGCCGTTCGGCGTGCGGCGCGGGTTGCCAAAGGCGGTCGGGCTGGATAGGCCCTGCACCTCGACCAGGATCGGGCGCGTGCCCTCCATCGTAACGGCAATCGCCGAACCGGGCGCGTTAACCATGCGTTCAGCCAGAAACGCTTCCGAGGGATTGGTCACCTCGACCATGCCCTTCTCGCGCATCTCGAAAACGCCCACCTCTGAGGTCGCCCCAAAACGGTTCTTGACCCCGCGCAGCAGGCGGTAGCTCTGGAAGCGGTCGCCTTCCAGGTACAGCACCGTATCCACAATATGCTCCAACACGCGCGGGCCGGCGATCGTCCCCTCTTTGGTGACATGCCCGATCAAAAAGACCGCTGTACCAGAGGATTTCGCCAATTCGCGCAGGCGCGCCGAACATTCGCGCACCTGCGAAACCGAACCCGCCGACGACTCTAATTCAGGCATGTAGGTAGTTTGGATCGAATCCACCACCAAAAGGGACGGCTTGACCGCCGCCACGTGTTCCAACATCACCCCCAGGTTCGTCTCCGTCACTAACAGCAGCCCTTTGACCGGCTGCACCGGCCTGGCGCGCCCCTCGGGATCAACCCCCAGGCGGTCGGCGCGCATCTTAATCTGCCGCTCGGACTCCTCGCCAGAAATGTACAGCACGGTCGCTTTTTGCGCCACCTCCAGCGCCACTTGTAACAACAAAGTGGATTTGCCGATGCCGGGGTCGCCGCCGATCAGGATGATCGAGCCTGGCACGATCCCGCCGCCCAGGACGCGAGCGAACTCGCCCATCAACAAGGGCATGCGATCTTCAGGGCCGGTATCAATTTCAGACAAGCGGCGCGGCGTTGAAAGGCCCCCCAGGCCGCGCGGCGCAGCTTTGCCGGACGGAGTGGGGGCGGAAACAACTTCTTCGACCATGCTGTTCCACGCCCCACATCCGGGACATTTTCCCATCGGGCGAGCGGTTGTCCGCCCGCACTGCTGGCAAACGTATTGGGTATAAGTCTTGGCCATTGGCGTGCGCCAGGGCGCGGATTAAACCGGCAGCGCGGCTTCAGGCTCGGAACTCGTCACTTGCCCTTCCACACGACGCAGTTTAATCTCGCCGTCTACCAAATCCACCAAGATGACATCATTGCTGTGGAACTCGCCAGCCAGCATCGCATCGGAAAGGATGTCTTCCACCTTTTGCTGGATGACGCGCTTGAGCGGCCGGGCGCCCATATCGGGATCATAACCTTCTTGGGCTAATTTCTCCGTCGCTTCAGGCGTCGCTTTCAACTGGATGGTGCTGTCCTGCAAGCGGGTCGCCACCTTGTTCAACTCCAAAGTGACGATCTGGCGAATATTCTCCCTGGTCAGAGCATGGAAGATGATCACACTGTCCAGGCGATTGATAAACTCCGGGCGGAAGACGCGCCGCAAAGCTTCGGTCAGCTTCTTGCGCATCTCGTCATACGCCAGCTTTTCTTCAACGTGCTCATCCAGCTTCAAACTAAAGCCAACATTCGCCTGGCGCTTGATCGTATCCGCCCCCACGTTGGAGGTCATGACAATGATTGCATTGCGAAAATCTACCTTGCGCCCCTTGGCGTCCGACAGGTGGCCCTCTTCCATAATCTGCAAGAGCATGTTGTAGGCTTCGGGATGAGCTTTCTCGATCTCATCGAAGACCACAATCGAGTAGGGGCGGCGGCGCAGGGCTTCCGTCAGTTGGCCGGCTTCATCATAGCCAACATAGCCGGGGGGAGCGCCCACCAGGCGGCTGACGCTGTGCCGCTCCATGAACTCGGACATATCCAACTGCACCAGGGCTTCTTCGCTGCCGAACAGGAAACGCGCCAGGGCTTTGGTCAGTTCGGTCTTACCAACGCCGGTCGGCCCCAAAAAGATAAAGGAACCGATCGGGCGGCGCGGGTCTTTCAACCCCGCGCGGGCGCGACGCACCGCTTTGGCGATCGCCTGGATCGCCTCTTCCTGCCCGATGATGGCCTTGCGCAGTTCCTCTTCCATCTGAAGCAGCCGCTGCGACTCCTCTTGGGCGATCTGCATCACTGGCACCCCGGTCCACATCGCCACCATCTCGGCGATATCTTCGGCAGTGACCGTTGGGCTGCTGCTGCGATCCCAACCGGTGCGCAGGCGCTCCAACTGCCGTTCCAGCGCCTCCTGGCGCTCCAGGTAATCCTGCGCGTCCTCCGGGCGGCCATTTTCCACCGCCAGGGCGCGGTTTTGACGAAGATCACGCAGTTGGATCATCAAATCTTTGGCCGTCTTCGCCATTGGGCTTTTGTACATCCGCACCCGCGAAGACGACTCGTCAATCAGGTCAATGGCCTTATCGGGCAAGAAACGCTCCGTGACGTAGCGCGCCGACAGGCGCACCGCCGCATCCACCGCTTCATCCGAGATGGTCAGGCGGTGATGCTCTTCATAGGCGCGACGCACGCCGCGCAGGATTTCAATCGCTTCATCTACCGAGGGTTCATCCACTGTAACAGGTTGAAAACGACGTTCAAGGGCCGCGTCGCTCTCGATATATTTGCGATACTCATCCAGTGTGGTTGCGCCGATCACCTGCAATTCGCCGCGCGAGAGCGCCGGCTTCAAGATATTGGCGGCATCCACCGAGGAACCCGCCGCGCCGGCCCCCACCAGCATGTGTACTTCGTCAATGAACAAGATAGAGCCAGAGACCTTCAGCTCGTCAATCACGCGCTTGAGACGCTCTTCAAACTGGCCGCGATACATGGTGCCGGCGACCAGCGAACCTACATCAAGCTGCAGGACGCGCTTTTCGAGCAGCGGCGCCGGCACATCCCCTTCGATGATGCGCTGCGCCAGGCCCTCGACAATCGCGGTTTTGCCGACGCCCGGCTCACCGATCAGGGCAGGATTGTTTTTATTGCGCCGCGCCAGGATTTGAATGACGCGCTCAATTTCCATCTGCCGCCCGATCACCGGGTCGAGCTTGCCTTCCTCGGCTTTGGCGGTCAGGTCAGTGGCCAGTTGATCCACCAGGGGGGTCTTGCCGCCTTTTTGCTCGCCGCGCGCCGGCGCGCCGGCGGCGGCCTTTTGCGCCTCGGGCGGCTGCTGACGCTGCGGCGTACCAGGGCTGCTCTCTTGCAGCACGCGACGCGTCTGGCGGCGAATTTGCTCTGAGGTGACGCCCAGTTTACGCAGGACATCCATCGCCACGCCCTCTCCCTGGCGCACCAGGCCCAAAAGGAGATGCTCTGTGCCGATATAATGATGGCCCATCTTGCGCGCCTCATCAATCGCATATTCCAGCACTTGCTGCGTGCCGGGGGTCAGTTCGAGCTTCGCCCCGTGCGCTTGCCCATAACCGGTCAGGCGCTCAACAATTTCTTGCACACGCCCCGCCTCCAGCCCCAACTCGCGCAAGACGCGCCCGGCGACACCGCCCTCTTCAAGGATTAATCCCAATAATAAGTGTTCAGTACCAATATAACTATGGCGCATGCGCTCAGCCTCTTGCTGCGCCAGGCTGAGCACCCGCCTTGCTCTTTGCGTAAAACGATCCATGCTACTTGCCATAAACAATCCTCCCGAAAAATTCAGAGAGATTCTATCCAAATGGATTTTACCAGACTTTGACGGTTCAAATCATACCATAATGTTAAGGGTTGATAAATTAGCCGTTTATAAACAAAGAGCGCACCGCTGCCGGTGCGCTCTTCAATACCCAAAACAACGCAAATCTCAAGCAGCCGGGCTCGCTTCAGAACGAGCTGCCGCCTTCATGGGGATGAAATCTGCTGCAATGGCTTTCAGGTCGGAATCGGCATAGGCCGGCGAGTCGACCTTGCGGAGGCTCAGTCCAATGCGCCGCCGCTCAGGATCAATCTTGATCACCCGCAGCGTGAGGGCTTCGCCTTCTTTGATAACTTCTTTCGGATGATTGATGCGCTGTTCGCTCAACTCCGAAATATGGATCAAACCTTCCAGGTCCTGGCCCAGGCGAGCAAAAGCGCCAAACTTGGTCAGGTGGGTGATCGTTCCTTCGATCAACTGACCTTCTTTAATGCCTTCCACCTTCTTGATCCAGGGGTCGGACTGGGTCTGGCGGATGGACAGGCCAATGCGCTTGCGATCCTTATCCACGCTGATCACCTTGACCTGGACTTCTTGCCCAACCTTAAGGACTTCGTTGGGATGAGTGATATGCTCCCAACTGATCTCGGAAAGGTGAACCAGGCCATCCGCGCCGTCAATATTGACAAAAGCGCCGAAATCGGCCAGGCTGGTAATCCGCCCAACGCGCACCGAGCCTTCTTTCAACTCATCCAACAGGCGATCTTTAAGGGTCTCACGCGTTTCTTGCAGCGCAGAGCGCTCGGAAAGGATCAAGCGATGACGCTCGCGGTCCACTTCGATGACGCGCACTTTGATCGGGTCGCCCACCATCTTGGCCCATTTTTGGTCAGGGGTGGCCTCGCTCGAGGTATCGCCGCGGCGCAGCACACTGATCTGAGATGCGGGGACAAAACCACGCAGGCTGTTGACAGGAACAATCAAGCCACCCTTATTGTAGCCAATGATCTTACTATCGTATGATTCACCCGAAACGAGCAAATCTTCCACCTGCTTCCACTCGCGTTCTTCACGCGCTCGGACGTATGACAGCACCACATTGCCGTTCTGATCTTCGGGGCTGACAATGAACACCGAGATTTCTTTCCCTACCTCAAAAGTGGCGAGGTCGGCGGCAGGGATTTGTTCTTTTTCTTTGCCAGAAATGACGCCTTCTGATTTGGTGCCAATGCTGACCAAGACTTCCGTCGCGGTAATACCTGCAATGATCCCGGTGCGGAATTCGCCTGCCTTGGGAAGATCCAAAGACAAACCCTCTTCCATTAACAGACTTTCCATGGAAGCTGAGGTGCGCTCATCTACCACAGATTGATTATTCTCGGGCATAGCCTCCTGCCCAGCCAGGGCATTCGTTTGATCCATATGATTTTTAGACTCCGGTTAAAAATGGGGATAACTCCACCCATTATACTCGCGCCTTATAAAAGTTGGCAACCTTTACACAACACTTTGTCTATGTGAACTTAAGGAAAGTGGGTATAATCAGGTGATCATTTTTTGGAAACGAGGTTTTTGATTATGCCTGCTATCTATCCCTTCACCGCTATCGTCGGGCAAGACCGGATGCGCCGTGCCTTGATCCTTAACGCTGTCGCCCCGCGCATTGGCGGCGTCTTGATTCGCGGCGAACGCGGCACGGCGAAATCCACCGCCGCCCGCGGGTTGGCTGCTCTGCTGCCCCTGGTGCGGGCGGTGAAAGACTGCCGCTTTGGCTGCGACCCTGACCGTCCCACCACCTGGTGCACCGAATGTAAAGAACGCGCCACCAACAATGACGCGCTGCCGGTTGACATGCGCCGCACCCCCTTCGTCAACCTGCCGGTTTCAGCGACCGAGGATCGCGTGGTCGGCACGCTCGATATCGAGAAAGCCATCCAAAAGGGTGAGCGCCATTTCGAGCCGGGCGTTTTGGCGGCAGCCAATCGCGGCATGTTGTATATTGACGAGGTCAACCTGTTGGACGATCATGTGGTAGACCTGCTGCTGGACTCGGCGGCGATGGGGATGAACATCGTCGAGCGGGAGGGCATTTCCTTCGCTCACCCGGCGCGCTTCATCCTGGTCGGCACGATGAACCCCGAAGAAGGCGACCTGCGCCCGCAACTGCTCGACCGCTTCGCTCTGTCGGTGGACATCATGGGCATTCACAGCGCCCGCGAGCGGGTGCTAATCATGGAACGCAACCTGAACTTCGAGGCCGACGCGGAGAGTTTTCGCCAGCAGTGGTTGACCAAAGAAGAAGAACTCTCGCAGCAGATCGATCGCGCTCGCGCCCTGGTAGACTATGTTACCTACACGCAGCGCGACTTACTCTCGATTGCCGCGCTGACCGCCTCGCTGAACGTCGAGGGCCATCGCGCCGACCTGGTCATCTTGAAAGCGGCGCGCGCCCACGCCGCCTTTGAAGGGCGCAAAGCCATCTCCGATCGCGATATCGCCCTGGCAGCGGAGCTGGCGCTGCCGCACCGCATCCGGCAAGGGCCCTTCCAGCGCACCGACATCACGCCTGAACAACTCCAAGAGCGCATTGAGCAACTGCACGGCGCATCTGCCAGCGCCGGCGAACCGGAGACTTCGCCTGAAGAGGAGCGCAACAGCGCTTCTGAAAAAAAAAAGACGTAAAGCAGACTATTCTTGAAAACGACGCCGGGCAGCAAAGCCTGGAGACTCCCTCGCAGCAGTCGGTTTTTGACGCCGGCAACGCGCGCTGGTGGGACGGCGGGAAAAAGGTGCAAGTGGGCGATACCTTCGCCCCACGCAAGCTGGACACCGACCTGGATAAAATAGCCCGCCGGCGCGGCGGACGCCGCTCGCGCACTTACACCGACCGCAAACGCGGGCGCTATATCCAGGCCCGCCCGGCGCATGGCAAAACTTCAGACATCGCTTTCGACGCCACCTTTCGCGCCGCGGCCCCCTTCCAGGTGGAACGCGAGGAGCAGCGCAAAGAGGTGGCGTTTGCGATCCAGACCAGCGACCTGCAGCGCAAGGTGCGCGTCAAGAAAACCGCCAACCTGATCTTGTTCGTGGTAGACGCCTCGTGGTCTATGGCGGTCGCCGAGCGCATGTCGGCCACCAAGGGGGCCATCCTCTCGCTGCTGACCGACGCCTACCAACGCCGCGACCGCGTAGGGTTGATCGTCTTCCAAAAAGACCGCGCCACCCTGGTGCTGCCGCCAACCAACTCGGTTCAACTGGCGCAGCGCGCCCTCACCGACATCCCGGTCGGCGGCAAGACCCCGCTCTCGGCCGGCCTGCTGCTGACGGAAAACGTCTTGCAAAAAGAAAAAATCTTGCACTCTGACGTCGAACCGCTGGTGATCCTGCTGACGGATGGGGCGGGCAATGTCTCGCTGGGCGCCATGCCGCCGCAGGAAGAAGCGCACGCCCTGGCCGAAAGGATCGCCGCGGAAGATGTGCGCTGCATCGTGATCAACATGGAGCACGCCGCCTTCGACCAGGGCCTGGCCCAGGCGCTGGCCGAACACCTGAAAGCGCCTTGCTACACCCTCAACGATCTGAAAGCAGAAACCCTTTACCAGACGGTGCGGGGGGAAATGAGCGCGTAGCCCCATGAACCTCACCGCCGCCCGCCCCAACCAACACGCGATCATCCGCATCTTATACTGGGACATCTTCTGGATCGGCCTGTTGAGCGGCACGACGATGTCTTTCCAGGGGGTCTACGCCGCTCGCCTGGGCGCCACCGGCCTGGAAATGGGTCTGCTGGGGGCCGGGCCGGCCGCGATCGGGTTGTTCTACACTCTGCCGGCCGGCCTGTGGGTCGAGGGTCGCCCGCTAGGACGGGTCGCCTTTCTATCCGCTTTATGGATGCGCCTGGTCTACCTGCTCTTCTTCTTCCTGCCCTGGGCGCTGGGCGACTCCGCCCAGGTCTGGGGCATTATCCTGCTCAACCTGCTCGTGACCGTCCCCAGCACACTGCTCAATATCTCGTTCAATGCGATGTTCGCCGAGGTCGTGCCGCCCGGCCAGCGGGCTGAGGTCATCGCCAAACGCACGGCGATCATGTCGATCAGCACCACCCTGTGCACCCTGGCCAGCGGGCAAATCCTGGATCGGATTGTCTTCCCACTCAACTATCAAATCGTCTTCTTAATCGGCGGCCTGGGGGCCCTGGTCAGCACCTATTACCTGGGCAAACTGGTCTTCATCCTCTCGCCCAACCCGGCTCATCACGACTGGCCCGGCCTGCTGCCGCGCGGTCTGAGCCTCCGCCGGCTGATCGAATTGTTCGCCCCGCCGCGCCAGCCCGGCAAGGCATTGGTGCGCTTCGATGTACTGCGCGGGCCGTTCGGCGGGTTTCTGATGGCGTTTCTATTTTTCTACCTGTTTCAATACCTGCCCATGCCGCTCTACCCCCTGGTGTACGTCAACGAACTGCACTTGAGCGACGGGGCCATCAGCCTGGGAACTGCCATGTTCAACGCCATGATGATGGTCACCTCGGTGGCGGTGGTCGGCGAATTGAGCCGGCGCTTCGGCAGCCGTTGGATGCTGATCGGCAGCACGGTCTTGTGCAGTTCTTACGCCTTGCTAATGGCGCTGGCGCGCGACGCCTTCTTGTTTTGGGTGGCTTCGATCACGGGGGGCGTAATTTGGGCGATTATGAATGTGGGCATCATCAACCGCCTGATGGAGCGCGTGCCGGATACCGACCGCCCGGCGCACATGGCGCTCTACAACCTGGCGGTCAATATGGGCGTCTTGAGCGGTTCGCTGCTGGGCCCACTGGTCGGCGATTGGCTGGGCTTGCGCAGCACACTCTGGTTCACCTTTGTCATGGAAGTGCTGGCGGGGCTGCTGTTTTGGCTGGTAGGGTAGCAAACGCCGCCGCCAACCGTCCCCACTCGACAATACTGACTGTCTCGGCGCGGCGCATTGGGTCAATTCCGCTGGAAAGCAGCAGCGCCGCCGCCTGGCTTGCGGCAATGCCCAGGCCGGCCGAGAGCGCATTGCGCAGCGTCTTGCGCTTCTGGCTGAAGCCGGCCTTCGTCAGGCGGAAGAAAATAGGCAACTGCGCCGGCGGGATGAGCGGCTGCGGGTAGAGGTCAATGCGCAGCACCGC
Source organism: uncultured Anaerolineales bacterium (assembly GCA_903872065.1). GTDB lineage: Bacteria > Chloroflexota > Anaerolineae > Anaerolineales > UBA4823 > CAIQJJ01. The sequence continues at coordinate 17 of CAIQJJ010000900.1, read as the reverse complement.
CGAATCGACATCAGGCG
>CAIQJJ010000899.1 GCA_903872065.1 uncultured Anaerolineales bacterium | reverse complement strand
GGTGGCTTTTCTGGCTGGTTTTGTCCTGGATTTGTATCGCGAGATCAGAACCAAAGTGAAGGTTTTTCCCGCCGCAGAGATCGGGCGGTCTTTGCCCGCCATCGGGCGGTCTTTGCCCGCCATCGGGCGGTCTTTGCCCGCCATCGGGCGGTCTTTGCCCGCCTTTATTGCATTGACCACCCTGGCAGCTTTTGTTTTTCTTTTGACCGTTACTCTGCTCAATAACGCCACCGACGCTCAGATTCAGTTGGCTGTAGATGCCGCCAACGCAGAAATGTTGGACTATGTCAGCCAGAATGCCCCCCTCAACAGCGTCGTTTTGCTCAATATTCAGTACCCCAATGAATACGTGGAGCAAATCGCCTTACATTTCCACATTGCCCGTCAGCGCCCTGATCTAAAAGTTGAGACCTTTGCTTTTCAAGAATTGACCCCCGGCGTTCAATACTTCGTCCTTGCGCCTCAGATTGCTGGACGACCTGTTCTCACCGTGCGGCTTGGCGTGTTTGAAGGGGCGCAAGATCAATGGAATGGGTCATTGGTACCGTACTTTGCTCAGTGGTCTACGGTTGAAACTGACGAGGAGATCAAGTGGCCGGTCGCCTTTACCACACAGCATCAATTTCAAGAGACCGGCATTGACGTACCGCGCGCGTTGTGCGCGCTGAAGTGGTCGAACAGTTATTGTGAGGGCGACCGCTCGGCCCTGAATTGGGGAACCTTTTCATACGCTTGGACCATTTATGCCAGCCCTGCTCCATATCGCCAGTAAAGAATTATCCAAAGTCAGGCCGGCGGTCTGGCGCGCGCTGCGCGTTGTGCTTTGGTCAACGAACAGTGGGCTGCCTGTTTTGTGCCTGTTCGCAGCTACGCTTTGGGTGGCGCGCTACTGGTACAGCGCTGAGTTTGGCCTCTACGAAGATGATTTCACCCGCGCCCCGCGCACCATGACTGCCGACTTGCCGCTTTTGGGGCGTCTGTTGGCCGACAACTTCAGCCGCCTCAGTGAGCATGGCAAAATCTTTCACGCCCCCCTGCTGGATTTCTTTGCCTTCTTGGGCGGCAAATTGGGGGCGCTGGGGACGGCTTCCCCATTTCGCGGCGCGTATCTGTTGGGGTTCAGTCTGCATCTCCTCAGCGCCGGCCTGTTTTACACCTTGCTTCAACGCATCGCCCGCGGCGGCAGTTCACGTCAGCCGGCGCTGCCTTTCCCCGATCTTTTTGCCCTGTTGGGCGGGCTTGCCTTTTGTTTGTTCTGCGCCGATACCACCCAGGTCTGGCTGACCCGTTCCTTTGGCTTGCAGCCGGCCTTGATTTTGCTGCTCCTGGCTTTTCACAGCTATCTTGCAGGACGTAAGCCGCTGGCGTATCTCCTGGCCGGCCTGATCTTACTCGTTTACGAAAATCCCTTCCCCGTCTTTTTGGCGGCGCCTTTGCTGGAGACGCCCGCCGTACAGATCACCGCCTGGGATCGCCGCTGGCTGAAAGCGACCTTGTGTCACATTGCGATCCTGTCCATCTTTTTGCTGGCAACCCTCTTGCTGCGCCGCCTGGCCGGTGAAGACCGCGCCAGTTCGTTGGAGACGACCGGCGCTTTGCAGACTGTCTTGACGCATAGCGTTTATGGGCCATTGACCAGTTTGAAAGGAATGCTCAGCCGTCCCTATCAGATCGCCCGCAGTCTCTTCGGCGCAGGCGACCCCAAGCCGGATGTTCTCACCTCCCTGGCGCTCTTTACGCCCCTCTTCACCTGCGCTTTATGGATAGCCGCTCGCCCGTTGTGCTTTGGTCAACGAAGCTCCCCTATTTCCGCCGCCGCTCTTCGCGATGGGGAGGGTAGGGTGGGGTGGGTTGGAATCGCTCGCGTAACCCTCTTCGGTCTTCTTGCCCTCCTCCTCGCTTACTCCCTCACCTTCACCATAGACCCTCGCATCATGGATGGGCGCGATTCCCGCGTCCACCTCGCCGCCGTCTTTGGCGCATCCATCCTCATCGCTTGCGCCGGCCTGCTTCTTTTCAGCGGAATTGCCCTTCTGCAGTCGTTTTTACCGCCCTGGCATCCTGATCAGCGACAAAGGTCGTCGCCTGTCGAAGGACGGTGTTCTGTACCGCGGCGGTGTTCTGTACCGCTCCCCACTGCCCACTGCCCACTGCCCACTGCGGTGATCGGGCGATCTTTGCCCGCCTGTACCGCATCC
>CAIQJJ010000898.1 GCA_903872065.1 uncultured Anaerolineales bacterium | reverse complement strand
GCAGCGCCCTGGGCGAGACCGGCGACGCTTACCGCGCCTATTTGTTCAGCCTGTTTGACGAGCTGGCCCTCGAACTGCCGCCGCTTTTCGACCGGTTCAGCCCGCAGGGCCGGCTTTTTCCGCGCGAACCGGCGCTGCTCAGGCTGCTGGGTCTGCTGAACGACCCTGAGCTGGAAATGCTGTGGGCCGAAGATGAGACTATCGGCTGGATCTATCAGTATTTCAACAGCAAGGAGGAACGCAAAGCGATGCGCGACGCCTCGCAGGCGCCGCGCAACAGCCGCGAGCTGGCGGTGCGCAATCAGTTCTTTACGCCGCGCTATGTGGTTGAGTTTCTGACGGATAATACTTTGGGGCGAATTTGGTATGAGATGAAGGGGAACCCCACAGACCCCACCCACCCCAGAGACCCCACCCCAACCCTCCCCAACGGAAGTACACCGTTGGAGAGGGAGTACCCCACCCCGGCCCTCCCCAACGGAAGTGCACCGTTGGAGTGGGGGAAGAACCCCACCCCGGCCCTCCCCAACGGAAGTGCACCGTTGGAGAGGGGGGCGCCGACCCCGGATGGTCATCCTAATCCGCTCACGTGCTATATCCCCGATCAGGTCATTGACTTGCGCTCAGGGTATGGCAACCTGATCTTGCGCAATTTCTTGGCTAACCCGATGTGGGGCGGCGGCATCTGGCTGCGCGGGTGGGATGAGACGCATGACAATGTGATCCAGGGCAATCAGATTGGGATCAGCCCTTCGGCGCTGCGCCCTTACCCTGGCATTTCTGGCAACGCCATCGCGTTGGAAAATAATACCTATCACAATCTGATCGGCGGGCCTAATCCCGAAGACGCCAATATCATCGTCGGGCAGCGTTACGGCGGCGCGATTGAACTGCGCGGCGAGTCTGTGCGTGACAATACCGTCCAGGGCAATTTTGTCGGTTTTGACCCATTGGGAACCTGGATTCATGGCAATCAAAGCACAGGTTTGCAACTGGGGAATGGGACGCACAACAACCTGGTGACGGAGAATGTGTTCAGCGCCAACCAGAATGCCGGTATCTACCTGATGGACAGCGCCGCCTATAACACGATCGCCAATAATCAGATCGGGACGGACGCCCAAGGGGCAAATGCCTATGGCTGGCAGCAGTTCGGCCTGCGCCTGGACAGCAGCGCGCACGATAACTGGATCGGGTTCAACACTATCTCCGGCAACCAGGATAGCGGCGCTCTTATCGAAGGCGGCGGGACGACCTCCAACACCCTCCAGTCGAACCTGATCGGCGTGGATGCCAGCGGCAGCTATGCCATTCCCAATACCTATGGCGTGAGCATTCAGTGGGGGGCGCAGTCCAATCTGCTGCAGGGCAACCTGATCAGCGGCAACAGCAGCAGCAATGTCAACCTGTCGGGCGGAGACACGCGCTTCAACCGCCTGGCGGGCAACTTCATCGGCGTCAATTTCGCCAGCATTCCGCTTTTGGGTGAAGCAGCAGGGGGCGCGCAAGCGGGCGTCTCATCCAGAGTCGTCCGCGAGGCGGAAGGTGAACCCGGAGATGAGAAAGGCGAAACGGGCGAGGCGCTCCACGAGCTTGTGGTTGACGCGCCGGCCTATTCGTTGAAAGAGGTCACTGCTCCTCGCACCGAACAGGAGCGCGCCGCCCTTCAGAGCGGCATCCGGACGAACTGGAGTTGGGAACGGCACGGCGTCTTCCTCGACCAGGGGGCGCGCGAAAACATCATTGGGCCGGACAATGTGATCGCCTTCAATGAGTACAACGGCGTAACCCTCAAGGGCGGTGATGTCCTCTCGAACACGATCACACAAAACAGCATCTACGGCAACTTTGGAACGGGGATTTCGCTGCAAGAAGGGGCCAATGGTGAACTGCCCGCCCCGCGCCAGGTGGTCTATGACCTGGCCGGCGGCCTGGTCAGCGGGACGGCCTGCCCTGGCTGCCTGGTGGAGGTTTTCTCCTCCACCGATGGACAGGGCAAGGTCTATGAGGGCCGCGCGGTCGCCGCGCTGGATGGCTCGTTCGTATTTAGCAAGGGCATGCCCCTGGCCGGCCCCTTCATCGTCGCCACCGCCACCGGCCTGGACGGCAGCACATCCGCCTTCTCAGCCCTCTTCAACCTGCTGTGGGTAGACCTGGGCAACGGCGACAGCAGCTTCGCCGACGCCGGCTGGGCGCTGCAAGACCTGGGCCTCTCCTACACCCGCGCTGACGCCGCCCAGTTTGCGGCGCTGAACCTGGCCCCCTTCGATGTCATTTTGATCGGCTCCTACCGCTCAGCGCCGGCCGCGGATTACCTGCAGCCGCTGTACGCCCGCCAGGCTGACCTGGATGCCTTTGTTCAGAACGGCGGCGGGTTGGTCGTCCTGGGGCAGACCGGCAGCACTTGGGAAGAACCCAACCCGCTCGATTGGGGCTGGCTGCCCGTCAGCGTCAGTATCCAACATGAGAGCGGACGCGTGCGCATCCTGCACCCGGAGATGCTCATCATGCAAGGCCTGTGGGACGCCGACTTCCTCAACTGGTGGGTCTACGACAGCCGCCCCTTCACCAACTGGGAGGCCGATTGGCCCGGCGCGGTCTCGATTGTCCAAAATGGCCTGCTCACCGAATCGGCGCTGCTGGCCGGCGACTTTGGCAGCGGGCGTCTCGTCCTGGCGTCCGGTTTCTTTGACTCGCGGCATATCCAGTGGACCGGCTACCCCGTCTTGCGCAACCTGCTCTCTTACGCCGCCGGCGCGCTGGGCGATCTGTTGCCTTATGTGAGCGAGACCTATCCCGCGCGCGGCGCTTGGGGCGCGGCGCAGACCGGCATCCGCCTGCGTTTCAATGAGACGCT
>CAIQJJ010000897.1 GCA_903872065.1 uncultured Anaerolineales bacterium | reverse complement strand
CGCAAGTGCCACTCCCGATCTTTTTGCAAATCTGGCTTCCAATCTGTGAAAATCTGTGGATCAATTAAAACCGGCCTGGCGGTTAAATTTTCCCCGGCGCGATTTGCTTATCTCTGCCGGCCTGCAGAACGCGGTCGATCAGCCCACCGGCGGCGCAGGAGCCCGACAGGTCTTGCCCGGCGATGGCGGACGGCAGAGCCCACAGCATCATGTTCTGGTAATAGTCGGTGCCAAAGACGCGCCGGCCGCTGTCGCCGTGGATCATGTTGGGCAGATCCCAGGTGTGGCCCTGCTTCAGGCACAGGGTTTCCCAAAAGCTGCGCACCAGTTCCAGGCCCAGGTCTAGCTGCCCGTCATAAGCGAAAGTCATGCCCAGCACCACCACTTCGGGCGCAAACATGGCATAGCGCCCGTAATGCGCTACCTTAGACGCAGCGTCCAGGAGCGAGCCATCCGGGCGGGTGAAGTTGACCGCGCCGATGCCCGGCGAGAGGGCCATATTGCAGCGGCGGATCTTGTCCAATGCCAGCGGCACGCGCTGCGGCAGGAACACCCCCGGCAGACCGTGATAGCGGGCCGTCCATTCCCCATCCAGTTGATAGGCCATGACATCGTCCGAGCGCTTCCCGGTTTCTTTCTCGTAGAAATTCAGATAGTAATCGCCAGCCCACAGTTCTTCTTCCATCGCCCGCGAGCCTTCTGCAAACCAGGCCTGGCACTGCCGGGCGTAGTCGGCATCGCCCACCGCCTGCGCCATGCGCTCGACCATGCGCAGTTCGGCCAGCCGCAGCCCGCCCAGGTGAGCGCACATCCCGGCCCACTCGCCGAACTCGAACCATTCCATCCCGCCCACGGACGGCATGCTGATCGGCCCGCCGGGGCCGGTGCGCAAATTCATGGTAAATGTGTTGCAGCGCTTGACCGAGTCGTAGAATTCGCCCAGGATGGCGTCGTCGTGGGTGCGCTGCCACAGGCGGTCAACCATGTCAATGTAGCACATCCCGTTCAGCGATACCTGCCAGTGGAATTCAGGCGAGGCCATATCGGGCAGTTCGGCGATCTTGCCCAGGGCGAAGGGGATCTCGCCGTCTTGGCGCTGGTACTGCTTGAACATCTTCAGCGTGGAATGCGCCAGTTCGGGGAAGAAGAACACCACCGGCAGGTTGCCGTACCAGTCACAGGGGATGCAGGCCATGTGGGGGCAGCCGCGCGGGCTCTCGTTCAGGGCAAAGCCGCCCAGGGGGAACAGGAAATCGCCCAACGGCGGCTTGGGCTGGAACCAGTAGCTGTCCTCGGCGATCAGGGCCAGGTTGTTGATCAGCGAGTCCTGCAGCCAGGGCGGCAGCTGCGGGTCGGCGTAGATGGCCTCTTGCCAGGACAAAATGCGCGCCAGGATCGAGGCGTGGTGGGCAGCCATACAGCGGGCGACATCCAGGGCGTCGTTGAAGCGGGCGGCGTAGATGTGCGTGAAGAAGTGCTTGCCCCCCAGCGGCTCAGGGCCGATCCAGCGATTGTGCATGAAGGGGCCCGAATCGTTGTCGCGGCCCGGCCAGGTCTTTTCAGCGCCCTCGATCACCGGCGCGTACCAGGCCAGGAGAAAGCGCACGACTTGCTCGCCGCCGGCCGGCAGGTCAAAATCCACCGCCGCAGAGCAGCTTCCCTCCTGGAACAGCAGATCGTTGGAACCGGCGCGGAAGGCCGGCTGGGGCAGCCCATCGGCGATCTTGGCCCAGGCCTCCGGCTGGCCGCTCAAGCCCGCCCCAAAAGCCGCCTGCGCTTCATCCAGGACGCCCAGCAAATACTGCACCTGCCCGGTCGAGCTGACCAGCATGCCGCTGAAGTCCTCGCGGATGAGGCGGCGGGTGAACTCGGTGCTGCGCGCCTCCTGGGCATCCGGGCCTGGGAAGCTGAAGGCCAGCCGCCCGGCCTGGGCCTGCGGGCCGGGGTTGCGCAGGTGCACCTCGAAGACCGCCGCTGGCAGGTTGGAGACCAGGGCGTCGCCGGGGATGAAAGGCGCCCAAGCGCGCAAGCCGACCGAGAGCGGCGCTCCGCTTTCAAATTCCAGATCGGCCAGCGGGTAATGTCCCCAATAATCAATCCGCGCGGCGGAATTGACGCCGCGCAGGCGCGGGGTGCGGATGAAAACCGGATCCATGAACTTCATGCCCTGCTCGTCCACCTGCATCTGCGGTTCGGTGCACCATTCGACCGCCTCGCCCGAGGCCATCTCCGGCGCAGCCAGCACCCAGGTCTGCCCGCCCACCGCCAACCCCAGGATGGGCTGCAGGATCGGCGTCTTGCGGGGGTAGAGCCAGCGCTCGAAGAACGTGTGCCGGGAACCGGGGTTGAACAGGCTGCTGAAGCCGAACACGCCGCGCGGGTCGAGGTCAATGCAGCCAACGCCGACGCCGCCCAGCGGCACTCCGCAGCAAGGGTGTTGGTCTGAGGTGTAGATCGCGCCGCTGACGGGGCGCGTGAAACCCTGGGCGGCAAATTCGACCCATTCTTTGACCGGCAGGCCGGCGGCGAATAAGCGGGCAGGGTTGGAGGAAGCGGTGGGATTGCTCATGGCGGATCCTTTCGAAGGGGGAGGAGAATGGATTGGGGCAGGATGGATTGTCCCCTGCCTCGTTCCAGATTATACTTTACCCTGGCGCGCCGGTCATTGGAGACTGTCGAGACCGTAACAGTT
>CAIQJJ010000896.1 GCA_903872065.1 uncultured Anaerolineales bacterium | reverse complement strand
GCAATCGGCGGGAAGCGCAGCTCCACACCCATCCCACCCTCCACCGGCGTCGCAGCGAGCGGGCGCGCCTCCCCGCTGACCGTATCCCATTCTTCCAGGCGCGAATCCGGGCTTATCCCGCGCATCGTGACGCGGGCGGTGTAGTCCTTCTCCAGGCTGGTATTGACCAGGAAATACCAGTCGGTGGGCGAAGTCTCGCTCGCCTTGGCCTCCCGCCGGCGCTGGTACCAGATTTCGGGGCAGCTTGCCTCGCCGCTCTGGATCTGCACCTCGGCCGCCAGGCTTGCATCCAGCGCCGCCAACAGTCCGCCTGGTTCGACCACCACGGTCGCCGGCGGCAGGACGTTCTCGGCCGGCTGGCCTTCAATTTCATCGGGCAGGCGCGGCAGGGCCAGGATTTTGCCTCCCGCGGCGGCGAATTCGCGCAGCACGCGCACAGTGTTGGCGCTCCAGCTAAAACTGGGCGGGACGATCGCCACGCGATAGCGCATCTGGCCGATTTCCAACGCCGCCCCCTGCGCATCCTGAACCACGCGCCCGTATTTCTCGATCAAAATCTCATCGCCATAGTGAAAGTCGCGCTGTGCATTGAGCAATTGCTTCTCCAACTCGCTCAACGCCTGGTCGAGTTTGCCTACCGCGCCGATGGCGTCGGGGCGGTAGCGCGTCCAGGCGCTGCCGATCGGGTGCAAAACCAACAGGTCTACCACGCGCTGGCCTTGCGAAAGCGCATAAGACAGGCGGGCGAAATGATCGGCCGCCAGGCGGTTCTCCGGCCACCAGGGCTGCTGGTAATAGAGATTGGCCGGGTGATCGCGTTTGCGTTCGCCGCGCATGGAATACAGCGAAAGATGCGGGTTGTTCAGCGTCACGCCCAAGACATACAGCCAGTCGCCGATCCACTTGCGCCCGGCGAAAGACAGGTCTTGCCCGGCTGCGCCATAGCTCTCGCACAGCACGCGCGCCTTGCCCAACTGGCAGGCGGCGCTGTCCACCTGTTTGACGGTCAAGATGGTGAACAAGTTGCGGCACAGTTTATCAATGCCGGGGAAGTGCTCGTATTCGTAGTGCGGCATGACCGCCCCGTTCCAGCGCACCTGGTACCACAGGCTGTCTTCGAGCAGGTAATGGCCGGTCAACTTCAGGTCATGCGCCTGGCACCAATCATAGACTTGTTTGGAGAAGGCGGTTGTAAAACGTTCCGTGACCAGCCGCCAAAAATGGTAGCGTGTCTGCGGGAAGCGGCCGGCGTCGAAAAATATCTCCGGCAGGCGCGGCAGCAGATCGTAGCCCCAGCGCTCTTGGAACAGCCGCGGCAGATCGTCGCTCCAGGGGATGGCTTGCAGCGCGCCGGGTTCAACCACGCCGATGTCGGGGAAGTTGGCGCTCATATACGCCGGTTCGTCGGTGAAGACACCGGGGATGGCGGCGGGGAAAAAGCGCCTGGCCTCAGCGCCGCGCCTGGCCTCAGCGCCGGGTGCAGCAAAGGCGCTGGCGTAGACCTCGTGCGTGCTTTGTAGAAAGGCGCGCACCGCCTCTGGATTGAGGGCGTTGATGTAGCAGTAGCCGTTGAACCAGGTCATGCCCAGGTTGGCGCGCAGCGGATAGAACTGGATCAGGCTGTTTGTGTCGCCGTCAAAAGTTGACAGGTCGTTTTGTGGGTCAAATGGGGTGAACTGGAGCAGGCTGTCGCCGTGGGCCTCGCGCCTGGCCTGGAAGGTCGCCAGGCGTTCTTCGACCAGGGCCGGCTTGTTGTCCACCAGGCAGACCAACACCTGGGCGCGGTGTTCGGGCTTGACTGCCGCCAATCCGCCGGCAAAGCCGCTCGGCCATTTGTCTTCGTCATACAGCCAGGCCCCCATGCCGCGCTGCGCGGCTTCATCCACGCAGGCGCGCACACAGGCCATCCATTTCTTGCCCAGGTAGGGGGTCTTCAGGCCGACGCGCGAGTGCATGAAGAAGCCGCCCCAACCAGCCTGATCCATGCTGGCGATCTGGCGGCGCAGTTCGGCCTCGTCCAGGTCATCGTTCCACGACCAAAAGGGGACTTCGCCGTACTCTTTGGCAGGGTTCTTAAAGTTCTGTTGCTCCATTATGCTTCCCTCAATCCGTTGTTGCGGATGGTTTCTTGGTACCAGTAGGCGCTGTCCTTCCAGATGCGGCGCTGCGTGGGGTAATCGGTGTAGAGCAGGCCGAAGCGCAGCGAATAGCCCGAACTCCACTCAAAATTGTCCAGCAGCGACCAGATGTAATAGCCGCGCACATCGGCCCCGTCCTGGTTGGCGCGGTGAATCTGCTTCACATAGGCGTCCAGGTACGCGATGCGGGCGGCGTCATGGACTTTGCCATCCTCGGTCAAATGGTCGGGGAATGTGGCCCCGTTTTCTGTCAGGTAGATCGGCAGATCGCCGGCGAACTCGCCGCGGGCGGTCATCACCGCATCGTAGATCGCCTCCGGCAAGATCTCCCAGCCGCAGGCAGTGAAAGCCGACGGGTTGGCGGCCCGGCGTTTATCCAGGTCGGCGGCGTCTTTGTCGGTCGAAACCAGGTAGCGGCTGTAGCAGTTGACGCCCAGGAAATCCAACGGTTGGGCGATCTGGGCCAGGTCGCCGGGCTGAATCTCTGGCCTGGCCCCTTGTTCCTCCAGCTTGCCCAGGATGTAATCGGTGTAGTGGCCTTTGAACAGCGGGGTCAAAAAGTAGCGGTAGGTGCTTTCATCGTTGTAGCGCGCCAGTTCGCGGTCTTCATCGCAATCCCGCGCCGGGTGATGCTTCCAGATGTCAACCACTATCCCAATTTTGGCCTTTGCCAGGCGCAGCGAGCGGAAGCGCTGCACCGCTTCGCCGTGCGCCAGGAGCAGATGGTGGATCGCCTGGCGCGCCAGTTTTTCACTGCGGTGGCCGGGCGCAAAGAAGCCCAGCCCGTAGCCCACATAGATGGCAATCGGCTCATTGAAAGTCGCCCAGATGGGGACGCGATCGCCGAATGTCTCGAACATTAACTGCGCATAGTCGCTGTACCAGTGAACGATCTCACGGTTCCCCCAGCCGCCGCGCTCTTCCAACGCCTGCGGCAAATCCCAGTGGTACAGGGTGGCGTTGGGGACGATGCCGGCTTCGAGCAGGCCATCTACCAGCCTCTCGTAAAAGTCCAGCCCTTTGCGGTTGACGCGCCCCACCCCTTCCGGCAGCACGCGCGGCCAGGCGAACGAGAAGCGGTAGGACTTAACCCCTAACTGCTTGAGGTGGCCGATATCTTCCTGGCAGCGGTGATAGTGATCGCAGGCGACCGCCGGGGTATCGCCGTTGGCGATCTTGCCGGGCTGGCTGGCGAAGTGATCCCAGATGGACGCCCCGCGCCCATCCTCGTTCCACCCGCCCTCAATCTGCGTTGCGCACGTCGCCACGCCCCATAGGAAGTCTTTAGGAAAAATATACTCAGTCATGATCAAACCTCGCTAGACCAATGTTTAAGTCTTCTCAGGACTTAAGGATTCTTGACAGATGTCTTTCCAAACTCGCAAGTGCTCTTGCTTGATTCCGCTGGCGCGTTGGTATTCAAATTCAAGCCAGCGGGTGTATTCATGGATAAAACTTGCCGGGTTGGTTATCAGACGTAGATAATATTTCAGAGACGGGATAACGCCGTTGATTACTATCTCGCAAGGGTGGATTTTTTTGTACCTTGTTATTTCTTGCATCACCGACTCGTAGGCGTCGCAGTTTGGCTCGTGAGTGGTCAAGATGTAATAACGGTTAAGAGCGCTATCTTTGATCTTGCGGTAAGCCACGCCGACCATATCGGGGGTGATCGGCTTGTTGTGCTTGATTTCGATAGCCTCGAAGCAAGTCCCGTCAGCATTATTCACCACGATGTCCCCTAATGCTTTTGAGCGCGAATCAGGGCTGGTGTGAGTTTCAAGCGGCAGCAGAGTTTTTCCTGAATACCTTTTAACATCCAACACAAGCAAAGTATAAACTGCATACATTGCTATGACAGGAATGCGCGCAGTCCCTACAAAACCTTTGCCATAGTTGTGATGGATATGTTGACTTACTGCATCAACAATCATCGCAATAGTTAATCCACCTGGCGCTTGCACATCCGCCCTTAAAATATCGCCTTTTGCCGACATCTCAGACAATAGAGCGGACACAACAGGACGGCTGACAGGATAAGAAAGAAGGGCCTGGTCTTTTACTTTTTTCATCATTCAAGTTTATCAAACTTACAATAAAAGATCACCCTGTTAAGGTGTTTCGGTGGGTCTGCTGCCTTGCGGGTAATAATAGGCGCGGCTCAAGTAGTCGCCGGCGACCTCTGCGCCGTTCCAGTAGGCCGAGGCGCGGGTTTCGCCGGCCTCCGTGCGGAACAGCCCCATGCCGGCCTTGCCGCGCGGGTTGTGCAGCGCCCACAGGTATTCGCCAGCCGGCAGGGCGGGAAAGTCCATGCGCAGCCAGGCCTGGCCGGAGAAATTGTGGAAGGTTTCAGTAATCAGCGGCGTGCTGCTTAAGGTGCTCGCGTAATTGTCCTGCCAGCGGTAAAGCTCAAATTGAAAGACACTGGCGCTCAAGCCGGAGCAAGTGACATACACTTCCAGCGCCCCCAGGCTGCGCTCGGCCTGGAAGCGCTCGGCGGCGATGTCCTGCTCGCTGGTCATCCTGATCGTGTCAGTGACCGCCTGCGCGTCGAACAGCTCTGTCGCCTGGCTTTCCGGTGTTTGCAGTTCGCCGTTGTAGAGGCGGATGGGATTGAGATAAGTGTCCCAGTTGGTCCAGGCGTAGTCAATATCTTGCAGGGCGTAGGCCACAAAGTTGGCTTTTTGCAGGTCGAGGTGACCTTGCCAGTCGCCGCTGAGGCCGGCATTGTGCAGACCGTGTTTGTCATAGTAATTGGCGGTGTAGATCGGCGTGAACTTCAGTCCATCGCGGGACTCGTAAAACTGGAGGGATGAGGTTCCGCCGAAGCGCTGGCGGGTGGAGACGCCGATGAATTTTTGGTAGGCGTCCACATACTTGATATCCGTCGAATCTTCGCCGGGGCCGCGCTCGATGGCTACGCCGATGTCGGTGAGATGGGCCGGCCAGTCCGGATCGCGGGCGTCGGCGGTGGCGACCCGCGTCTGATTGAGGCCGGCGTCCACCCAGCTATAGTAGATATACAAAGTGGGGGTGATCAGGACAAAAGCCGGCTCGCCAGCCCCATACGCCAGCGGGTCGCCAGTGAAATCAATGAACTGGGCGACGGTCTCGCCGCCCCAGCCGCCGCCGTTCCATTTTTCCCAGTCTGCGCCGTCATCTTTGCCCGCCCCCGCGCTCCCTTCGGCCGGCGCGGCCTGGCGGGCGACAAACACTTCGTTGTCCGTGGCGCGTTTGTCTACCGTGGAGGTATAGCCGAGATAGGTATAGCCGCCGAAGCGGATCACCCCCGGATCGCAGGCGGCGTAAGAATCGCGGCTGCCGGCGGTGGGCGTCAGCACCACCTCCCCGTCCGGATCCCAGCTTTTCCCACCGTCAGTCGAGTGTTGGTAGCGGATGTAGTCCCAGGCAAATTCGCCTGTGCCAGGCGAGCAAGTCCAGAGGTCAATGCTGTTGTCGGCGTTGATCACGATGGATGGCCCGTAGCGGTAGCGGCCGGCTTTGTAGATGACCCACCCAGGTTCATCCATCACCTGGAGCGCTTTGGACTGCGGTTGAGCGGCGTTGGGCGCGGGAAGCAGGCTGCATGCCGCCACGAGCGTGAACGCTGCGAGCAGGGAGAGAAGACGCGGCAGAATTTTCATTACGCCTTTTGAACCATGATGGGGACATTGACGCTGACCGGCAGCGCCGCATTCGGGATGTCCAATTCAGTGCTGGAAAGCGGGTAGCGGGTGGTCGCGCCTTCGGCGATTATGGTCAGGGTGTGCGCGCCAGGCTGCAAGCCGGCCAGCGAGACCTGCGCTTCATGCGCTTCAACGCCAGTCAATACTGCCTGCCCATCCACCAACACTGTGAAGCGTTGCGGCGCGCCCGGCGCGTTCTTGAGCGTCGTCCAGGCGACTTGCAGCATCTCGCCGGCGACCTTCGCCCCGGCCAACGGGCTGCTGACCGCCAACAGGGTCGAATCGGTATCGCCGCGGTAGACGGCCATCAGCGCCTGGGTCAGGTTGAGGTAGTAGTAGCCCCAGCCGCCGTCCCCGCGATAGCCGGGGGCGCGCAGCGAGACTGGCTCGATGTCGTCGCTCAGTTCCACACTGTAAGAATCGGCGTAGATGTCGCGGTTTGGCCCCATGCCCTGTCCGTCGCGCTGGCCGCTGAACTCGTTGAACTGGTGCAAAAAGACAACGCGTGGGCGGTGTTGGAGCGCCACGCGGAAAGTTTCCAGGTAGGTCGCCCCGCCGCGCCGGCCGTAAGCCGTCGGCGCAGTCCAGCCCAGGGCATGGAAGCAAGCGACGCTGGCCGTCGCCGCCTCGGCGCGCCCATTGTGATAAGCAACCGGCGGCTGGAGCGTGCCGTCCATCCATGACCAGTAGCCCAATTCGTGGTGGCGGGTGGTCTCGTTCTGCGAAGACATCCAGCGGATCGTGAACTGACTGTCATCCACCGGCGGCTGCGCGGCGCGAAAGGCGTCCAACTCGGCGGCGCTCATCTCCAGGGTGTGCTTGAAAAACGGGACGCGGAAGGCGTCTTCGGCTCGTCCGCGCCGGTCGCCCACCGCCCCCGTATCCAGCACGACCATCAGCGGCTTGCCATCGAATTCTTGCCACAACCCTTTGAAGCGCGGGTTGCGCACGTAAGTATGGTAAATCCAGGCCAGTTCCTCGTTGAGCGCCTGCATCGTTGCCGGGCGGCCGTTGCTTAATCCGGGGAACAAGGCGACCTTTGGCACAGGCAGCCCCTCCTCGCGCATTTCGGCCAGGATTTCCAAAAACAAGGTCGTGGCGTGGACAATCGCATTGACGCCTTCGTGGCGTTCATCCCAGTGCTGCTTATCCCACAGGTGATTGGTCCAATCGGGCAGGATGAAATCTACGCCCAGATCCATGAACCACAAGATGTGCTGGCGGGTGACCTCGCGGTTGTACGAATCGTAAAAGCCGGTCACTGGCGCCGCCGGCGAAGTTCCCCAGCGCGGCGCGCCGCCGCTGAACCACGGCTCCCACTGCATCCCAAACAGCGTCTCTGGTTCGGTGGAGGGCGAGTTTGCCGGCCTGGGGAAGTTGCGCCAGGCGACCTCGATCTCCAGGATATTGCTGCGGCAGAGTTCTGCGCCGCCGCCGGCCGGCATGCGTTTGCCGGCCAGGAGCAGATCGGGCGGCTGTAAGCCCATCCAACCGGCCGCGTGGCGTTTTGGATCGTCGTTGGCCGGCAGGGCGATGACCTGGATGCGCGCCGGGCCGGGGTTGGGCAGCGGCAGCAGAAAGACCGCCTGGCCGGCGTCGTCGGGGCGTTCGTGCGCTCCCCAGCGGCGATCATTGACGAAGGGCAGCAGGAGGTAACTGCTGGCCGCCTCGCCGTGGACGTCAAGTTGGGCGGTAATGCACACCGAGCGCCCCATCGGAACGGTGTTCTGATCGGCAGTGATCTGAAGATTTGAACTCATGACATGCTCCTATGGAAATATTCCTGCAGTTTGCTTGGTTTTCATCCCCCATCCTTTTCTGTCCCGCGGCGCAGGGCGCGTTTGCGGCTGTAGAGCAGCAGCATGATCGCCAAAAGCACAGCGATGGCGGCGATCAAGGCCAGGCCGCGCAGCATTTGCGCCGGGTCGCCTGGGATTGCGCCGCCGATCTCCACTTCCGCCATTTGAACGTAGTAGCGAAAGCCCTTTTCGTCCAGGCGAAAGCGCGTCGCCGCCAGGCGCACGAAGCGGGCGGCTGCCGGGCGTTCAAAGAGGAAATATTCGCCGCGGTTGGAGATCGGATTTTCGTAAGAAGTGTAACTCTGCCCCGCGACGGACTGCCACACTTGCCCGTCCTGGCTGGTCTCAAAGCGGAAATCTTGCGGGAAGCCCACTGCCGCCCGCCCGACCAGGCGCGGCGTCAGCTTGACCTGCTGGACGTTTTGCACCCGGCCCAGGTCGAGCATCAGCCATTCCTCGCCGGTGGGCGAGGGATCTTCTTGCGGCGGGGTAGACCAGGCGGAGGCCAGGTCGCCGTCTATGGCGTTCGCCGCCGGCCATTCGGCGGATTCGCCCGAGGCGCTGACGCTCTGGATGGGCAGTGTCTTGCCCTGGATCGCCGGTTGGGCAATCTCGCTATCTTTGTCATCCGTAGTGTACAGGTAATTGAACCGCCCCTCTGGAACGACATCGCCGTTCTGGTAGAAATCCATCACGTCTTCAGCCTGCTGGCGGTGGTCTGTACCGCTGTTGTCAGCCCACTTGAACTCGATCGCCAGCGGCGAGGCTCTGATCCCCAAGGTTTTGCGAGGGATAGCAAAATGCAGTTCGTTCCCCTGGACGAAATAAGGCAGGCTGGCAACTGGCTTCCAATCCCAACCGCCGCGGCTCTTTTCCAATGTCAGCGAGGCGGGCCCGGCCGGCGCGCGATTGACCACGAAATCGTAGCCTTTCCAGCCATTGCGACCGTCCCCATCTACATTTAAATACAAGCGCATCCAGGCGGGGTCGGTGGAGGCGGTGATCGGGGCGACGGTGCGGGCGTAGAAATAGACATAACGCGCATCGCGGGCTGCTTTGACCACGGCAAAGTCATTGCGCCCGCTGTTGTTGGTGTACACCTCCGTCCCAAAGCCGGGGAAGTTGCGCGCCTGTGTGTCGCCGGTGTAATCCAGGTAGGCCGGTTGGACGTCCGCCCACTGGCTGAAGTCCGCGTTGATGCGGATTGTCTTCGGCTCGCTGACCGGCGGCGGGGCTTCGACCCCTTTATATTTGCGCACGAAATCCGCCAGCTGCAGGTAGTAATTATCGCCGTGCCCACCCTGCATTGGCTCGATGTCGCGGCTGAACTCTTGCGAGGCTTCATCCACGAACTTGACCGGGTACTGCGCATCTCCCTGGAACGGGCTGGCGATCCACTCATTCCAGCCGGTGACGAAGATGACCAGCGGATCCTGCGCCAGGGCGAATTCCCATTGTTCGGCGATGTTGTAGCCCCAATTGACCGCCCCGGGCGTTTTGTCGTTGGCGCGGTCATGGTAACTGCGCCCCCACGAATCGAGACCGTAGAAGGCCCCGTCGCTCATATTGCCGGTGACGTGCTGGGCGACAGAGACGTTGACGATCTCAACCTGGTCGGCGCTGTTGCGGTAGACGCGCTGCGGGCGGATGAACTCAATCCACGGCCAGGCATTGCGCTTGATCGGGTCGCCGGGCCAGATGCTCTTGCGGAACGTGAAGAAGTCGCGGATCGACTTGGAGGGCAGATCGCCGATGATCAGCGGCTTGCCGTCCCAGTAGAACCAGGTCTCCGGGTGACGGTGCGGCGCGTCGGGGGCGTAATAGGCAGCGTACAGGCGATCCATCGTCTCGGTGGAGGCCGAATGGGTGTAAAAGACCACCTGCGGTACTTTGCGGCCCTGGGCGCGCACGGCATCCAGGGCGCTCAATACCCCCTCGCAGGACTCAGGGTAAATGACGGCGTTGGTGGTATCGAAGATCAGCAGGTCTATCCCGGCGTCGGCCAGCAGTTGTACATGGCGGCGCGCCACCCACGGGTCGCGCGAGCGGTAGTAGCCGAATAACGGCTCACCCCAGAAATGCGCCGGCCAGTTGGGCGGGGTCTCGCGCCCCCAGGCGGGATGGTTGAAATCGTCAATCGCTTCGGGGTACTGCTGCGTGATTTTCGTGATGTCGAACGGCCCGCTGTCGCCATGTTCGCCCAGCCAGAGGAAATAAAAGAGGGCGACGTAACGCTCGGCGCGCGGCGCGCCCACTTCGGTGAACGAAGAAAGCCGGCGGCCTAATTCATCTGTCCCTACCAGGGGCTGCCAGACGCCCTCCACTTGAGACTCGAAGGGCGTCCCGCTGCCCACGGTAAAGACCGCTGCCTTAGAGTCTTGGGCAAGAAGACTGACAAACGCCAACAAGACTCCGACCAGGCAGCAGGCCTTCTTCGCTTCCCACACTGTCCCACTCCCCTCAGGCTTTGAGCCCGCTCAAGATCACGCCGCGGATCATTTGCTTTTGGGCGATGAAGAAGACAATGATCATCGGAATCACCATCAAGAAGGACATGGCCATCGTCAGGGGGATTTGCTGCCCGTACAGCCCCTTGAAGCTGTTGATGCCGAGCGCCAGGGTGTAGTTTTCGACGCTGGAAAGGAAGATCAGCGGGCCGTAGAAGTTGTTCCAGACGCCCTGGAAGGTGAATACGGCAATCGTCGCCAGCACCGGCTTGGAGAGCGGCAGGATGATCTGGAAGAAGATGCGGAAACGGTTGGCGCCGTCCATGATGGCGGCTTCTTCTAGCTCGATGGGGATGGTTTTGAAGTATTGGCGCAGGAGGAAAATGTTGAACGCCCCGCCGCCAAAAAAGACCGGCACGGTTAACGGGTAGAACGTATCCAACCAGCCAATTTTGGAGTACAGCACGAACAAGGGGATCAAAACCACCGCCCCAGGCAGCATGATTGACGCCAGGACGAGCATGAACCAGATATCTCGCCCGGGGAACTTGATGCGGGCGAAGCCATACGCGCACCAGGCGGAGGACAATACGGTCCCCACCAGGTTAATCGCTGTAATGACCAATGTGTTCCACGTCCACAGGGGGAAACTGGTCTTGGGATAAGTCCAACCCTCGGGGAAGTTTTGCCAGCGGAAAGTGTCCGGGAAGAACTTGGGCGGGAAGACGTAGACTTCGGGCTGGGTCTTCAACGAGGTGCTGATCATCCAGAAGAGAGGCATCAGAAACACAAACGCGCCCAAAGCCAACAAGACATAGACCATCACCACGCGGAGCGCCTGGCCGGGGCGGCGTTTCCAGTTCAGGTCGCTGAAGCCAATGTAGATTTCTTTACCTTCGACCATTATTTCACCTCCGTTTCATAAAAGACCCACAGCGCCGAGCTGCGGAAGACGAGCAAGGTCAGCAGCATGATGACAATGCCCAACACCCAGGACATCGCCGAGGCCATGCCCATCTGGAAGAACTTGAAGGCGCGCTCGTAGACCATCAGACCGTAGAAATAGGTCGAATGCAAGGGCCCGCCGGCGGTCATGACGAACGCCTCGGTGAAGACCTGGAAGGCGCCGATCAACCCCATTACCAGGTTGAAAAAGACGGTGGGGGTCATCAGGGGCATGGTAACGTAACGGAAAAGCTGCAGCTCGTTGGCGCCGTCAATCTTGGCCGCCTCGTACAGCGATTCGGGAATGCCTTGCAGCCCGGCCAGGTAAACCACCATCCCGCCGCCCACCCCCCACAGACTCATCAAAATCATCGAGGGCAGGGCCGAGCTAGGCTCGGCCAGGAAGCGCGAGGTGGGCAGGTGCAGCGCCTTCAACATGGCGTTGACCAGGCCGTAATCGGGGTTGAGCAGCCAGCCCCACAGGACTGCCGAGGCCACGGTGGGTACGACAGTGGGCATGTAAAAGCAGGTGCGGAAGAAAGCGATCCCTTTGACGCGCTGGTTCAAAAACAGGGCCAGCAAAAACGCGCCGACGATGCCCAGCGGCACCTGAATGGCCGCGTACGTGACCGTAACCTGCACCGATTTCCAGAACCATTTTTCTTGGGTGAATAATTCAATATAATTGCGAAAGCCGACCCATTCCGGCGAGCGCAGGATCGGATAATCGGTCATACTAAAATAGAGCGAGGCCAGCATAGGGCCAAAGGTAAATAAGATCAACCCCAATACGACCGGAAGGATAAAAATATACCCTTCAATCAGGTCGCGGCGGCGTTTGGTCTTTCCCAGGCTGTGGAAAAGGTTGGATGGTTTAGCCGTTGCGGTCACAGTCATAACCTCCTACAATGAAATCCCCCCTCCCCAACGGTGGTT
>CAIQJJ010000895.1 GCA_903872065.1 uncultured Anaerolineales bacterium | reverse complement strand
TCGCAGATGTAGTCCAGCAGTTGGGCGTACTGCCGGTCAGAAAGCGCCCAGCCATCGCCGGTCGTCCCACCGACCATCCACAGCGGGGTATGCGGCAAAATCTGCTGCGCGTGGCGCGCCATACGCCCGGCGTCAATGCTGATTTCAGCGCCGGCCCGGTAGTGGGTAATGACCGGCGTCCAAAAATGGAAGTGTTCAGCGCCCACCACACTGTTTAAGATGTCTTGTCGCTGCATGGTTTTTTCTTTCTGGGTGTTTTTCGATCTTCTGTTATGTTTAATTATAATCCCGATGTATAATCCTTTCTTCACCAACAACCATCACAGGAGCATTTTATGAACATTCTTGTCACGGGCGGCCTGGGACTTGTCGGCCGGCCCCTCGTCCAACGCCTCTTAACCCACAACCATCACGTGCGCGTGCTGGATCGCCTCGCCGATCCGGCGATCGCCGGCGCGGAGTGCATCGCCGGCGACGTGAACGATTTCGCCGCTGTCCGCCAGGCCGTGCGCGATATGCAGGCTATTATCCACCTGGCGGCCATCACCAACCCGGCCGGCGGCCCAGGCCACGAAATTTTCCGCGTCAACTGCGCCGGCACCTTCAATATCTATGAAGCCGCGGCGCAAGAGGGCATCCGCCGTGTGGTGTGCGCCAGCTCGATCAACGCCCTGGGCTTCAATTACGGCATCAAAAGCTTTCCGATTCAATACCTGCCGGTGGATGAAGAGCATCCCACCTTCACCACAGACGCCTACTCGTTCTCCAAGCGCATCACCGAGGAGGTGGGGGCCTATTACTGGCGGCGGGAGGGGATTAGCGGGGTGCAGCTTCGCCTGCCGGGCGTGATCCCGCTGACGGAGGAATTTCGGGCCATGGTGCAGCAGTTCGCGCCGCTCACGCGCCAGGCCTTTGCCAAAGTGCTGGAAATGCCATTGGAGGCCCGCCAGGCGCGCGCCCGCCAGATCGTCGCCCAGATAGACGCCGAGCGGGCGCAGCGCTTTCACGAAACCCCGCATGAGTTCGAACCGTCCGAAGGCGAATGGAAGCCGGATTTCAACGACCCGCTGTCCATGCTTTCCTTTGGCGTGACCGATTTCTGGGCGGTCATTACGACCGAGAATTCCGCCCTGGCCTTCGAACTGGGCGTGCTGGCGGATTACGAGGGCAGCCATTCGCTGTATGTCGCCGACGCGGTCAACATGATCGGCATGGAAGCGGAAATCCTCGCCAGCGCCTTTTATCCCGCCGCGGCGCGCAAGCGTCCCCTGGCCGGCGCGGAGCCGCTGGTCAGCTTTGAACAGGCGCGCCGCCTGATCGGCTACCAGCCTGAGATGTCAGCCTCCGAATGGCTTTCAAGCCCGAATTAACCGCCGCTTAACTCAATGTTTATTCGTGTCGTTTCTAATTCGTAGTAAAATACTCCTAATACTATGGGCTTTCGAGCAATGAAAACCCAGCAACGAAATCTAAGTTTATCCTTACGGGAGTAATGAGTATGCTGCACACCAAACGATCCATTTTGGCTTTCATGATGGCCCTGGCTATCCTCATTTCCAGCCTGGCCACTCCGTCCGCCGCCCGCGCCTACGGCGGCTATCCAACCTTTTCTATCACCGCGGTGGTCGCCGATAAAACCGTCACCATCCAGGCGTACAACTTCCCCGCCAACGACTCGTTCACCGTGCGCATGGGCGTGTATGGCACGCTCGGCATCAATGGAACAGTCGTCGCGACGCAGACGACCGGGGCGGGCGGCTCTTTCACCGCCACCTATGATATTCCCTCCGGGTTGAAAGGCGCTTACCAGATCGCCATCCGCCTGGAAAGCCCCACCAGCGGCTATTATGCCTACAACTGGTTCTACAACAATACGGCCAGCGTGCCGCCCACTTCTGGCACTGGCGGCGGTTATCCGTACTTCAATATCAGCGCCGTGGTGCGCAATAAGACTGTCACCATCCTGGCCTATAATTTCCCCGCCAAAGACTCGTTCACTGTGCGCATGGGCGCCTACGGTACGCTCGGCGTGGGTGGGACTGTGGTTGGGACGCAGGACAGTGGGGCGGGCGGGAGTTTCACCGCCACCTACACGATCCCGGCCGGCCTGGCCAACGCCGATCGGATTGCCATCCGCCTGGAAAGCGCCGCTTCCGGCTATTACGCCTACAACTGGTTCTACAATAATACTTACCCTTAAACCGGGGCATTGGGTGAGAAAAGCGCCGCCGCTGATTGCGATCAGCGGCGGTTTTTGTTATGTGGGGTTCTCTCGCCGCCGATCGCGCCATCTGCGCCGCAGGGTGATTGATCCGTGAGAAAGTTCGTTTCGTACATGACATCTTGCCTGATGGGTGCTATGATTAGACTGTATCCTGTCGTGGATGGATGCGTATTTCGTCTTATGGATCGATCTGGAGAAATCACATGTCAACCCTAAAAATCAAATCGATGCGCGGCCTGGCCGTTTTATTGGCTGTGGCCCTGCTGCTGGTCAGTGTCTTCGCGGCGCCGGTCGCCCTGGCGGCAAAACCCACCCCCACCTCTGCTCAACCGCCGGCGCAAGGCTCTTTCACCGATGCGTTCGACAGCTTCGATACGGCGCGGTGGGCCAAAGCCGATGGGTGGGCGAACGGTTCGCCGTTTTGGAACGGCTGGCTGGCCGATCACGTCACCTTTGCCAACAGCGTTATGAACCTGACACTGGACAATGTCGTCAGTTCGGGCATGCCCTACACCTCTGGCGAATATCGCACGACCGGTTTCTATGGGTATGGCTGCTTCGAGGCGCGCTTCAAGCCGGTCGCGCAACCGGGGGTGGTGACCTCGCTCTATACTTTTGCTGGGCCTTACGATAACGGCGGCAACGGCAAACACAACGAGATTGATGTCGAGTTCCTGGGCTACGATACCACCAAATTCCAGGCGAATTTCTGGACCAATGATGACGCTTATGCGCAGCATCACGAATATGTCGTCAACCTGGGCTTTGACGCTTCGCAGAGTTTTCACAATTACGGCTTTAAGTGGACTTCGACCGGCATTCAGTGGTATGTGGATGGGGCGCTGGTCTACGCCGTTTCCGATTCGGCCTCCGACCCAACCCCCAAGACCAGCGACTCGCTGCACAAGATTATGATGAATCTGTGGCCGGTGGACAGCACCGCCTCGGCCTGGGCGGGGACGTTTGTCTACCCTGGCGCGCCGATGTCTGGGCAGTATGATTGGATGCGCTACACCCAGGGTGAAAGCTGCACGTTTGGCGGCCCCACCCCCACCCCCGCCCCGACTTCTGTCCCGGGCAACCCCACCGAAATGCACGTCTCGAACATCGTGATGAGCCTGGTCTCGCGCAATACGCAGGCGACGGCCAAAGTGACGGTGGTGGATGGTAACGGTAATCCGGTAGCGAACGCCACGGTGACGGGCGTCTGGTCGGGGCTGGTGACTTCGGGGGATGGCTCCAAGGTCAGCGGCGCGGATGGGGCGGCCCTGTTTTATTCCGGGCGCTCCAGCAACCCTGGTACGTTCACCTTCTGCGTAACCGGCATCAGCAAGACCGGTATGACCTACAACGCCGGCGCGAACGCTGAGACTTGCGATTCGATCACGAAATAGGTTGGCAGGGTTAAATATCTCCTAAAAACGAAAAGCGGCGCTGTTCTACACAGCGCCGCTTCGATGCCTATCTCATGGATGAGTTTCTAGCGGGCTTGAAATGAAGCAGTTTTTGCCCGCCGCAAATGATTTTAATTTGCCATGTTGACGGAAGTCCCTCTTGAATATATACTTGCGAGTGCAGGTTCGATTGATCAGCGAAGAATCGTTCACCAATGAAACCGGAGGACTCCCATGGAAATCGTGATTGAGCAGGCCCAGGCCAGCATTCCTGTCAGCATCCTGACCTTGCGCGGCGATTTGGATGCTTCAAATTATCAAGATGTGATCGCCAAGTCGGCAGAGCTTTACGCGCGCGGGGTGCGTGACCTGCTGCTCGATTTAAGCGGCGTCGGCTTTATGAGCAGTTCAGGGATTGTCGCCCTGCACAGCATCGCTTTGCTGCTGCGCGGCGAGAAGCTGCCCGACCTTGAAGCGGGATGGAATGTCTTTCATGCCATCGAGAACGATCGCGAGGCGGGTTTGCAGCAGCACATCAAGCTGCTCAACCCCAGGCCCAGGATTATGCAAACTTTGCAAAAAACCGGCATGGATGCTTTTTTCCAGGTTTTCACCGATCGTCAAGCGGCGTTCGATTCCTTTCATTAAAGAATGACCTACCAGGCTGTCATCCGGCGCGTGCCGTTCTTTTCCCATCTCTCCTCCGAGGCGATTGATCGGCTTGCTTTGGGGATGAAAGAGGTGCGTGTCCCGGCGCGCACCATCCTGTTTCGCGAAGGGGAATACAGCGACAAGTTTTATATTGTGCTGGAAGGGCGGATCGCGATTATCAAAGGCATGGATACGCCATCAGAACAAATCTTGCGCAGCACCACGACCGGCGATTTTGTGGGGGAGATGAGTCTCTTGGATCGGGATGGTCTGCGCAGCGCCAGCGCCTGGGTGGACGTTGAAACCTCTCTGCTTGCCATGGATCGGGCTACTTTTGAGAATCTCTTGAAAGAAGAACCCACCATTGCTTATGATATGTTAGCCTTGTTGGGCCGCCGCTTGAACGAGAGCCATGAAAAAGCGATTCACGATCTGCGCGAAAAGGGAAAGCACCTCACCGAAGCGTACGATGAACTGCGGCGGGCGCAGGATCAAATCATCGAAAAACAAGTCATCGAGCGCGAACTGCTGCAAGCGCACAAAATGCAGCAAAGCATGCTGCCGGTTCGCTTGCCGCCTCTGGCGGGTTACGATATTGGCGCGACGATGATCCCTGCCCGCCAGATCGGCGGCGATTTTTATGATGTGATCCCGCTGGATGAGCAGCGCGTTGGGCTGGCAATTGGCGATGTGTGCGGCAAGGGCATTCCTGCCGCCATGTATATGTCCCTGGTGTGCAATTTATTGCGCGCCGAGGCCCACTTCCATGCTTCGCCGGCCAAAGTGCTGCAGCAGGTCAACCATCACCTGCGTTTGATGTACAGCCGCGATATTTTTGTCACTGTGCTTTACGGCGTCTTGCACCTCGCCCGGCGGACATTTCATTACGCCCGCGCCGGGCATGAGCCGCCCCTGCTGTGGAACCAGGGGCTGCAATTTCGCTCTTTAAAGATGAAGCCCGGCCAGTTGTTAGGGCTGTTCGATGCGCCTCAGTTCGATCAGCAGCGTGTACAACTGCACCCCGGCGATACCCTTCTCTTGTATACAGATGGCGTCACAGAGGCGCAAAATGAGCGCGGCCAGTTTTTGGGGCTGGATGGCCTGGTTGAAACCATTCCCACTCTGGCGGCATCTTCGGCCGCGGGCGCGCTTTCTGCCCAACAGCTTTGCGATCAGGTTGTCAATGTGCTGCACACCCATTATGGGGAAGTGAAAAAGATGGATGATATCACGATGCTTACTTTGCGCGTATTGTCTTAAAAGGAGTGTATATGGAAATAACCGTGTCGCATGAACAGGCGCGAGTCCCTGTTCTCGTTTTTCATATCCGTGGGGATATTGATGCCACCTCATACGAGCAGCTTGAAACCCAGGCTCAGACGGAGATCCAGCGAGGGGCGCGTTTTTTGGCGCTTGATTTGACGGATGTGGCGTATGTCAGCAGTTATGGCGTGCGCGCCATCAGCCACATTTTTACCTGGCTGAGGGACCTGGCCGGCGGAGATGACGACGCCTCTTTATCCAAAGGCCTGCGGGATGGCTCTTATAAGTCGCGCCATCTCAAGATCGCCCACCCGTCGCCGCAGGTTTTGAAGATGTTGACCACAGTCGGTTTGGATATGTTTCTGGAGATTCACAGCGATCTCAAGCACGCGCTGAAATCTTTCTAAACTTTCCCCTGTCTGGTTGGATATTTTTTGACCAACTTAAGCTCATTGGCGCCGTCCTCGGTGCGACGGTAGTTGAGCGCGTCGGTGTTGGTTTTAACCAGGTAGATGCCCAGGCCGCCTCGGCGGCGCTGTTCGAGCGGCAGGCTGAGGTTTGGCGGCGCGGCCTGCGTCGGGTCAAAGGGCATGGCGCGGTCGCGGAGGATGATCTCCACGCCGTCTTCCAGCCGCGCAACTTGTATGTCAATCGGCCCATCTCTGTTTTCGTAACCATGCACAATAATGTTTGTCAGCGCCTCATCCACCGCCAGGACGAGATCGTAGATGAATTCTTCTTCTGAACAGCCAGGCTGGACAGTTTCGTGGATGAACTGGCGCGCCTGCGCCAGGCGCGCCAGGTTGGCTGAAAGGTGGAGGGTTATGCTTGTAATCATGAATAGTCCTTACCCCCAATTATATAACCCTCTGGGTGACAGGCAAAGGGATAGCAGTTATGGTATAATTTTTTAAGCAAGTACAGCTTTGATGAATCCTGTATCAGGTAAGGAAAAAAAACGCAATCTTTCGCCTTGCCAGGTGTGTTCAAAGTCAATGGGTTCCCATTGATATTTTTATTCTATTGATTAAGGAGACAAAAAAGATGAAACGTATGTATCGTATGATCTGCCTGGTTGCAGTCTTGGCGCTGGTTTTGGGCGCGGCGTTGAGCGCCTGCTCTGGATCGTCCAAGCCGACGATCAAGGACAAAGAACTTAACTTGTTGTGCACCCCCCAGGAAGAATGGTGCGCTGGCATGAAGGCAGAGTTCGAGGCCAAGTATGGCGTCACGGTCAATTATGTTCGTATGTCTGCCGGCGAAGCCCTGGCTCGTTTGCAAGCTGAGAAAGATAATCCATCCTTTGACATTTGGTGGGGCGGCCCGGTAGATAGTTTCATTGCAGCAAAAGCGGCTGGTGTCTTAGAGCCTTATGATTCTCCGAGTTACAAAAACTTAATCGATCCAGCCAAAGCGAAAGATGCTGATAACACCTGGGCTGGCATTTATATGGGGTCGCTGGGTTTCGCTACCAACACCAATTGGCTGAAAGAGCATCCCGAAGCCAAAGCCCCCACCTCGTGGGACGATCTGCTCAAGCCCGAATTCAAGGGGCAGGTAATGGTTGCTCACCCTTCAACCTCTGGCACATCCTACACCGCTTTGGCAACCATCCTGCAAATCAAGGGCGAGGAAGCTGGTTGGGAGTATCTCAAGCAGTATGCTGGACAGATTGCTCAATACACCAAGTCGGGCGCTGCGCCGGCCAAGTTTGTTGGCTTGGGCGAGGCCGCGGTGGCGATCGTATTCTCACACGATATTGTGAATGAGATTGAGAATAACAAAGCCCCTCTCACCCTGACTTTCCCTGCGGAAGGCACTGGTTATGAGATCGGCGGCGTGGCGATCGTCAAAGGCGCCAAGCATATGAGCGCGGCGAAGGCCTGGTTCGATTGGGCGCTTTCTCCTGAAGCCCAGAGCCTTGGCCCCAAGTACAAAGCTTACCAGGCGCCAACTGTGAAGGGCGCTACCGCCTCACGCCCCGAATTGATGCAGGTCAAGCTGATCAATTACGATTTTCAGTGGGCGGGAAGCAACAAGAAGGCTTTCGTTGAGAAATTCACCAACGAAATTGCCACCGCCGACAATCTAAAGTAAATTTCGAAATCTGTAGAAATGTTGCCGCTCAAAGCGGCAACATTTCCTTTAAAGATCATCTTGCGGAGTCCGCATGACCGAAGCCCCAGTTCATCCCTCTGCTAATCGCCGCTTCAGCGGCCTGCTGCGCCGTTATCGCGAGTTTGCTTTGATCAGCCGCGATCCGGCGCTGTTGATGAGCTTGCTGTTCTGCGGCATTTTCTTGCTGCTGTTTGTCTTTTTCCCTCTGGCGCGTGTTATCAGCAATGGGTTCTTTAGCCCCGAAGGCGCATTCGACTTGAAGTACTTTGGGCGCTATTTCGACTCCTATTACGGCAGGTTGATGCGCGAGATTTTCTGGAATACGATTCAGATGGGGGTCTTCTCTTCAGTGTTGGGCACGCTCTTGGGATTCCTTTTTGCTTATGCGGTCACACGCTGCCAGATTCCAGGACAGCGTTGGGTGCATCTGATCGCCATGATCCCCACCGTCTCGCCGCCTTTTGCAATTGCCCTCAGCACGATTTTGCTCTTTGGGCGCAATGGGTTAATTACCAAGCGGCTGCTTGGTTTGGATTACAACGTGTATGGCATGCACGGCCTGGTTTTTGTGCAGGTGATCACCTTTTTTACCGTTTCCTACCTGATCTTGCGTTCAATGCTCGAACGCTTGAATCCGGCGCTGGAAGAGGCGGCGGAGTCCCTGGGGGCCGGGCGCTATCATATCTTCTTCACGGTCATCCTGCCGCTGCTCATCCCTGGCCTGGCAGGGTCTGTGCTGCTGCTGTTTGTGGAGGCGCTGGCTGACCTGGGCAACCCGATGTTCATTGCCGGCAACCTGACTGTGCTTTCCACACAGATTTACCTGGCGGTGATCGGCGAGTATGATTACCAAAAAGCCTCAGCCCTGGCGTTGGTGCTGCTGATCCCCACTCTGGTTGTTTTTCTGGTGCAGCGTTATTACGTCAGCCGCCGTTCCTATATTTCTGTGACCGGCAAGCCGACCAGCGGGGCGGTTGTCGAAAAATCACAGCTTATTCGCTGGGTTTGCATTGGCGTCACCTACATCACTTGCGTCATGGTCATTTTGCTGTATGCTACAGTGATTTATAGTTCTTTCAGCACCGCCTGGGGGGTTGATTTTACGCCGACCCTGCGCTGGTGGAACGATGC
Source organism: uncultured Anaerolineales bacterium (assembly GCA_903872065.1). Lineage (GTDB taxonomy): Bacteria > Chloroflexota > Anaerolineae > Anaerolineales > UBA4823 > CAIQJJ01. The sequence continues at coordinate 11,640 of CAIQJJ010000895.1, read as the reverse complement.
TCTGACGCGCGGCGTTGAAGCCATTCTCGATACAACCTTCTTGAGCGTCGTGGCGACGCCCATTGCGGCTTTGACGGGCATGGTCGCTGCTTTTTTGATCGTGCGTAAGCAGTTTAGCGGCAAAGAAATTCTGGATTTTGGCTCCAATTTGGGCGGGGCCGTTCCTGGCACCATCCTGGGCATCGGCTTTGTCCTGGCGTTCAACAAAGGTCAAGAAGTCCTGGCGACGATTGTTTATGCTGTCCTGGCGCTCTTTTTTATCTTCTTCGCCTCTCCCTCGCGCCGTGAACAAGTGTTGATTCTGCTGCTCGGTACGGGGGTTGGGTTGGGGCTGCATTTCTTGCTGCTTGGATTGGATATGGCGGCGGTGGCTTATATTTTCGGCGGCGTGTATCTTGGCCTGGCGCTTTTCAGCCTGGCCCGCCGGCAAAAGAACCGCGCCTCCATCCTGGCGGCGATTGCGGTCTACCTGGCGCTGTTTGACCTGGTGGAATATATCGCCCGGCCCATCGCCGCGGCCAGCCTGGACCTGGAGCGCGGCTTCTTGAGCAATGCCATTTATCAATTTGCCGATTATCTCAAGACGCCTTTTCAGCTTTCCTCGACGTTGTTGGGCATGACCCTGTTGATGATTTCGGCGCTGTTGGCGCGGACGGAAGACGCGCGCTGGCGTTTGCCGTTGGGCATCATTACCCTGGCGCTGCCCTGCGCGCTCTTTTACCAGGATATGCCCCTGGCGCTGACTGGCACCCCCTATATCATTTTGGCGGCTTACGTGGTGCGCAGCCTGCCGGCTTCGGTGCGCGCCGGCGTCGCGGCTTTGCAGCAAATTGATCCCTCGATTGAAGAGGCCTCGCAGATTTTGGGCGCGGACGCTCAGTATACTTTCCGCAAGGTTACGCTGCCGCTGATCCTGCCGGCGCTGCTGACCGGGCTGATCTTCAGCTTCACCCGTCACATGACCAGCCTTTCAGCGATCATCTTTTTGGTCACTGCCCGTTGGCGTATTGTGACGGCTTCGATTATGAGCGACTTTGAACAGGTGGGGCTGATGGGCGCTTCGGCTTATTCCACCATTATTATTGTGTTGGTGTTGATCGCCATTGGCTTGTTAAACCTGATCACCCGGCGCATGCTGCGCGGGCGCGGCGACGTGGATATTTCGATAGGAGCATAACCGATGTACCTGACCCTGGATAAAATTACCAAAATTTTCCCGCCCCGCGGCGGCGCTACTGAAGTTAACGCCGTCAAAGAAGTGAGCATTGAGATCAAAAGGGGCGAGTTGGTCACGCTGCTAGGGCCATCGGGCTGCGGGAAGACGACTACCCTGCGCATGATCGCCGGTTTTGATTTTCCCACCTCAGGGCAGATTATCTTAGATGGCAAAGAGATCAATATGCTGCCGCCGAACAAGCGCGATATGTCTATGGTGTTTCAAAGTTATGCGATCTTCCCCCACCTCAATATTTTTGAAAATGTCGCCTACGGATTAAATGTGCAGCGCGTCGCCAAGTCGGAGGTTGAGCGGCGGGTGAGCGCAGTGTTGCGACTGGTGGAATTGAGCGGTTATGAGAAGCGCGCACCCAACCAGCTTTCGGGCGGCCAGCAGCAGCGCGTGGCGCTGGCGCGCGCCCTGGTGATGGAGCCGAAGGTGTTGTTGATGGATGAGCCGCTCTCAAACCTGGACGCCAAACTGCGCGAGAGCATGCGCACCGAAATCCGCCGCATCCAGCGCGGCCTGGGGATCACCAGCGTTTATGTAACCCATGACCAAATCGAGGCGATGACCCTCTCCGATCGGGTCGTGGTGATGAACAAGGGGCTGATTGAGCAGATTGGCTCGCCGATGGAGGTTTACCGCCTGCCGCGCACGCGCTTTGTGGCGGACTTTATTGGGCGGGCGAACTTTATTGAGGCGGTGGTTATCAGTGGTAAGCCGGGCGATCTGCTGGTGCGAGTCTATGGCCAGATCGTGCATTTAAGCAAGGTGAAGGAATCCTATGCGGAAGGCGCCCGCTTGACCCTGATTGCGCGGCCAGAGATGCTGCGGGTGGCTGCAAAAGGCGACCTGCCGGGGGTTGTGCGGCGCGCTTCATACCTGGGCAACCTGGTGGATTACGATGTGGAGGTCGGCGGGCAGCTTCTGACGGCGGTGGATACCGACCCGCGCCATACCGCGATCTACGCTGAAGGTGAGACGGTTTACATCAGTCTGCTGGCGGACTGTATTCATGTCCTGCCAGGGTGAATAAGGATCACACGCACATCAGTCTGCTGGCGGACTGTATTCATGTCCTGCCGGGTTGAACCAGACTCCAATCGCGGTAGCGCGCATTCCAGGCGCGGTTCAGCCCATCCAGATCGCCGTATTTTTCCCTCAGCCAGGCGCGAAACGCGTTGAGGCTGTTTTCGCAAAAAGCACACTGCCTGCCCAACCGCGGCCTGCGGCCAGTAAGCGACCTCTTGCCAGGTGTTCCATACGGCGATGTTTTCGTATTTGCCCAGGCTGCCCACCAGGCGGCGGATAAAGCGATCCTGGTCGGCCAGCGCGCCGGGATGATCGTAACAAGGGCCGGGTTTGCCATCCATCGGCAGGGTGGTTTGCGCCTCGTAGAAAATGGTTTGTCCATTGCGCCCCACCATGCGGCAGCCGGGATGCTTGCGGTAGAGCCAGCCAGGGGCCTGTTCGCAAGTCAGAGATCATGTTTAGGCAACAACCCAAAGGATGAAAAAAGACGCTTTCGTAGTGACGGCTTCAGCCGTTATGGGCAAGGTTAGCGACTGAAGTCGCCACTACAAGCGCCCGACCGGTCTATTTTCGTAATAGGCCCAGGTAAACCCCCGTCTCGAGGCGGGCGGCATAGTCGATCAACTCTTCGTACTTCGAGAAATCGTACTGTCCTTCGAGCGGCTCATCCACCATCCAATGTTCTTGCAGTTTAATGAGATTGAAGCCGTGACGTTTGAGCGTCTCCATGTCGCGCTTGAGCTCGTCCATGGGCGGCATGGGCTCGCGACACAGGTGCGAGCCGAGAGGAAAGGGGGTCAGGGGATGAATAGGGGGCATAGCGACTTGAAAGTTTATTCTGTTTTCGCACCGGCGACGGCGGCCTGGCGGCGCTGGAATAGCAAGTAGCCAAGCAGGCCGAGGAAGATCGCACCGCACAGGCCATAAATGGCGTAGAGGTTGAAGTGGTCGAGCCACAGTCCAAAGGCCCACGCGCCGAGAAAGCCAGAGCCTTCGCTGAACAGGTAGAGGGTGTTGAGCGCGGCGGCCTGTTGGTGAGGCGGGGTGCTGTTCAACACCCATACCGAAAGCGCCGGCGAGGCCAGGCCCATGCCGCAGCCGAAGAGGAAGGCCAGTCCCAGGGCGATCCATTCTTGGGCGGCGAAGGGCAGCGGCAGCAAGGCCAGGATGGCGAGGGTATAGCCGGGGATGATGATGGCCGGCAAGGGAAGGCGATCGGCCAGGTAGCCTGAGAGCAAGCGGGTTGGCACAGTCCCCAGAGCGCGTAAGCCCAGGAACAGGCCGATCTGGGTCACGTCCAGGCGCAGGGCGACCAGCGGGGCCAGGTTGACAAAGGCCGAGGCGCTGAAGAAGAGCGCCGCCGCGGCCAGGGAGGGGACGACGGCGCGCCGCTCAAGGATTTGGAAGACCGCCGCCGGATGCACCCGCGCCGGGGCCGCCTGCCCTGGCAGCAGCCAGGCGCAAAAGGCGATCAAAACGCCCACGCCGGCGGCCGCCAGGAAAGCCGCAAACAGCCCGGCTGCGCCGGCCAGGGCGTAGGCGATCAACGGGGTGACGGAGATCGAAGTCGCGCCGATGGCCTCGATCACCCCCACCAGCCGGCCGCGCCACTCGACCGGCAAGGATTGTGTGGCGTAGACCAGGGAGGCGGTATACAGCACCGCATACCCGGCGCCCTGCGCCAGGCGCAGCAGCGCCACCCCCAGGGCGGCATTCGTCCACACCATAAGCAGGGAGGTGATTGCCCACGTCAGGCCGCCGGCGAAGATAAACCAGCGCCGGTCGAAGCGGTCAATCGCCGGCGCGCTGATCAAAAAGCCCAGCACCGATCCAAAGGAGATACTTCCCACTGCAAAACCGATCGTCCCGCTGTCGAAGCCCTTATCTTTGAGCAGCAGGGGCAGCAGCGCGCCCAGGACGGTGTAGCAAAACATGACCGCCATGTTGATCAAGCCGATGAGCAGCAAATCGCGTCGCAAGAGCTTCATAATTGGCAGTAGGGCGGCTTAGCCGTTTTTCCAGCGTAAAATCACCAGCTCGCATTCACCCTCGCCAGTGTTGATGACCTCATAGTCGCCGAATGCGGCCGGCAGGATGCACGATTGCCAGCTTACGATGGGACTTTCAATGCGCGGATCCCGCTTTGAACGGACGATCACCTTCTTGCCGCGCGTCAGCGAGAGGACATGCAGAATTTTGCCCTGCGTGCTGTATTCGGCGCGTTTCTCAAAGTGCAGACGCTCAATATGGAAAGGCATGCACGGATCGGATGTGTATTGGTCGAGCGAGTATTCCTTGGTCCACTTTTGGACGATCGGGCGGGCGCGCAGGTGATCGCGCACATAGGACTCGCGGCAGAATTTGTCGTTGTCGAAGGCGTGGTCGAGGTGCATTTTCAGCGGCCGCCCGGTCATGGTCTTGCTGACATCATCCCAGGAGGGGCGGGCGAAATCGTAGGCAAAGAACGAGTATTCGGTGGCGGCGATGCCAGCCGAGGTGTCCATCTCCAGCACCATTTGGTTGCCGCCATGCCCGTGGGTGGTGCCGGGCGGGATCAGGAACAGATCGCCCACGTTGGTCGGCCAACCGGCGATGAAGTCTTTCCAGTTGGGGATCTCCGCCAGGTTATTGGAGGCGCGACATAAGCGTTCCCACTCATCCAGGTCGGCGTCGTCTTTGTAGCCCATCCAGGTGTTGGCCCCTTCGTAAGCCTCGGCAATGTAGTAAGTCTCATAGCGCCCGATCACCTCATTGAAATGCCGCCGCACATAGTCGGTGGAGGGGTGATTGTGGATTGGCATGGAGATACGCTCGGCGGGGGTAGGGGTGGGGAAATAGCCATCGTCCAGCCAGACATCCAGCGGAAAGCAGCGCGGGTAGTTGGCGGCGATATAAGGGCCGACGAACTGCGCCGGGCGCTGCAGCAGATTGGTGACGGGCAGGTTGATCAGGTCGCCGCGGCCAATATCTACCAGCAGCGAAAGCTCCGGGCCGGCGGTCTCGTTCCAGGCGTTGCACTCCAGGCCCGGCACTTCGAACAAGTCTTTGTAACGGTAAGCGCCCCACGGCCCAGGTTGGAAGATCGTCACCTGTTTGAGCGGGTATTGCAGCAGAGTTTGGATGAGGGCTTCGTACACCGTGCGCGGCAGCAGCTTGAAATGCTCCTGTGAAACCGCCTCGACCCAGTAATGCATCCGCTCCATGATGAAATGCTTTTGCGCGTCGAGCAAATAGTAATCGAAGTAGTAAAACTCTTTCCAATAGTAATCGGGCTTGGGTTGGTCGCTGCCCAGCGGGACGAGTTTGCCATCCCACAGGTCCCACAGGATCGGCTGGCGTGTCTTGTCAAAGTAGAAGATCAGGTCGTAGGCGTCGGCCAGTTCGGCGATCGCCGCCCCTGGCCCATAGACGATGACCACGGCCTGGGGTTGCTCCAGCGCGGCGCGCAGGGCGTTGATCTTGTCGGGCTGCATGATGTCCTGCAATTTGCCATTCAGGTTGACCCAGCCAAAGCCGGGATCGCCAATATCGGTATAGCGCTTTTTGCGCGCCTCGATCTCTGCCAGGGGCAGATAGACTTCATTGATTGAGCGCAGTTCGAGCGCCAGCCCAGCCTGCCGGGCGGCTGCGGACAGGGCGGCGGTGAGCGCCGGCCAATCAATCCCATACCAGCCGTCCAGGGCGAGGCATGGGTGTTGAGACGCCGCGGCGTCTCGCGGCGCGGCGCGAGATGCTGCAAGAGAGATAATGTGAGCGGCGACGGCCTCAAAGCCATGAATGATTTGATCCGCCAGCGCAGGCTCAAAGATCACCTGGTTGACGGCATGTTTGCGGTCTTCATAGAGCGGCATACGAACCTCCGATAGATGACAGGACAGGGTGAAATGGTTATGAATTCCAGATGGCGAGAATCGTCTCTTCCTGGTTGCAGCCTTGCGGGCAGGCCGCGCTGCGCGTATTGGCGTAATACTCATGCACTTCCCCCACCGCATCCGCCAGACCACGCATGCCGGGCATTTCAACGAATCCGTTCGCATCGTGATCTTTTACCCACTGCCAGGCATAGCTCAGCCAGGCGTTGCGCTCGGCTTCGCTTTGGTGCGCAAACCAGCAAATCTCATCCCAGCCCCAAACCCAATAGCGATCGTTGATGCCTTGGATCGGGCCGATCTTCCCACCCACGCTCTCGCCGCCATGTCCGCTGGAGCCCCAATTATCAAACTCCACCAGGTAGGGCAGGCTGTCACAGACCCACCCGCTGGGGGTAGTTCCGCCGATGCTGCGTCCGTAGAGTGCATCCAGGTGGCCGACCTGCAGTTCGGCCTGCCGCGGCCTGTCAGAAATTTCTTTAATGCGCAGCGGCAGGGCGTGAAAATCCAGCAGCAGGTTCTCGCCCACGCGATAGCCGCCAGGCGCAACCGTGGGGTCATCCGACAGCCCGTAGCAGCCCACGCCGCTGGAGACATGGGCGTCGAACAAGACGAAATGGCGGCGGGCGTGCTGTTTTGCATAGCGGCGAATGCGGCTCAACAAGTCCCACCAGGTTTTGAGTTCGGGGTCATGCCGTCCAATGAGCATAATCTGGCCGATGTGCAGCGACTCGGCGCCCATGCGGATATAGGCTCCTGCCAGGTAGAAAAACCACATTTGCGTCTCGAGGCGCGTGATGTCCGGCACGGACGCGCCTTCTCCCCAATGGTTGACATACAAACCATCGGCGTAGATCATCTCGTTGTAGCGAAAACAACGCTCTTCGGCCTGGCGTTCAAATCCCTCGAACACCCAAGCCGGGATGGGGATGTCGTTGACCTGAGTGGTGACGATCTCAAAAATGCCGGCTTGCAGGATAATCTGCGGGTCGAGGTGGTGCAGGCGTGCGGCGATCTCCTGGCCTTTGACCAGGCTGCCGGCCAGCCGGCTCTCGCCGCCCCAGTGCAGCAGGGCGCGCCCGACGAACTTGGCGCCCAAGCGGTGCAGCATGCGCAGGTTGTCCTCCACACAGCCGTTGCCTTGCAGCAGGTTGGCCATCGTTATGGAACGAGAAAGATAATGCTCCAAAACTGGACGTGACATACTGCCATCAAAATCAAAATCTTCTGGTAAAAGTTTCATGGGTCAATGCGCGGCGGCGCGACCTCCTTTCAGGATGTTCGTTTCATTCTAGCAAATTAGTCGGCGAAAGTCAACGCAATAAGAATTGATTTGTGGATATTATTCAAACAAGTAGACGCTTATGCTATAATCTAAATGACTTTTTATGTCCAACGCGAACCTGCTTTCTACCCTGCAGCTCATCCGGCGCGCCGGGCGGATCACGCGGCGTGAACTGGGGCAGCATCTCGGCCTCGGTTCCAGCATGATCAGCCGCCTGACGGCTGACTTGTTGGCGCGAGGACTGATCTGTGAGACGGGGCGTTCTGAGGCGGAATCGGGCCGCCCGGCTGATTTTCTCTCGCTTAATGCGCAGGCCGGTTACGCGATTGGGTTGGAAGTCAGCGATGCCTATCAACGGGTGGTGATCGTCAACCTGGCCGGCGAGGTTGTCTATCGTTTGGAGGAACGCGCGTCTCTCTTGAGCAGCCGCGACGCAATTTTGAATACTCTGGCCTCGTTAACCGCGCGGGCGGTAGAGCGCTGCAGTGCAGATCACTGCCCTGGTCTGTCGCCAGATGCCATTTTAGGGGTGGGGATGGGAGTATGGGGGGTGGTCGATTCTGAGGCGGGTGTGGTGCATTCCTGGACGGCTAATGTAGAACTGACTGCGGCCTTGAAAAATTACGCCTTGAGCGCCGCTTTGCGCGCCCAGGCCGATTTTCAAGCGGTGTTCTACACTGCTCATGTCACCGTGGATGATATTGTGCGCACGCTGGGCCTCGCCGAGGTTCTTTATGGCCGCAGCCTTTGGCGGGATGAGGACTTTGTCTATGCCTTGGCGGATACAGGGATTGGGCTGGCGTTAATGATCAATGGGCGGGCGTATATCGGGCCGAGTCACGTTGCGGGCGAGATTGGGCATGTACCGATCCCAGGTTTAACCTTGCCTTGCCATTGTGGCAATATTGGCTGTCTGGAGACGCTGGCCTCTGCCAAAGGAGTCTTGAAACGGGCAGCGCAAAAGCTAGGGGAATTGGGGATGCCCTCCGCCCTGCGCGCGCAGTCGCCTTTGACGATTGAGCAGGTCATCGCGGCTGCCGAAAAGGACGATAAACTGGCTTACCAGTTGTTGAACGAGGCGGGCGAGGTCTTTGGCACTGGCCTGGCGATCACCGTCAACCTGCTGGGCCCGCGGCTGATCATCCTGGGAGGCGTCCTCTCGAAATCCAATGTCTACCTGGACGCGGCGCGGCGCAGCATGAAATTGCACGCCTTGAGCAAGGCTGTTGGCAGCGTGCGGATTGTGGTCAGCCAGTTGGATGAATTTGCCGGGGCGCGCGGCGCGGCGGCGCAAGTCTTGAATATTCTGTTTAGCAGTGGGGAAGCGAATCTATTGACCATAGAAAAAAACTGTTATTCTGACGGTGCAGAACACCGCCTGGAAGGAGTTCGTTTATGAAATTCGGTGTCGCCGATTACGGCATGAATGTTTGGGATGGCGGCGTCTTCGATTACGAAGCGCGCTGGCAAGGGCTGAAAGCGATTGGCTACGAGGGCGTGGAGCGTTTGACGCCTGTCAGCGAGGCGGATGCGCTGCGGCGCGCCGCCCTGATGCACGCCCTGGGCATGGATTTCGCCACGGTTTTGGCCGCTACGCCTGAGATGAGCATCCAGTGGACGGCCGCTTTTGGCAAGGCGTATGTCTGGACGGCGGTCAACGGCAAGGATTTCGCTGTCTTTTGCCGCCAGGTCAATTTGCAGGCCGAGGCGTGCGCCCGTTGGGGGGTGCATGTGGCGCTGCACAACCACATGGGGACGCTGGTCGAGACGCAGTCCGAACTGGAGGATTTTCTGGCGCGCTGCCCGGAGTGCCAGTTGATCCTCGATACCGCCCACCTGGCCGCGGTGGGCGGCGATCCGGTGCAAATCGTGCGGCGCTACGCCAGCCGCCTGCAAGCCATTCATCTTAAAGATTGGCTGCTCAACGATCCCGCGGCGGCCAACTGGTATGAGCGCGGCCGCTTCTGCGAACTGGGCGCTGGCAACATCGGTCTGGATAACGCCGCCGTGCTGCACGCTCTGGCAGAGGTGGGCTATCAGGGTTGGGTGTTTGTTGAACATGATACCCACTTACAAGACCCCTTCAAAGACCTGGCCATCAGCCGGGACTATATCCGCCGGGCTGGTTTTTAGCCAGAGGAGAATGATGTGATGACTACCCCTGTCAGGATTGGGATTGTTGGCCTGGGGCGCGCCGGTTGGGGCATGCACTGTCCCGAACTGGAGGAGCATCCCGAACAATTTAAAATTGTCGCCGCCTGCGACATCGCCGCCGACCGCCGCCAGCGCATGGCCGATCGCTATGGCTGCCCGGTCTACGAACGGATTGAAGATTTGACGGCTGATCCGCAGGTGGAACTGGTGGATATTGCCACCCGTTCTTGCGATCATGCCGCGCATGCCCTGTTGGCGCTGGCGGCTGGCAAACACGTCAACCTGGAAAAGCCGATGACCGCCTCCTACGCGCAGGCGCTGCAGGTGGCTGAAGCCGCCAAGACCTCCGCCGGCAAGCTTTTTGTCCGCCACAACCGGCGTTTCGACCCCGATTTTGTCCAGATCCAGGCCATCATCGCCTCTGGTTTGCTCGGAGAGGTCTATGAAATTCGCCTGGCGCGGCATGGTTATGCGCGCCGCGACGACTGGCAGACGCTTAAGCAATTTGCTGGCGGGCAGTTGCTCAACTGGGGGCCGCATATCATTGATCATGCGCTGCGCTTCATTAATGGCCCGATTGCCAGCCAGTTTAGCTCCCTGGCGCGGGTGGCGGCTGTGGGGGATGCCGAGGATCATGTCAAGATTATTCTCAAGGGGCAGAATGGCCTGCTGGTAGACCTGGAGATCAGCGGCGGCGTCGCTTTGGGGGAGCCGGTCTACCGCATCTTTGGGCGGCGCGGCAGCCTGACGCTGACCGACGAGGGCATCCATTTGAAGTACCTCGACCCCAACCAGACTCTGCCTCCGCGCCAGGCGCAGCCGGGCAACCCGGGCGACCATTTTGGCAGCCCGGAAAGCCTGCCCTGGGTTGAGGAGGTGCGTCAGGTTCAACCTGGCAGCAACACTGTCTTGTGGGATTATATTTACCGCGATATCCGGTATGGCGAGCCCTATCCGATCCAACTGGAGCAGGCGTTGGAGGTGATGCGCGTCGCCTCTGCGGCGCGCGCCGGCAGCGAGTTTGAACTTTAGGCTTTTACGCCCGGCCGGCCGGCAGGTGCAGAATCACTGTGCTCCCCTGGCCGGCCTGGCTTTCCATGCGGATGGTTCCGTCCTGGGCTTCGATCAGCGCTTTGGCGATCGGCAAGCCCAGGCCGAAGCCAGGGATGGCGGCGCTTTCCTCGCCGCGATAGAACAATTATTATCTCTATTACGATGACTCCGTGCATCGTTTTACGCTTTTAATGTGGGACGCCAACGAGAGCCTGGGCAAGCTGACGATGGGCGGGGCCAGCGTCAATTACGATCTCTATTTTCGCTCCGCTGGCGGCAGAGGCGGGCGCGGCGGCGGGCCAAACCTGCTGTTCACCCGTTTCATTGCCAATCCCACCTTTAAGGCTCTCTACGAGCAAAAGCTGCAGGAAATTTACCCAAAAATTCACCTCAGCGGCGCGGCGGTGGATACTGTTGATCGCTATTCGGCTTTGATCCATGCCGCTAATGCAGAGCGCAGCCTGGTAGACCTGACCAGCTACGACCAGGCAGTGCAAAAAACAGCCGATTTCCTTAAGCAGCGCATGGCGTATCTTGCCACAACCGATCTGCTTGGCGCGCAAACCAGCGCCGCTGTTCCTTGATCCGCGGCGTTTTAGAACTTGCTTTTTTTCCCCATCGGATTATCTTTATGCTACAATGACAAAACGATGAACACAAATTTTCTTCACCAACTAACGACTGATTTGCTCGCGCTGGGGGTGCGCCCGGGCGGCGTGCTGCTGGCGCATTCCTCTTTGCGCTCCCTGGGTCATGTCCCCGGCGGCGCAGAGACGGTCATCCAGGGCCTGCTGGCGGCGTTGGGCGGCGAGGGGACGCTGCTCTTGCCGGCGCTCAGTTATGAGCATGTCTTGCCAGAGAAACCGATCTTCGATGTGCGCGCCACCCCCTCCAATGTTGGGATCATTCCAGAGACTTTTCGCCTGCGTCCCGGCGTGCGCCGCAGCGTTCACCCCACCCATTCGGTGTGCGCGGTAGGACGCCTGGCGGAGGCGCTGCTGACACCGCATTTGCTGGATACAACGCCC
>CAIQJJ010000894.1 GCA_903872065.1 uncultured Anaerolineales bacterium | reverse complement strand
GTGAAGCCACCTCGGCGGGTGAAACCGCATCTGTCGGTTGGTTCGCACGGCGGCGAATGGCGAAGTGGAAGATGTTCTTGTTCTCTTCCATGGCCTTTTCGAGCGCCTCATATTTTTTCTTGACGCGCTCCGGCGAGAGGGGCAGGGCCGGGGCGGCCCCGGTCAGGCGCAAATAGTCACTGTCATGCGTCCAGCGAGATTCGATCGGAGCATCATTTTCATGGTCAATCACAGCCAGGCGGATCAATTGACCTTTGTATAAGGATTGTTCGATTGTCATTGTCATTCTCCAAGTTGTTGCCTCAAACAAAAAAACCGGCCACGTGGCAGACCCGCGGCCGGCAATTGCGCCAGGAAACAAAACGGCCACGGGCGAATGCACCGTGGCCGGAAGTTACACACTCAGTGTATCTACAAAGTCAGCAGGCGCACTCCGACAAGGAAAGGCTCCAAACACCATCGCGAAGGATAGATTTGAGAGCGATCAGGCTGAGAAGATATTTTGCCATGCCTTGCGCCGCATCCTTTCTGAGAATAAGATTAGAACGAGCATGAGTCTATCATGCCGCGTTTGAATGTGTCAAGGGTTGAATCAGTGATTCCAAATTCGGCTGGAGGCGAGGCTTTTAGCCGATCTGACTCAGTTCGGCTGAAGCCTCGCCTCCAGATTTGGAATTGATGGGGTTGAATGTGAAGATCGCGGTTACGACCAAATATATTCCCAGCACACCAGGTGCAGGTCATCGGTCGTTAAGAGGCAGGGCGAGGATTCTACAACTGCCTCAGGCTCGGCGGGCGTCTGCTCATCCCCCAATATCTCGTTGAGCAGTTGAGCGACATCGCCAGCAGCCTGGCAGCGCTGATAAGCAGACTGCAGGCGTTTTAGCGCCACTTTGACCATGGGTCTGCCCAGGATTTTGATCGCCTGGCGAACCTGGCTGCGCTGCAAGGCCGGGTTGCTCAAATGCTGGCGCAGCACTGCGGTGACGGTCTGCTGAATGGGCTCAATGATCTGAGGGGCGGCTTCCAGGGCGGCCTGGGCTTGAAGCGATTCGATGATGTGGGCCTGGACTTTGGCTTGTATCGCAAAGACATCGGCTTCGCCGATCAAGCGCGGTGTATCGAGGGCGCAGTTGATCAGGTTGGCAATCACAAAGCGGTTGTCAAGGATCCGGCCGGTTTGCAGATCGTAATAGCGCCAGAAATGCTGCACGACCTCATTGGGCGCTGAGACGGTGTAGTAGAAAAAAAGCCCGCGATCATTGCTGCGATGCAGCCCGGAATGAATCCCATCTGGCAGCAAGTCCAGTTTTTCCTTCGCCCCCCCGGCCAACAAGGCTTTCAACTCTTGCAGCAAGTACTCGCTGCTGGCTAATTCAATGAACTGTTCCTGCTCTTCGATGACCGCCCCATCCTCGTCTTGAATGCGGCGCAGGGTATTAAAGTTGCGCGGGTGGACGGTTTCGCCCAGCACGCTGGCGTCCAAAAAGCCGGTCGCATCAATTTGGGCGATTTTCTGGCTCAGGTTTTGCACCAACTTCAACAAACGTTCCAGGCCGGCGTCTGGAAACAGGTTGTGAATCCCGATCGTGTCAAATTCCGAGCCGATCCGATCAATGCGCCCGGCGCGCTGCACCATGCGGGTGGGATTCCAATGCAAATCATAATTGATCAAGACGCCGCAATCTTGCAAGTTTTGGCCCTCAGACAAGACATCGGTCGAAATCAAAATATCTACCT
>CAIQJJ010000893.1 GCA_903872065.1 uncultured Anaerolineales bacterium | reverse complement strand
GTCTTTGATAATTTTGACGCCATGCTTCAGCAGACCCGCCCCGACTGTGTGATTGTGACCACCATGGATCGCTTCCACCATGAGTACATCATCCGCTCGATGGACGCCGGCTGCGATGTGATCACTGAGAAGCCGATGACGATTGACGATGAGAAATGCCGCGCCATCCTGGCTGCCGAGCAGCGCAGTGGGCGCAAGCTGATCGTCACCTTCAACTATCGCTTTACCCCCTTCGCCACGCGCATCAAAGAAGTCCTGCGCACCGGCGTCCTGGGCAAGATTCTCAGCGTAGATTTTGAATGGCTGCTGGATACCTCGCATGGGGCGGATTATTTCCGCCGTTGGCACGCTCACCTGGAAAACTGCGGTGGGCTGCTGGTGCATAAAGCCACCCATCATTTCGATCTGGTCAACTGGTGGATCGAGGATGAGCCAAAGACCGTTTTTGCCCTGGGGCAGCTTAAGTTCTACGGCCCGAAGCGCGCCGCGCGCGGCGTCAACTGCCGCGTTTGCGCCCATACCGATACTTGCGAGTTCTATTGGAACGCCGCCGCCGATCCGGACATCAAGGCGCTCTATCTCGACACGGAACAGGCCGATGGCTACTTGCGCGATCGCTGCGTTTTCCGTGACGAGATCAATATCTACGATACCATGTCGGCCAATGTGGCCTATCGCGGCGGGCCGTTTCTGACCTATTCGCTGATCGCCCACAGTCCCTACGAGGGATGGCGCATTTCTATCAGTGGAACGGGCGGGCGGTTGGAGGCGGAAGAGATCGAAAGCGGTTTCCGCGCCGCCGGCCTGACGCAGCAGTTCCATATTTACGACCGTAAGGGCGACCGCATTACCTATGACGTGCCGAAATCCACCGGCGGGCATGGCGGCGGCGACGGCATGCTGCTGATGCGCCTCTTTAGCGGGAAAGAGTTTCCCGATCCACTGGGCTACATGGCTGGCTCGCATGCCGGCGCCATGTCAATTCTGATTGGTGTGGCCGCTAACCAATCAATTCAGAGCGGCCGGGCGGTGCAGATTGACGATCTCTTGGCGGGCAGGTAACCTCAAATATGTCTACATTGCACATCGGTTGTTGTGAACTGATCATTACTCCACCCCTGGGTGTCTGTCTCTCTGGCTACTACTTTGAACGCCGCGCGGATGCTATCCACGACGATCTATATGTTCGCGCGGTGGTCCTCGCCTGCGGCGTGGAGATGGCGGCCCTGGTGATTTGCGATCTGATCGAACTCAAGCGGGAGGTTACTCTGCCCATTCGCCAGGATATCGCGCGGCGCGCCGGCATCCCTGCCGATCACGTGCTGATCGCCTGCACTCACACTCACACTGCCCCCGCCACAACCGATTGGCCCGAAGCCAATACCTTTGCCGATGCAGCCTATATGGCGGTGCTTGGCCGTCGCATCGCGGACGCCGTGGTATTGGCAGCGCAGCGTTTGCAGCCAGCCACCGCCTGGCTGGCGCATGGCCAGGTGCAAGGGATCGCCTTCAACCGGCGCTACTGGATGCGCGATGGCAGCCTGCGCACCAATCCACCTTTCCAGAGTCCCGATATTGTCCGCCCGGCCGGCCCGCTCGACCCAGAGCTGGGCTTGCTTCTGTTTCGTTCGGTCGAGGAGACCCCGTTGGCGCTGCTGACAAATTATGCGCTGCACCCCGACCAGGTGGGGGGCGCAGCGCTCAGCGCCGACTATGAAGGGGTGATGTCCCGGCTGATCAAGACGGCGCTCGGCGTGCAATGCACTGTGCTGTGTTCGAATGGCTGCGCCGGCGACATCAATCACTTTGACATGGCGCGCCCTGGCCCGCAGTACGGTTTTGCCTGCGCCGAGCGCTCTGGGCGGGCGTTGGCGGGCGAGGCCATCCGCCGCCTGGC
>CAIQJJ010000892.1 GCA_903872065.1 uncultured Anaerolineales bacterium | reverse complement strand
GGTCATTTTGTCAATCGTTCAAAGACTTCTACCTCACTGAGTTGAAAAATGACGCCGTTCAAGACTTCACTTCCAATGCAAAGATTAACCACGAATAACGCGAATTTTCACGAATAAGAAGAACAAGAAAAAAAATTCGTGTAGATTAGTGTTATTAGTGGTTTTAAGCTGGCTTCGCTTCCAATACACGAAATCTGTATTTGTACCACTTCGCGCCAGTAATGCTTAAAAACTTGGCGTCCTTGGCGGCTTTGCGGTTAAATTTTCCCCGGCGCGATATGCATCCGGAATTAGCCGTCTCTGTTTATACTTTGCCATTCGAGTGATAAAATCTAAGCCAGCGGCGCTGAATCCTGAACGGCTCGAAGCGCCATCCTTCGACAAGCTCAGGATGCCTGGCTGAGGGAGCGCCATCCTTCGACAAGCTCAGGATGCCTGGCTGCAGGGAGCGCCATCCTTCGACAGGCTCAGGATGCCTGGCGCGGGCAGCGCCCAACCATGGAGAAAATTACCTTGACCGATCGCACAACCGTTTACCTGGGGCTTGGCTCTAACCTGGGCGACCGCCTGGGCTACCTTCAACAAGCGCTGGCGGCGCTCGCGCCGCAAGTCAGCCTGGCAGCCTGCTCGTCGGTCTACGAAACGGAGCCCTGGGGCTTTGCCGAACAAGCCAAATTTCTCAACCAGGCGGCCGCCGGCGAAACCACCCTGCCCCCCAGGGACCTGCTGGCGCACCTCAAAGCCATTGAAGCCGCCCTGGGGCGCGCCCCAACCTTCCGGTATGGGCCGCGCTGCATTGACATAGACATCTTACTCTATGGCGACCTGATCCTGGAATCCCCCGATCTGACCATCCCTCACCCCCGCCTGCACGAACGCGCCTTTGTCCTCCTCCCACTGGCCGACCTGGCGCCCGACCTGCGCCATCCAGTGCTGCACAAAAGCATCCGCCAACTGCTTGCCGAACTCCCCGGCGCGCAGCTATCCGCCTCCCCCTTGTTCTGATTGTCGCCCACCTACGGAGCTTGCCATGTCCGAATTAAAACCCCTCAACTGGAAACCCACCGCCGGAATCGGCTACACCGTCGTCCGCCGCCCCGATGGCGGCATGTATTTCACCTTTCTGGATGTCACGCCGGCCACCTTGCAGCATTGGCGCGATTTCGCCAGCCAGCACCTCTACGACTCGGATCGCCTGACGCGCAATCTATACGATCTGCGCGCCCTGGAGAGCATCCCCGAACCCGCCCTGCGCGTCGCCATCGAGGTCAACAGCGACCCGGCGGCGCGCAACATTCGCCTGGCGGTCGTGGTAGCCAACCCAGGCGTGGGCGAGGCTATCCGCCAGATCGCCGCCCTGACCACCGGGGCCGGGGTGCAGGCCAAAATTTTCACCGATTTCAACGCTGCGGAAGAATGGCTCTCGCAGCCGTTAGAAAAACTGGTTTAACTTTCCCCTTCGCTGAAAGAGACGTTTCTCTATGACCACACCCTTTGCCTGGGGTACACGCACCTACATCATGGGGATTCTCAACCTCACCCCCGACAGCTTTTCGGGAGATGGGCTGCTCAATTCGCGCGATGCTCTGCGCGCCGCGCTGGAACAAGCCGAAGATTTCCTGGCGGGCGGGGCAGACATCCTGGATATTGGCGGCGAAAGCACCCGCCCCGGCGCGCAGGCCGTCCCGGTCGAGGAGGAAATCGCCCGCGTCGCGCCGGTCGTGCGCGCCCTGGCGGCGGAATTTCCACAGGTCATGCTCTCGGTGGATACCTACAAGAGCGCCGTCGCCGAGGCCGCCCTGCAAAGCGGGGCCAAAATGGTGAATGATGTCTGGGGGGCTGAAAGCGGATGCTGAACTGGCCGCCGTCGCCGCCCGCTGGGGGGTTCCGGTCGTCCTGATGCACAACCGCAGTTCCTGGGCGCACGCCGAGATCAAAGAAAAACTCGGCGGCCGCTACACCGGCGTCCCCTATCAAAACCTGCTCGAAGAGGTGAAAAGCGAACTGCTCGAAAGCGCAGCCATCGCCCGGCAGGCCGGCGTCCAGCCTGAGCAAATCATCCTGGACCCCGGCATCGGCTTTGGCAAGACTGTGGAACAAAACCTGGCGCTGCTCAATCGCCTGGGCGAGATCAAAGCCCTGGGCTACCCGGTTCTATTAGGCCCTTCGCGCAAATCGTTCATCGGCTACACCCTCGATCTGCCGCCCGACCAACGCCTGGCCGGCACCGCGGCCGCGGTGGCCCTCGGCATCGCCCGCGGCGCAGACATCGTGCGCGTGCATGATGTCGCATTCATGGCCCAAGTCGCCAAGATGACAGACGCGATTCTGAAAAAATAAATTCAGGAAAGCGGTATAATCCTCGAAAAGATTTTCATTCCCCTGGAGTCTCCCCATGTCCAAAAACTTCTTTAATGCCCGCGATATTTTGAAGACATCTGCCGGCAACTACACCTTTTATCGGTTAGACAAACTGGAAAAGGACGGCGTGACCCAACTTGACCGCCTGCCTTTTTCAATCCGTGTATTGCTCGAATCGCTGCTGCGCCAATGCAATGAGCGCGAGGTGACACGCCAGGATGTTCTAAACGTTGCGACCTGGTCGGCCAAAGCCACAGAGCGCCCGGCCATGCCCTATATCCCTGCCCGCGTCATCATGCAAGATTTTAGCGGTGTGCCGGCCATTGTAGACCTGGCGGCCATGCGCTCGGCGGTGGCCCGCATGGGCGGCGATCCGCGGCGAATCAACCCCCTGGTGCCGGTTGATCTGGTGATCGATCACTCGCTGCAAGTGGATTTTTACCTCGGCCCGGATGCGCTTACCCGCAACGCCGACCTCGAGTTCCAGCGCAACCGCGAGCGGTACGAATTTCTGCGCTGGGGGCAAACCGCCTTCCGCAACTTCCGCGTGGTGCCGCCGGCGACCGGCATCATCCATCAAGTCAACCTCGAATATTTAGCCCCGCTGGTCATGACCAAAGACGACGAGGGCCAACTGGAAGCCTTCCCCGACACCTGCGTCGGCACCGACTCGCACACCACGATGATCAACGCCCTGGGGGTAGTGGGTTGGGGTGTGGGCGGAATCGAAGCCGAGGCCGCCATGCTCGGCCAGCCGATTGATATGCTCATTCCCGATGTGATCGGCGTCAAACTCAGCGGCAGCATTGGCGAGGGCGTCACCCCCACCGATGTCGTCTTGACTGTGACCCAAATGCTGCGCAAACGCGGCGTGGTGGATAAATTTGTCGAGTTTTTCGGCCCTGGCCTGGACAGCCTGAGCCTCACCGACCGGGCTGTGATCGCCAATATGGCCCCCGAATATGGGGCGACGATGGGCTTTTTCCCGGTGGATGATGAAACCCTGCGCTACCTGCAGTTGACCGGACGCTCCACCGAACTGGTAGAAAAATATTGCAAGGAACAGCGCCTGTTCCGCAGCCCCTCCACCCCCGACCCCGAATTTACCGATGTTCTGACG
>CAIQJJ010000891.1 GCA_903872065.1 uncultured Anaerolineales bacterium | reverse complement strand
TTAATCTTTGCAAACCTGGCTTAAAATCTGTGTAATCTGCGTAAATCTGTGGATCATCGTGAAAGCCTTACACAAACTATAATAGCTGCAATCGAACCGATCCAGAGCGTCTATCCCCGGAGAATGTCCATGCCTACCCTAAGTTTTAATGAAGAAACCCTTGCGCTGCATGTCAGTCACGCCGGCAAGACCTGGCGCAGCCGGCCCGATTTCCGCCCCTATTTCGAATACCTGCCGCCCGATCAGCGGCGCTCGGCGGAAGCCTACCATCCTGGCAACCAGACCAGTCTCTTTTTCACCGGCGAGAAAGTGTACCTGGAGAGCGCCGGGCAGATTGTCCACGCCCCTTTCCAGAGCGGGGTCGGGGCCGGCGTCCGCTCCATCTTCAAAGGCTTCCGCAGCGCCAACGGGCCGATCACCCTCGAACTGGAAACGCGCCTGTGGATTGAAGAGGCGGCGGGCGTGCTGCACTGCGAGTTGATCCCCCTGGTGGATGACGCTGGTCTGCTGCGCGTCGCCTGGCCAGCGCCGTTTGAACTGCGCCCAGGCCGCGCCAGCTACACCGTCCTGCCGATGATGCAGGGCTGCCTGATCCCGAACGATTGGGAGCAAGAACTGTTCACCTTCAGCACGGGGCTGGCTTACAGCCGCGCCGCCTATATGCCCTGGTGGGGGCAGATTGACGGGCGGGCCGGCAATCTCATCATCCTGGACACGCCCTGGGACGGCGGCTACCGCCTGGAACATCCCGCCGGCGGCCCGACGCTGCTCTACCCGCTCTGGCAGACCTCGCTCGGACTGCTGCGCTACACCCGCAAGCTGCAAATCCACTTCGTGGCGGATGGCGATTACAACGACCTGGCCAAGATTTACCGCGCCTACGCCCGTGAGCATGGTCTGCTGCGCACCCTGGCCGAAAAAGCAATCGGCAAAGAGCGCCTGGCAAAGCTGATCGGCTCGCCGATCATCCACACCAGCATTTGCAACAACATACAGCCGGCCTCGCATTATTACAACGCCGCCGACCCATCCGCCAATTACAGCGTAACCAGTTTTGCCACGCGCGCTGCGCAGCTCAGGGCGCTCAAGCAAAAAGGCGTGGAGAAAGCCTATATCCACCTGGACGGATGGGGGGTGCGCGGTTACGACAACCAACACCCGGATGTTTTGCCGCCTTGCAAGGACGCCGGCGGCTGGGAGGGCATGCGCCAGTTGGTGGATACCTGCCACGAACTGGGGTATTTGATCATCACGCACGATCAGTACCGCGATTACTATAAGGACGCCGCCACCTACAACCCCGACCAGGCGGTGCAAAATGAGCTGGGCGAAGTCCCCGATGAGGCGATCTGGGCCGGCGGGGAGCAGGCCTTTCTATGCGCCCAGCAGGCGCCCCACTATGTGCGCCGCAACGATGCGCGGCTGAAAGAGGGCGGCGTCGCCCTGGACGGCGCTTACCTGGATGTGTTCGCGGTGGTCGAACTGGATGAATGTTTCCATCCTGAGCACCGCATGAGCCGCCGCCAGTGCATGGAATATCGCCAGCAGAGCTTTGCCCACCTGGGGACGCAGGGCCTGATCGTCAGTTCGGAAGAGTCGATTGATTTCGCCGTCCCTTACCTGGAACTGGTGCATCACGGGCCATACGCGCTGGCCGGCGCCCAGGATAACGGCCCGGCGCGCGGCATCCCCGTCCCGCTCTTCAACCTGGTCTATCACGACTGCCTGATCCTGCCCTGGTCGCTGACGACGGGCGGGTGGGGCGTCCCGCAGGGTGAGAGCGGTCTGCTGCACGCCTACTTGAACGGCGGCACGGGCTATCTCTCGATCGAGGCCGAGACGGAGGAGATCGAGCGCCTGCAGCAGTTGTGCGCCTTCCAACCGCGCGTGGCGCACGCGGAACTGCTCCGGCACGAATTTATAGACGGCGACCTGCGACGCCAGCGCGCCATTTACGCCAACGGCGTCGTGGTTGAGGTAGATTTCAACCAAAATCGTGTTAAGATTGGAGAATGATGATGTCCACCCACCCAATTCGCACTGAGCATGGAAACTTTTACGACCGCCAGGGCCGCCAGGTCTTGCTGCACGGGATCAATTTCGTCAACAAAAATCCGCAGGAGGGCTACCTGGGCGCGGAAGAGAGCGCCACGTTTGCCGCCTTCCGCCGCTGGGGCTTCAACTGCCTCCGCCTGGGGGTGATTTGGGACGGCCTGGAGCCGCAGCCGGGCGTGTACAATGAGGTCTATTTGCAGGGCATCGAGCGGCAGCTTAACCTGGCGCACGCCAACGGCCTGTATGTCTTCCTGGATATGCACCAGGATTTGTACAGTGTGCTGTACTCAGACGGCGCGCCGGCCTGGGCGACGCTGCACGAGGGCCAGCCGCATGTCGGCGAGAACGCGGTCTGGTCGGACGCTTATTTCGACAGCCCGGCGGTGCAAACCGCGCTGGATAATTTCTGGCGCAATGCCCCGGCCGCGGATGACATCGGGCTGCAAGATCACCTGGCCGCCTGCTGGAAACTGCTGGCGCAGCGCTTCGGTCAGCACCCGGCGTTGATCGGTTACGATCTGCTGAATGAGCCGATGATGGGCCGCGCTGCGCCGCAGGCTTTGGCGGCGCAGTTTGCCGGCGGGGCGGAGGTGTTGAGGGGGATGGGGGAGGAGGCCAGCCAAGCCCTCACAGACCTAAGCCACCAGACCCCTGCAGACCTAACCCCCACAGACCTAACCCCCCGGCCCCCTTCCCTAAAAGGGAAGGGGGGGGAGGAAGAGGGGGGGGTGATGGAGATGTGGATGACGACGGAGGGGAGGTCGCAGATTTTGCAATTGCTGACTGATCCGCAGGTGTATGCGGCGGTGTTGGAGGCGCCGACGCCGTTTTATCAGCAGTTTGAGCAAGAGCAGGTGATGCCTTATTTC
Source organism: uncultured Anaerolineales bacterium (assembly GCA_903872065.1). GTDB lineage: Bacteria > Chloroflexota > Anaerolineae > Anaerolineales > UBA4823 > CAIQJJ01. The sequence continues at coordinate 3,811 of CAIQJJ010000891.1, read as the reverse complement.
CGGCGCGCTGCGGCGGCGATCCGCACGGTGGACGCGGATGGGGTGCTGTTTCTGGAGACGAGCATGGGCAGCAATATGGGCATTTACAGCGCCGTCCAGCCGTTGGAGGGCGAGGCGCAGCAGGCTTATGCGCCGCATGGCTACGATTTGGTGGTGGATACGCCGGACAACGCTCACAGCAGCGCCGGGCGGGTCAATTTGATCTTCAGCCGCCACGCCGAAAGCGCCCAGCGCCATCAATGGCCGATGCTGGTGGGCGAGTGGGGCGCGTTTGGCAAAGCGCCAGATACGCTGCGCGCCGCCTGGGACGCGGTGCATGTTTTCGAGCGCCTGCTGTGCAGCGAGACCTATTGGGCGTACCAGGAGCAAATCGAGGACGCGGCGTGCTTCCAGGCGCTCTGGCGACCTTATCCAGAGCGCGTCGCCGGGCGGTTGGAAAGCTACTGCTATGACGAGCAGAGCCGCAGTTTTGAATGCGCCTGGCAAGAAGACCCTGCCGCCAGCGCGCCGACCGTCATCTACCTGCCGGCCTGGCGCGGCTTCAACGCCGAACGGATGCAGGTCGAATCCGCCGGCCCTCGTCCAGTCGAAATCATCCGCCAGGCGGACGGCGTCTGGCTGCATATTCCCCCCACCGAAGAAGCTGTTAAGCGTGTGGTGAGGGTGTTAAGAAATGAGTAATCAATGTAGTAACGACTTCAGTCGTTTCCTTGCCGGTCAGGATGAATGTAGTAACGACTTCAGTCGTTTCCTGCGGCAAGCCAGGACGACTGAAGTCGTCACTACAAGGGATGAGAAGGGATGATGAGGAATGAGTGAATCTTCTTTTTTGAGTTTGCAATTTCCGCGCGGGTTTGCCTTTGGCACTGCCACCGCCGCCTTTCAGATCGAGGGCGGCTGGAATGAGGACGGCAAGGGGGACTCCATTTGGGACACGTTCATGCACCATCCGCGTCGCGCCATACACCGCCGCGCGGCTGAGATGGCGGTGGATACTTACCACGATTTCCAAACCGATGTTGATCTGATGGCGCAGCTCAGCCACAACGCCTACCGCTTCTCGATCGCCTGGGCGCGGGTGCTGCCGGAGGGCCGCGGGCAGGTCAATCTCAAGGGGTTGGATTATTACCAACGCCTGGTGGATGCGCTGCTGGAGAAGTCCATTACGCCGTTCATCACGCTCTACCATTGGGATATGCCGCAAGCATTGGCCAGCGCCTACGGCGGTTTCATCGGGCGGCGAGGGGCGTATGATTACGCCGACTACGTCGAAGTGGTTGTCAAGGCGCTGGGCGACCGCGTCAAGCACTGGATCACGCTCAATGAGCCGTGGGAACACGCCATGTTCGGCCATTTCCTGGGGGAGCACGCCCCCGGCAAGCGCAACCCGTGGGCTTATTTCAAGGTCGCGCATCACGAACTGCTGGCGCACGGGCTGGGCGTGCAGCGCATCCGCAGCCTGTCGCCGGACGCCAAAGTGGGCATCACCCTGAGCCAGTTCCCGGTCTTTCCCACCGAAGACACACTGCCCAACCGCGAGGCCGCCCTGTTCGCCGATCTGTTCGTCAACCGCTTCTACCTGGACGGGCTGTACCGCGGCGTATATCCTGAAGTCTTGTGGCGGCGCTTGTGGCTGTTCAAGCCGCCGATCCAGAACGGCGATATGGAGATCATCTCGCAGCCGACCGATTTCCTCGGCGTGAACTATTACAGCCCGCTCTTTGCCTATTATTCGTGGGACATTCCCTTCTTCCAGGCCTGGATTGACCGCAAGACACCCATGGGACGCAAATATGTGGAAGACGCCATGTTGGGGCCAGGGCCCTACCCTTCCGGCATTTACCAGTTGGCGATGCGCTACCGCGACGAATACGGCAACCCGCCGGTCTACATCACCGAAAACGGTACCGCTACGCAGGATAAGGTGGAGGATGGGCGCGTGCATGACCTCTACCGGCAGCGCTACCTGGAACTATACCTGGCGCAGTTGCGCCGCGCCATCAGCGAGGGGGCCGACATCCGCGGCTACTTCATGTGGTCGCTGATGGATCTGTGCGAGTGGGCGCTCGGCTACACCTGCCCAATGGGAATGATCTACGTCGATCACGAGACGCAAAAGCGCATCGTTAAAGACAGCGCCTACTGGTACCGCGATCTGATCCGCAGCCAGATAGCAGGAGGGTGAGAAGCGAAAATCGCGCCGCAGCAGAGGTTGGTTCAATGTGGAATCTCGGTATAATAACCTTCCAAGGCCAGTAACCTTTCCATACGAATCCCACAGGAGACCCTCTCTATGTCCCAAGAATCAATTATTCCTCCCAACCGGCTCAAGCGCAACCTGCTCGCCGGGCATTTGCAGGTCGGCATGTTTGTAGCAGAGTTCCGCCAGCCATCGGTGATGCAAATTCTGGCAAATGCTGGTTTCGATTTCGCCCTCATTGATAACGAGCACGGCGGGTTCGGGATCGAAACGATCGGCGATCTTTCGCGGGCAGCCGTGTTGATGGGAATCACCCCCCTGGTGCGCGTGCCGGATATTGCCTACCCGTATATTGCCCAGACATTGGATGTCGGGGCGCAGGGATTGATGATCCCGCGTGTGACCAACGCCGAGCAGGTGCGCAGCGTGGTGCAGCAAATGCGTTATCCGCCCCTGGGGGAGCGCGGCAGCGCCCTGGAACGCGGTTTTACCAGGTTTAGGCGCGCGCCAGTCCAGGAAGTTCTCGACAGCGTGCATCGCGAGACGATGCTGGTGATCCAGATCGAGACCCGCCAGGCGCTGGAAAACCTGGATGAGATCCTGGCTGTCCCTGGGGTGGACGTGGCGTTGATTGGCCCGAACGACCTGGGCATCGCTCTGGGTGTTCCAGGCCAGTTAGAAGCCCCCGTTTTGGTTGAGGCCATCGAGAAGACGATTTCTACCTGCCAGCAGCGCCTGGTCTGCCCGGCGATCGCCATGGGCGATCCCAGGCTGGCAGTGGCCTGGGCCAGGCGAGGCATGCGGATGATCCTGGCCGGATCCGAAATAGCGCTCATGATGCGCGCCGGCCAAGAAGTGCTTACTGCCATCCAGGATGGGGTTGCTCATGGAAATTGAGTTATTTTGTCTGCAGCCAATATGCGGTAAAATATCCGTGAATTCTATCGCTCCTCCGTGAGCGGTTTAGCGCTGACTGACGAACATTCTGATTCAAGAGAGTTCTCGCGAAAAAGGGAGACAACTATGGCTGCACAGGAAAACAACATACCCTGGGAGAATGGCGTCTTTTGTATTCTGGATACAAAGGGAAAGATGGCCGGCGCCGGCTTTTTGGTCGCTGAAAAACTGGCCGTAACTTGCGCCCACGTGGTGGAAGCGGCCGGAAGCGGGCCAGGAGCGGCGATCTCAGTCCGGTTTTACAATCGGACAGAGACCTGCCAGGCGACAGTGCTTGCCGATCCCTGGCGCCCGCCCGCTGAACAAGACGTGGCTGTTTTAGAGTTCACGGGCAGCTTGCCAGGCGGCGTGCGGCCACTGCCAGTCAGTTCCGACAAAGAACATGCTAAACACTCCTTTCGTTCGTTGGGGTATCCACAAGTAGGCGCTTATAGCTTTCTGCGCGCTGCCGGCGAGATTATCGGCAGAGTTTCCAAGGATAATACTGAAAGGTTGCAAATCAGTTCAACTCAGTTGACACAAGGTTTCTCCGGCGCGCCGGTTTGGGATGAGGATTGTCAGCAAACAGTAGGGATGGCCGTGGAGATTATGCGACCAGATGCAAACGGCAAAAATCTTGACACCGCCTTTGGCATCCCAGGAGATATTCTTATC